>JAQCLD010000085.1 GCA_027592785.1 Acidobacteriota bacterium
CCGTTGAACGAAAGCTGAAACGGCTCTTGATCTTTGTCACCCACTCGGTGTTGCCCTCCACGGCCCATCTGATGCGTTCAAACCCGCATCTGTAAGGGCGCCGAGAGCGCTGGGTTGGTTAGCGGTCAGACGTCAAATCGGAAATCCGGGATAAGTGAGTCCACAAGATTGTAAGGTTGCATCGGGGTTTTACCTTGGCGACTTCGGAGGCGAGATTCCCGCTACGGTGCGCGTTCTGGGCGCGGTGCTACAGGCTGGTCAGAACTATAAGCCCGATGAGAAGTCCAGGACTGGACTTGCGCTGGCCCGGCACATCACGTTGGAAGATGCGTGGCTATTGGAGTCCACGATTAAGGCGCAGATCCAGCCGCTGCCCGATGAATCGGATGCTTGAGGTTTGATGAACGGGTCTGACTGCGCGGCCCGCTACGGCGAGACAATACCGGCGTTGTTGGCGCAGGTGAAAGCGCTAACGCCCGAGCAACTCGCTACGGAGATCGACTTCTTCGGCATCATGAAATTGCCCGCCGTTTCGTTGCTGGGCATGGCTATCCGTCACTCGGTTCATCATCGTGGGCAGTTGTCGTCCTATCTGCGAGCGATGGGTGGCAAGGTACCTGGAATCTACGGACCGAGCGCGGATGAGCCCATGGAGCCGGCGAGTTCCTAGCCTCTTCCTGCGAACGGCATCTGCGTGGCCATAACGGTGACCGTGAGCGCGTTAACGTCGAGCGGCAGATTGGCCATGTAAACCACGGCGTCAGAGATGTGCTTGGCGTCGATGGTGGGCTCCGGCTTGCGGGTTCCGTCGGGCTGGTGCACGCCATCGGCCATGCGCGCGGTGAGCGGCGTGGCGGCGTTGCCGATGTTGATCTGACCGCAGGAAATGTCGTACTTACGGCCGTCGAGCGCGGTCGATTTGGTCAATCCGGTGATGGCGTGTTTGGTGGCGGTGTAGGGCGCGGAGTAGGGGCGCGGCGTGATGGCCGAAATCGAGCCGTTGTTAATGATGTGACCGCCACGCGGGTCTTGATGGCGCATCATGCCGAAGGCCGCCTGGGTGCAGAGAAATGCGCCGTTCAGATTGACGTCGACCACGGCCTTCCATTGCTCGAAGGTGAGTTCATCCATTTCAACGGCGGGTGCGCCCATTCCGGCGTTGTTGAATAGCACGTCGAGGCGGCCGTACTTTTCTTTGACCTGGGCAAATAGAGACTTCACCGCTTGAGGATCGGCGACGTCGCACGGGATGGCGAGCGCTCGGTCGGCATGGCCGGACTCGGCAATGGTCTCCTGTAGTTTGGCGGAGCGGCGACCGACGACGACGACGGTAAAGCCGGCTTCGAGCAGGCCGAGGGAACAGGCGCGTCCGACGCCGCTGCCTGCGCCGGTCACCAAGGCAATTTTGTTGTTCGATGACATCCTTCAAACTTTAGCGCGGTTCGATTCCTCACAGGGCGTTTGGAAGGCGAACGAGCGATGCAGTAGAGTGGGGACGCTATGAAACTTCGAATCTTGGTGCTGCTTTGCCTCGCGACGTCCCTGGCGACCGCCGCCGAGCCTTTGCTCGAAAGGATCCACCGCTTGGATCCCAGCAATTACCGCGACCTGAAGGCGGTACATGCCGGTGCGGGAACAATGCAGTTTGGCGAGTTGCTGCCGGCGCGGTCGATTGAAGACTTACGCTTCGTGCATCGCGGCATGGTCCATGCCAAGAGCGGTATCGGCCATCACATGCATAACTCGACCGAGGAGATGTTCGTCGTGTTCGGCGGTAAAGTGCAATTCACGATAGACGGCCATACGGCGGAAATCACGGGTCCAGTGGGCGTGCCGGTGCGGCTCGGTCAGGCGCATGCGTTATATAACGCGGGCGATACGCCTGTGCAGTGGATGAATATCAGCGTCGCGCGTTCGGATATGCCTGCGCTTGGTCGCGGAGAGGACCCGACGGGCAGTGTGGATCTGGGAGACGATCGCGTTGGCGCCCCGTTGAGTAGGATTCCGGAGTTTCTAACTGCACCATTCGACCGCGCAAAGCTGCGGCCTGTGGCGAACTTGCATGGCGGCAAAGGTACGATCTCTTACGCGCGAAAGATTGGGCCTTCGTTCTTCCGCACCAACTGGGCTTACGTCGACCACTTGCTGGTTCCGCCAGGAACGAGCGTGGGCAAGCACATGCACAACGGGGTGGAAGAGTTTTACTACGTGATGAACGGCAGCGGCGAGATCACAGTGAATAACGAAACGGCTGCGGTGAAGGCTGGCGATGCGATTCCGTTGATGGCGCGCGAGGCTCACGGCCTAGCGAACAACGGTAGCGAGCCATTGGAAGTGATCATCATCGGCGTGGCTGTCCACAAGGGTGTGCTGGACGCCACAGACGTGAAATGAGGCCGCGACAACCAGTGCGCTAAACGTTGCCCTTCTTCACTTCGTCGGCCAGATAGTCCATCGCGCGCATGCCTAAGCTCATGATTGTGAGCGTAGGATTCTGGCTGCCAGGCGTGACGAAGCTGGAGCCGTCGACAACGAAGAGATTCTTGATGTCGTGCGACTGGTTGTACTGATTGAGCACGCTCTTCGCCGGATCGGCCCCCATACGGCAGCCGCCCAGGTCGTGGATGGAGTGCCCGGGCGGGTGCATCTAGTCGTGAGCCGCAAGAACGCTGAAGCCCGAGTCGTCGCACAACTGGGTCAACGTGTTCATGGCGTCGCGGGCCATGTTGCACTCATTGTCTGAGTACTTCACGCTGATGCGTGGAACGGGGATACCCCAAGCGTCGACGACGTGGCCATCGATGCGCATGTGGTTTTCGTAGCGCGGCAGAACGGCGCCCATGGTGGTGAAGCGCATGCCGGCGCCTTGCGCTTCTTCCATGTCGCGAGTGAGTTGAGCGCCGTAGGAGGGAAAGTAGCGCGGGTCGGGTGTGCCGCCGGAATAGAAGTCAACAGCGTAACCGCGGATGAAGTCCTGAGCCTGGCGTTGTCCCTTGAGGTTGCGGAAGCGCGGCAGGTATCCGGAGCCGCCCATGAAACCACGCGGAGCTATGCCGCCGCGAGCCTCGGGCGCGATAGCGTTGACGCCACCGCGTACGTAGAACTGGTCGATGAGGTAATGTCCAAGGACGCCGCTGGAGTTGGCGATGCCGGAGTTGAGCAACAACCGCGTGGTCTCCAGCGAAGACGCGGCGAGCACGACACGCTTGGCCTTGGCATGGATCTCGCGACCCGAGCGGCGGTCGACGTAGTTGACGCCGTTGACGAGACCGGTGGCTTTGTCGACGGTGACCTCGCGGGCGATGGCGTTCTCGACGATGTCGAGTTTCCCCGTGGCTAGGGCGCGCGGCAATGTGAGATTAAATGAGCTGGCCAGGCGACCGTCACCGAGCGAGCGGCGAATCTTGGTCGAAACGATGCCCTTGGCGGAGGCGGCGTCGCGGATACGCTGGATCGATCCGCTGTAGGGCGAGCTGTCGGCGATGAAGTTGCCGTCAGGCAATTGCTCGAAGCCTTCCTGGACTCCGCTGACGCTAAAGATTTCCTCGACGCGGTCGTAGTAGGGCGCGAGGTCTTCGTAGGAGATGGGCCAGTTGTCGCCGAAGCCGTCATGGTCAGCCGCTTTGAACTCGTAGTTACTCAAGCGGAAGGACATGCGCGCCCAAAAGAGCGACCGTCCGCCGACCATGCGCACGCGCACCCAGTTGAACTGTTCTTTGGGGTCATAGGTGTAGGGGAGATCGGTTTCCCTGACCCAGCGGTTGGCGTTGAATTCTGTGCGTTGGACGACGTGTTTGAGGCGTTTGGGATCGCCGAGTCCGCGAAACGGCAGATCGTAAACGGGCCGGATGGCGGTCTTCTTGTCGAACTCGGGAAGCGGGCCGGCTTCGAGCATGAGGCACGAAGCTCCGCGCTCAGTCAGCGTATGCGCGGCCATACCTCCGGCAGCGCCGGAGCCAACAATGAGAACGTCGTATTCCTTTTTCTCGGGCATCCGGTTATTCCATCACGTACCAGTAGAGGCCAGTGTCACGACGCCGCACGCCTGCCGACGCCATCGCTTCGCTGTACTCGCGCGTATTCTGTGTCGCGGCCAGGGCGTCTTCGCGGACTTCGCGAAGGAACTCCGCCAGGATGTCGCGGGGCGGCGACGGCGTCCAGTTGACGCGCATGGGCTCGGCGACGATTTGGTCGGCCTGGGCGTCGCTCAGCTCGGCGAAAGACTTGCTGAAGAGCAGCAGCGCTTGGTGGTTCAGCGCATCGAGGCCTGCCCGATAGGTTTGTTGGCGGTCATCGAATGACACGCTGACATGGAAGTCCAGGAATTCGGGCACTTCGACGTCGAGGGCGCCGGGCCTGCCGTTCTGCGCGGGAACTATCAAGTCGCAGATCCTTTGGAGAGCGGCGAATTGTTCGTCGTCGAAGTAGCGGCGAACGGTGGTCCCGCCAACGTCGTGAAGGGTCGTGCTGACTTAGGTAGCCTGCGCTGAGGAGTCGCTGGCCGGGGGCGCCTGGGCCATCGCGACCGCGGGCAACGCCGAGGCAGAGGCGAGAGCTTGCATAAATCGTCGTCGTGCAATCACGGGACGAATTTTAACACTGTTGGGTAGCCGTCCGTCGACGGCTACTCGTCGCGGTGCACGGTTGAGGGCGAGAATGCCGGCAGACAGACGGCGAAGTATTCGGCGCCCTCCGGTGACGGTGTTGAGTAACGAATCCACTCGCCCTTGCGGGTGATGATGGCCTGCCCGGCGGGGACGTTGATCACGCCGCCTTCGTGCTCGACGCGGAGCGCGCCTTTGACGACGACGGTGAACTCGTCGAACTCGGGCCGTTGGCCGGGCTCTTCCCAGCCACCGGGGCTGCACATTCTTGCGACGCTCAAGCTGTCGGTGCCGCTGTTGACGCGTCCGATGAACTCTTCGATTATCTTGGGCTTCGTGCCGGCGGATTCAATGCGGCTGGGCTGGCTGATGAGGGTGGGCATCGGGGCCATTGTAGCGACGACGCCAGGTCATTCGGCAGAGGCCGGCTTGACGCAGCGGAAGCCGATGTTGGGGCTACGTTCCGGTTGCCGCGTCCAACTGCGGTAGGAACAAGTGAGGAACTGCGACGCGGGTTTGTCGAACCACGAGCCGCCGCGCATGACGCGATAACGGCCCAGCTGAGGGCCTTGAGGATTCTCAGCGGGGGCGTCGGCATAGTATTCGCGCCCGTACCAGTCGGAGGTCCATTCCCAGGCGTTGCCGACCATGTCGCAGAGCCCGAAGTCATTGCGGGCCTTGGAACACACGGCGACCGGGCCGCCTTCTTGCGAACCGAAGTGCGCTTGATCTTCGGTGGGATCTTCAGCGCCCCAGGGATACTTTTTGTCGTCCTCTTTGCCGCGGCAGGCGTGCTCCCATTCGGCCTCGGTCGGCAGGCGCTTGCCGTCCCAGGCGCAGAACGCAACGGCATCATCCCAGCTGACGTTCACGACGGGGAAGTTCTCTTCGCCTTTGGCGAGATGGCCTTTAACCCAGTGGAAAGGCGGCTTGTGTTGGGTTGCCGACACGAACGCGGCGTACCTGGCATTAGTGACCTCGGCCTCATCCATCAAGAATGCGTCGACACGGAGACGCTTGACCGGCGTATCGTCGTTGAGCGGATTGGGATACCACGGAAGATCTTTGTCAGGCCATTCGTGGGTGCGGCCGCGATTGAACTCTCCGCCGAGAACGACCTGTAGCCCTCCGTCTTGGGCGAAGGCAATCGACACAGAACCGGCGAAGATGGCCGCGAGTAAGAGGCCCGTCCTAACCGTATAGTTCTGCAATTTCATTGGTTGAGATGTATCCGTTCGCGCCCAACGGATCGACGTAAGTGTACGTGCGGCCCGAAGGGAGATTGCGGACTGACTTCGACGCGTCTATGCCGAGCGCCGAGTAGATGGTGGATACGACGTTCTCAATGCGCGGCTGATCTTTGACGGCCCAACCGGGATCCTTGCAGAAGCGACCCTCGGCGTCGGTCTCGCCCATGACGAGCCCACCCTTGATGCCGGCGCCTGCAAACAGCGCGGGAAAGGTGTGGTTGTGGTGATCGCGCCCGGCCATGTGGTTGAGCGGGCCGGGAGTGCGACCGAACTCACTCATCATCACGACCAGCGTCTCGTCGAGCAGCGTCTTGCCCGGCGTTTCGGGTGAGGGCGTAGTCGATAGGTCTTCGATCAAGCTGGCCAGGGCCGGATCAAAGTCAGCAATCAGCTTGTAGTGGTTGTCGTCCTTGGATTTATCCCAAATCTCTTTATGGTGGTCCCAACCGAAGTGACAGACGTGGACGTACCGGGTGCCGCCGTTTTGGGCCAGCAAGTTGCGCGTGAGGGCGCAAGACACGCCGACCTTGCTGTTGCCGTAGCGTTCTTTGTCTTCGGCAGTCAGTTTAAAGGCAGACGGCCAACGCTCGTCGGTCAGCAAATTCTTGCCGGTCTCACTAAAGTCCTCGAACGCGCCGACTTCGCGACCGTAGCTCTGCAGACGCTCGCGCTGCGAATCGCGCAGCTGCGACAGCAGACGCCAACGCTCCTCAAGCAGCTCGGTCGCGTGCTGATCGAGGGCCATTCCTTCAAGAGCAGCCTCTGGGTTCAGATCGAAGACGGAGTGCTTAGGCGGGAGGAAGCCCGTGGACAGCGCGCCGGTCTGATTCGCCTCAAGGTTGAACGAAACGTAGGTCGGGAAAGTATCGCTGTCCTTGCGTTGCGACTCGAGTTCCGCGGCGACGACGGAGCCAACCGAGGGAATCTCACGCGCGAAAGCAATGTTCAATTGGCGACCGGCTTGGACGTAGTATTCGCCGCGCAGATGCACTTCCTCGTGACTCTGGAGTGTCCGCACGATGGCAACGCGGTCGAGGACTTTCTCGATACGTGGGAACAACGCGTGAGGTAGGTAGATGCCGGTCGGCGTTTTGCGAACGTCGAAGTCGGCCTGCGTGGCGGCGTTCTCTTTGAAATCAAACGAGTCGACGTGGCTAATCGCGCCAGAGATCTCGAAGAAGATGACGTTGAGAGCCGTGCCGCGAGGCGTGTCGGTGGGCGGCGTGGCGCGCAGACGCAGGGGCGCGACGGCCCCGACTGACGCGCCCAGCAGGCCCATGCCGCCGTACTTGAGCAGTTCGCGGCGCGAGGGAAGAAGTTGTCCAACCGTGATGGGTTTCATTTCGTCTCCCGTCTAGAAGTTGTAGAGGAACTCGGAGAGATTGAGCAGCGCCCACTGTAGATTCTCTCCGCCTTTCTGCCGATCTTGCGCCATGGCAGTCAACGCTACGTCCTTCTCAGCGGGCGTCGGCAGGCGAGCAATGGAGGAAAGAAAGAGGTCTTCCACAACGGCAGCGTTCGAAGCATGCTTCTTTAGGAGCTTTTCGAGGCGGCTGTCGTTCTCGGCGGCGACGCGATCGTTGACGACCGAAGAGCGCATCATCATGATCGGCTGCAACGGCGAGGGCGACGGAGGCCTGGCGACCGTGCCGCGGTTGTTCTGACCGAAGGCTTGCATGAAGCTCTTCATATCGCCCTTGTTTTGCGGCACGCTGACCTGCATCGCCATGGCGACCGTACGGCTGCCGTCACGCAGTTCATCGGACGCGCCGGTCGCTGTGACGATCGCATCGTGCAGTTCTTCGGCGGTCAGCATGCGTGCGAACTTACGAGCGTAGTACTTCGTGTAAGTGTCGTTCCATTCACCGGGGAAACTCGCTGAGAGCTGATAGGCGCTCGAATTGCAGATCACGCGGAACAGCTCATGCAAGCTGTAGTTGCTTTCGCGGAAATGCTTGGCCAACTCGTTGAGCAATTCCGGATGCGAGGGTTGCACGTCCCAACCTTCGGGCAAGTTGTTGGGATCTTGGCGAGCGAGATCGAACTCATCGTAGGGTTCGACGAAGCCAAAGCCCATGAGCTTGGCCCAAAACATATTGACCGTCGCACGAGAGAACTGTAAGTCCGCGGTCATCATGCGGGCCAGTTCGTCGCGAGGGTCAGCGTCCGTGGCAGCGATCTCGTCAGTCAGGATGAACTTCGGCTCGTTGGGACCGCCGAGACGGCCCATGCGCAGCATGGTCTCGGCCTTGGTGTCGTATCCCGGGGCGAGGTCGTCGACGACGAAGTGGGCCATGATAGCCTCGGTCCTCTCGACGTGCGGAATGTAGCGCGTGTTGCCCATGAAGGCCGCTTGCTGGAAGAAGTCCGTACGTTTCTTGCCGGTCAAGTACACGTTGACTTTCTCGAGATGATTAGCGCCGTCGTGGCACGAGATGCAGGACAGGTTCATGCCCAAGAAAACCTTGCCGAACTGAACCGTTAACTCGTCATGCGTATCCGACTGCTGCACTTTACGCAGATCGTCGCCGTGATCGACTTGGCCCGCCATACCTTCGACGTGTTCGCGCGTGATCGGGTTCACCGCCGCCACAACGAGATTGCTCTTGCCCGAAGCGGACATCATGGCCCGTGCCAGATCGTCGTAGGGACGATCGGCGGCCAAGCTCTGCTTGAGCATGTAGTGGAACAGCTGATAGCCGCCGGACTTGCCGTTGATTCGCAGCGTGTCCATAAAGAAGTACGACCACTTGTCGGCGAACTCGGGGCTACCGATGAGCTGGTCAATCAATTTGGAGCGCTTGTCGGCCGCATCGTTGGCGATGAATTCGCGGACTTGCTCGCTGCTGGGGATGCGGCCCGTCAGGTCGAGATAGATACGCCGTAGAAACTCGCGGTCGTACGCCAGCCCGGCGTGCGGCACGCCATTGGTGGCCATCTTGGCGAAGACGAAATCGTCGATGAAATTCTTGTGGGCGACTTCCGCCGAAGGGGCGGCCCCAGCTTGAGGGACCAACCGGGCGGTCTGCGAGGCGATTGATTCCGACTTCGGGGCCTGAAAGAGCGGTGCGTGTACGTCCGAGCCGATTGGCACGTCCTGGGCGACTAGAACGAAGCAACCCGCGATTCCCAACAGCAAAAGAGTAGCTTTGCGCATCTACGCCCTCCTGGCACACGAGGCCATTACTGGGCAAGATTATGAGCCTGCAAGGCTCTTGTTGTCAATAATTTAGCCGTCGGATGGGAGAGAAACTAGAGTTGGTCGCCCTGCACCGGCAAACCATGCATTTCCCGATAGATCGGATTGTCGAAGCGACGGGTGGACTTAAACTGCTCGTGACGCCCGTCGCCGGCGTCCGCTTCAGCCACGGCAAGCAGGCTTTGCAGTTCCTCAGAACTCATCGGGACGAAGTCGCGGGCGACGGCAAGATCTGATTCGAGCTGTTGCATCGTGGTCCAGCCGCGGACGGCAGTCGTAATAGGTTGGCTCAGGGCGTAACGGACGCACTGGTCCGCGCTAATCGACGTGTCATCGGGGATCTTGGCGCTGCTGACGCCGCCCCCTAGGTTCTTCATGCCCAGCACACCGATGTCGGCTGAGAGACACAACGGCAACGTCTCGTGGAAGAACGAACGGTAGAAGTAGTCCATCACGTTGATGGGCATTTGCGCCGTATCCCAGGCGAAGCCCTTGGCCAGCATTTTGTTGAGGATGCGCGGATCCTTGTGGCCGGTGAAGCCGATGTAGCGCACCTTTCCGGCCCGTTGGGCCTCGAGGGCGTAGTCGATAGCGCCGCGCTCGAAAATCCAGTCCGGGTCGTTGTCGTAGTTCGTTTCGTGGAACTGCCACAGGTCGAGATGGTCAGTCTTCAGGCGCGTCAGGCTGTCTTCGAGGCAACTCTTGGAACGGGCGAAATCGCGGCCTGTGTTCTTAGTCATCAAAAACAGCTTCTCGCGCACGCCAGGAGTCATGGCCTTACCGACCAACTGCTCGGAGTAGCCGTCGTTGTAAGCCCAGGCGTTGTCGATGAAGCGCACACCGTTGTCGACCGCGGCATGGAAGATTCGCAGGGCCTCGGGTTCATCCTTAAGACCGACACGGCCCAGGTGGGCGCCGCCAAGACAGAGAATGCTGACCTGCTCGTCGGTCTTGCCCAAGCGCCGGGTCGGCAAACCGTTAGCGGACGCCTGCTGGGCCATGGCGCGTTGGGCCAAGGCAGCAAACTCTTGTGCTGAAGGACGGTGCGGCGCAGGCGCGGGCGGCCTCAATTCGGACGGCATGTCAGACCAGTATAGGCGTCGTCGCTGCCTTGCCTATGCGGGATCCGCGGGCTTGCCGGAAGAACCAACCTGGAACCAGTTGACCCGCCGCGTCGTGTACATCAACACGGCCAACACTGCGAACAGCGCCAGCGATCCGACCAACAAGGCGAAGTCCTCCAGACTGATCAGCACGTAGAGAAAGCCGTAGAGGCCGCTGATGACCGCGCCCATCGTCGCCGCACGCGATACCGAGCCGAGGACCGACCAAGCGTAAGAGGTGACCAACCCGGCGATCATCGCCGCCGCAAGGGCGTAAGCGTTGGCGAAACCGAGCTGTTCGGCGAGCGAGAGTTCCAACAGGTAGAAAAGACAAATCGCGGCCCCGATGAGTCCGTATTGGATGAAGTGCAGGCGGATGCCGGCCAACACTTCAAAGAGCCAGAGCGGCGCGAAGGTCAACGCCAGGAAGAGCAGTTCGTATTTCAAGCTGCGCTCGGTTTGGCGATAAGCGTCGACGGGGGTGAGCAAGTCGACACCGAACTGCGAGATCAGTGGCGTGTTTTGCAGGGCGCCCGTCCAGCTTTGCGGGAAGCTGCGGCCCAAGAAAGGAATAGCCCAGGAGGCGGAGAAACCGTCCGCCGTCGTCTCTCGCTCGTCCGGCAACCATGCCCCTTGGAAACTCGGCGACGGCCAGGCCCCGGTGATGCGAGTTTCGGTGCGCCGGCCAAGCGGGGCGAATCGGATGTTGGAACGTCCTTTGAGATCGAAGTTCATTTCAAAAGGGAACGTCTCCGCCTCCAGGTCAGCGGCATTCAAAGCGGTCTGTAGCCCTTGTCTGGCGCCTGGCAGCGTGCGTTCGCCCGGCTCAAAGCTATGCGCTTCGCCCGCCCAAGTAACCTCCACCGAATCGCGAAAGCCCCTGGCATCGGAGACCTCCAGCATGAGCCGCGCTTGGTCCCAAAGAATCTGCTCCTCGGTAATGTTCCACTTCGAGAAGTCCGGTTTCGAGAACGAGCCGACAATGCCGATTTCCGCGGCGTAGACGACCGATTCGTAGATGCCTCGATGAAGGGTCTGCCCGTCTAGGACCGCGGATACCTCCAACGCGTCGGGCAGGAATGTCGCCGTGTCCTCGACCCAGTGGGTGTAGGCTTGTCCAGCCTCATTGGTGCGCACGTGGGCCGTGCGATACGGCACAACCAGGTAGGGCCCCACCACCTCTTGCGCCAATCCCCAGCTTTGGGCAATCTCGCGCACCGCGGAGTTCTTGCTGCTTTCGCGTTCGCTCATCAACCCGTAGGTGAACAGGACGGGAATCTGCAGGAAAAGGATCAGCGCGCCAATGACGACGACGCGGACGGCAGGTGAACGGCTAACGGAATCGAGTTCCATACCAAGTACTTTACACTATAAAGCACCCGAGGGCAATAGCTTCATCGGCTACTTTTCAGAGAAACTGACCGCTTGGCAGACAGACTATCCACAGAAGTCCGCAGCAACCTGCAGGCGGGGGCGATGATCCCCATTCAGCCCCTGGCATTGCGAGTCGACGGGGGTCTCGATGAGCCGGGACAGCGCGCCCTGACTCGCTACTATCGCGATGCCGGCGCCGGCGGACTGGCTGTCGGCTGTTCGACGGTCCCTCTCGGCAGCCTTTACCGCCCTCTGCTGCGTTTGACGGCTGCGGCGCTCAGCGAACGAAAATACTTGGAACGCGACCCGCTTATTCGCATCGCTGCAGTCTCCGGCTCGACTCCGTTGGCCGTCGAAGAGGCCGGCATTGCCGCGGAGTTGGGTTATCACCTGGCGCTTGTAGACGTCGGCGCGGTTTCGAACGAGCCGCATCAACAGCTCGAACACTTTGGCGCGATTGCAGCAGTGATGCCCGTAATGGCTGCGGCTGCAGGGCGCGCCTCGGCCCCAATCGCCTACCAGACCTGGCGCGAGTTGTGCGAAACGGGGCATTTGGCGGCCATCCAGTTGGGCGGGTCGAATCGCCGCGCGACGCTCGACGCAATCCGCGCGGTTCGCGACTCAGGGCTGGATCGGCAGATTGCGCTTTACACCGGAAACGATGACTCAGCGCTGCTCGATCTGGTTTGCCGCTTCCCGCTAACCGCACACAAAGAGGAGCCGCGTCTGCGGATCGTAGGCGGCGTCCTGCGGACGTGGGGCTTCTGGACCCGCCGTTGGCTCGATCACTTCAATGAGTCTAAGAGGCTGATCGACCTGCAGCTGCCCATCTCTCGCCAATACGTCGAGCTAGCCATGCAGGCGGCCGACGTCAGCAGTGCCGTCCTGGGAGATTCTCCGGCGGGAGTCCTGGAAATTCTCCGCCGCCAAGACCTAATCGAGCAGGTGCTGATGCTCGACGTCGACGAGCGCCTCAGCGCGCGGCAAGCAGCGGAAATCGATAGAATTTATCGGGACTATACCCATCTCTACGACGACCCTTTTGTGGAATTGCACGCTGAAGATTGGTTCGCGTAAATTTACCTGCACTTCTCGCAGGGCTCGTTCGTCAGTACTCTAGAGAGAAGGCGGCACTAGCGTGATTCGAAACCGAGACAAGAAAAAGGGCTTCTCACTGATTGAGCTGCTCATCGTCATTGCGATCATCCTGATCATCGCAGCGATTGCGATCCCCAAATTGACCCAGGCGCGTAAGGCGGCCTACGAGATGGCGGCTATCCGCAGTATGCACACCATCAACACGACCCAGATTCAATATTTTTCGACTTACGGGCGCTACGCGCAGTCGTTGAATGAGCTCGGACCGCCTCCAGGCAGCGGCGCGGCATCTCCGGCCGCCGCGGATTTGATCCCCGAGACCTTGGCCGTTGGGCTACAGTCCGGTTACGTATTTACGATGGTCGGCACCCCGTCCGGTTACACTATCAATGGTGATCCCCAGGCGGAGTCGACCGGCACGCGGCATTTTTTTACGGACCACTCCAACGTGATTCGCCAAAACTTCGGTCAGCCGGCCAGCGAGTCCGACCCGGCCATTCAGTAGTCCCGCCCACGACCGCGTATACTGGCGCTCTATGAGTCCCGTAGCGCTGCGCCTTGCGGTCATGATGTTTCTCGAGTTCTTCATCTGGGGAGCTTGGTACGTCACCGCCCCGCTTTACCTCGGCAACATTGGTTTCGACGGCGCCGATATTGGCTGGACCTACTCGGTTGGACCAATTGCGGCCCTGGTTTCTCCACTGTTTGTGGGCATGATCGCCGATCGGTTCTTTCCGAGCGAGAAAATGCTCGGCGTACTGCATATACTGGGCGGCCTGTTCATGGCGGGATCGACGTTGTTGATGAATCCCGAGTCGCCGGCTAGCCCCAACGTCATCAATCTGATTTTTCTGGCGCACACGCTCTGCTACTTCCCTACCCTGGCGCTGACGAATTCGTTGGCCATGCATCACATCGTCGACTCCAAAAAGGAGTTCCCAATCATTCGCGTCTTCGGCACTCTGGGCTGGATCTTCGTGGGGCTTTTGCTAGGGTGGGTCGGCTGGCAGGATCGCCTAGAGATGTTCTGGCTCAGCGGCGGCGCTGCCATCTTGCTGGGGCTGTACTCGTTCACCTTGCCGCACACTCCGCCTCCGGCGCGCGGACGGAAGGTATCCGTGGCTCAGCTGTTGGGCGCGGACGCGTTGCAGTTGTTGAAGAATCGATCGTTCACGATCTTCCTAATCAGTTCGTTCCTGCTGTGCATCCCCCTGGCGTTCTATTACCAACTGGCCGCTCGGTCCGTGCAGCAAGCCGGGATCGAGAACGTGTCGGGGACGATGATTCTCGGACAAGCCTCTGAGGTCGGTTTCATGCTGTTGATGCCGCTGTTCTTCGCCCGCCTGGGCGTCAAGAAAATGTTAGCCGTGGGCATGATCGCCTGGATCGCACGCTACGCTCTATTCGCCGTGGGCGCGCCGTCGGCGATTGCCTGGATGATGATCGTCGGCATTGTGCTGCATGGCATCTGCTACGACTTTTTCTTCGTCACGGGCCAGATCTATACGGACCAGATCGCGCCGAAGGAAATACGTTCGCAGGCGCAAGGTTTTCTGGCCATGTTGACGCTGGGCCTGGGCATGTTGATTGGGGCCCAAGCGGCCGGGCAGATTGAGGTGAAGTACACTCCGCCAGCCTCGATCGCAGCCAGCGCCGAAGCGCAAGACCTCGCTGCACAGATCTCGCAGTTGGCGCCGGGCGACGCCCAACTCCAACCGCTTGAGGAGCAACGGGTTGCGAAGACGTTGGATGCGTTGCGCTTAATCGATTGGCGAGTCATCTGGTTGATTCCGGCGGGCATCGCGGCGTTCATCTTGGCGCTCTTCTTGGTGTTTTTCAGAGAAGAACCGACCGCCGACTAGCACAGGGGTTAACCTAGATTTAACTCCCGGCGCCGCAACGGCCTGAAACTTCTGGGGCTGACGTGCGTCGAAAGAGTGGTTCCGAGTTTGTACAGGGCGCCGCTTGATCCTATGAATCGCCTCATCGCACTCCTCCTACTCTGCACCCCGCTGTTATCTGCTCAGGCCGACAAGGCGGCGAAAGCCGAAACGTCCTCGGGACCTGCGCCGGTCGTCGAACAGACCCGCGACGCAAAGAACGATAAAGAGGACGTCGACAAAATCGGCGACCGCGACGTCGACGGCGGCGTGAACTTCTATTCGATTGAGAAAGAGATTCGGCTCGGCCAACAGCTAGCTGCTGACGTCGAACGCAATGCGAAGGTCATCGACGATCCGGTGATTTCCGAGTACGTGAATCGCGTCGGACAGAACCTCGTTCGCAACTCCGATGCGCAAGTGCCGTTCACCATCAAAGTCATCGATGACGATGCAGTCAATGCATTCGCGCTTCCGGGCGGATTCTTCTTCGTCAACTCCGGCCTGATCAAATTAGCGGAGACCGAGTCGGAGTTGGCCGGCGTGATGGCCCACGAGATCGCCCACGTTACCGCCCGGCACGGCACGAGGCAAGCGACCAAGGGCCAGATTGCCAACTATGCCAGCATCCCCTTGGCTATTTTCCTTCCTGGCGGCTGGCTCGGCTATGGAGTCTATCAAGGCGTGCAGTTGGCCGTACCGCTGACTTTCCTCAGGTTCTCCAGGGGCTATGAGAAGGATGCTGACTTCCTCGGAATGCAGTACCTCTATAAGGCCGGTTACGACCCGACGTCGATGATCACTTTCTTCGAGCGCATCCAGGCACAGCAGAAGCGCAAGAAAAGCGCCGCCGTCAAGATGTTCAGTTCTCATCCGCCGACCGGCAAGCGAATCAAGTTGATCCAAGAGTCGATGGGCGAGATTCTGCCGGCGCGTCCCCAATACACCGTCAACACCAGCGAATTCCAAGACGTGCGCGACAGGCTCACCAAGCTGACACGGCGTATGAGGAACGCAGAGCAAGACCCGAACAAGCCAACCCTGCGCCGGTCGCCGGGCGACGGCACTATTGACGTGTCCGAAGGTGACGACGAGCAGGACGAGCCTGCAAACGATCGCCCCACGCTGAAGCGCTAGGTCGCCTCAGACGAATAAACACGAGAAGAGCCCCGGGGTTACCGGGGCCCTTCAGGAATTCAGCTGACCCGTTGGGTCAAAGTAACCGCAGCCGCCTTTCCCTGAAAGGCGGTGGTCGAGGAATCAGAACTTAGTCGCGTGGGACTACCAGCGTGGCTCGCGCCGGCCACCGCCGCCGCCACCACCACCGCCGAAGCCGCCGTCGCGGCCGCGTCCACCACCGCCGCCACCACCGCCTCCGCCGGCAGCGCGCGGGCGAGCTTCATTGATGTTCAATGGGCGTCCGCTGAGCGCCACTCCGTTTAATTGCTCGATCGCGGCATCGCCTTCTTCGTCGTTCGGCATTTCGCAAAAGCCGAATCCACGGGGGCGACCCGTCTCTCGATCCGTGATTAGGCTGACCCGGTCCACGGTTCCAAACTGCTCGAATAGCTGACGGACTTCTTCTTCCGTTGCTTCGTAGCTGAGGTTTCCAACAAAGATGTTCTTCACGTCCAACAAACTCCAATAGGCGACTGAAGGCTAGCGGTCGGGGGCAAACGGGGGGAGAAGAGCGGGATCGCCGCAGGAGACTCACACACGCAGGCCGTTGGATGACCTCTACTTCAAACGCAGACAATAACTTCTTGAGGATTGTATCAGCAGCTAAAAGAATCAGCAAAAGAATTTTGCGGCACCGACGGCCAACAAGATCTCGATTCTTGCCTTGAAACCGACTTTCGAGCCCGAACCGCACTAAATCCTATAATGATTTGGACATGTCAAGGCCAATGGACGTCTACGAAGAGCTGGCGGCGGTACGCCGCTCGGGCCGCAAGGCCGCGCTCGCAACCATAGTAAACGTTGAAGGGTCGATCCCCAGTTTCCGCAGCGCCAAGATGCTGGTTCGCGAGGATGGTTCGATCGTCGGGACCATCGGCGGCGGCTGCACTGAGGCGGAAGTCTGGCAAACCGCAAAGGACGTCATCGCCAGCGAGGCCCCCCAGATGCTCGACTTCAACCTGGGTCAAGACGCGGCCTATGACGAAGGGCTGATCTGCGGCGGCACACTCAAGGTATACGTTGAACCGATCCTGCCCATGCCGCAGGCGGTCATTTTCGGCGGCGGACACATCTCCAAGAGCCTCTCGAAGGTCGCGTCCCAGGCGGGCTTCCGGACCGTCATCGTCGATAATCGCGAAGCTTATGCCAACGCGGAACGCTTTCCCGAGGCGGACGCTACCTTAGCGGTCGAATACGAGGAAGCCTTCACCCAGCTAAACGTCAACCCAGCCTGCTACTTGATCATCGTCACCAGGGGACATCGCGACGACATGCGCGTCCTGCGCTGGGCGGTGCAACAGGACGTCCGCTACATCGGCATGATCGGCAGCAAGCGCAAGACGATTGAAGTAGTCAAAAGCCTGCTGGCCGACGGTGTGCCGCTCGAATCGTTAAGCGGAATTCACGCTCCGATGGGCATCGACATCGACGCCGGCATGCCTGAAGAGATTGCCGTGGCGGTGGTGGCGGAGATGATCTACAAACGACACAACCCGGCAGCGTCTTGGCATCCGTTGTCGAAGTCCATTTTTGCCGCGGGCGTGCCCAAGATTCTGGAATCTAAGACTAACGAGATCAGCCTGCCGGCGGCCTCTTCGGCGTCGTGAAACTCCCCGGTATTATCCTCGCCGCGGGCTCATCGACGCGTATGGGACGGCCCAAGGCTCTGTTGCCCTTGGGCGATTCCAGTTTCCTTACTCGTCTCATCGAAACGTTCGCAAGCTGCTGCGAACCGGTGATCGTCGTGCTAGGAGGCGACGCTGAGGCGGTCCAAGCAGCGTTGCCCGAATCTCCTCCCATAATTTCGACATTCAACCGAGATCATCGGCTCGGTATGTTGAGTTCCCTGCAGGCGGGCCTGGCGAAGATGCCGGACGACTCCCAGGGGGCCGTCTTTACTCTCGTCGATCACCCACGCCTGGAGATCGAAACGCTGCAAGCGGTGCTGCGGCATTTTGCGCAATCGGGCGCTGAAGTCGTTATTCCGCGTTACGGCGGTCAGCGCGGGCATCCGGTGGCCATCTCGCGGCGCGTCGCCGACGAACTCCTCGCCATGCCCAAGTCGGGCAGTCCAAAAGACGTGATCCGGGCGCATCGATCGGCGACAGCCTTCGTCGACCTCGATGATCCGGCAATCGTTGAGGACATTGACACGCCCGATGACTATCGAACGATTCTTCCAGACAGCGAAACCTAGTTCAGCGCCTTCGCAGTCCGCCGGGTCCTCAATTCATCCAGTTGCAGCAGGACCTGAAGCTCCACCGCCGGAAGTTCACACCGTTTGGCGGTCGCCATCGGATCACCTCCGAGGCGGACTAGATCGGCCGCATGGCGCCGTTGACGGGATCGTGAACCGGAGTAGCCCTTCACGCCTTCCAGTCTCAGCAGACGCGCTTCGAACAACGCCAGCGCGTCATCGAGGCGGCCCCTCAACAGCTGGCTTTCTGCTTCTTCACGGACCACTCGCCGCCGCAAATCCGCGCTGCGCCGAGCCAGTTTCCAAACCAAACACGCCGCTCCAATAGAAACGACAATAGGTGAAGCGGCCAAGATCAGTTCATTCATCATTAGAAAATGCTTTGGATCCGCTCTCGACGGCTGCTCACGTCCGTGATGCGTACTCCGTAGTTGCTGTCCACGACGACCACTTCCCCGCGCGCGATCACGGTGTCGTTGACCAACACCTCAACCGGATCCGATGCTTGGCACTGCAACTCGACGATCGAGCCGATCGAAAGCTTGAGCACATCCTTCAACAACATCTCGGTTTCGCCAAAACTTACGGCGACCTCCATCTCCAGGTCCAGCAGCATCTCGAGATTTCGGCGGGCGCCTCCTCCCAGGTCTTCGGGGGCCGTATCCTCAGCAGGCGATTCGGATTCCGTTTCGACGGCGGTCTCCTCGCCAGCGGTGTCGCCCAGGGCAGCTTCAAGGAACGCGGCATTCGGAGCCACAGCGATGCTGTACTGCTCTCCGTCAATCTCAAAGCAGAACTCGACACCCAACGACGCATCTGACGGTTCTGAGACATCGACCCCGCCCGCGAAGCGCGCCTGCGTGCCGGACTTGCTGTTCAGTGCGGCCCCCACCGCCGCCACGGCCTGCGAGATCAGCTCGCGATACGTCTCGGCGGCGAGTCCGTCGGGATCTTCGGCATCGCCAAGCGCCAGCGCCCCCAGCTTCACTAAGACTTCACGCGAACAGCCTACGGTGAGAACGGCACTGCAAAACTAGACCACAAAGCGGCGGTGTGAAGGCGTCGGAAGGCGCCGGAAAAC
>JAQCLD010000086.1 GCA_027592785.1 Acidobacteriota bacterium
AGGTCTTCTCTTTGAAGGGGATCTTTCTACTTTGCGCTCATGGGGATCTTTTCACATTGCGCCGACAAGTGTTGCCTGCTAGTTGCCTCGCCTCAACGCATGGCGTACACTTGCGCCGGACCCGCCGACGTACGGCTCGTCCTAACGAGGCTGCCATGAAGAAAACCCTACTGCCGCTTGCGGCCATGCTTCTGCTGGTTGGCTGCGGGGGCGGCGACGCCGTAACAATGGTGCGGCTAGTTGACGTCTTCAACCCCGACTCTGTCGAGGGCGCGCCGGCTGCCGGCGAAGCGGCGCCGCAAGCACTCTGGGACTTTGCGCAAGCAGGCGACGATGCCACTCTCGGCTGGCGAGCCGGCTCAGGAGTTGCCGACCTACGCGTCGTCGACGGTAAGCTGACGGGTCGCGCCACCACCGATTTCCCGATCATTTATGCGCCGCGTCCGGAGACAGCCGATACGGCAGACTCTTTCCATTCGCTGCAGGTCCGTGCCATGGTCACGGACGGAGCTGAGGTCCGGGCGCACTTGGTGAACTCCGAAGAACCGGACTTCGCGAATCTGCAGGTCGTCAGTGATGACAACTGGCGCATGGAGGGCCGCGTCAGCGGAGACGAAATTCAAGCGGTGACCCTCAGCAGCCCGCTACTGCGACGACTAGCGAACGTAAAAACGATCTTGCTGCGGCCTACGGACAAGTCGGGTTCGACTTTCGAAATCGAGTCGATCCGAATGCTTTCGCAACGCGAACACCTCGCATCGATTCCCTCTGGAATCGGCTGGCAAGGTTTAGATGAGGTCTATAGGGAGACGCTGGTTTCACGTTCGCCGGAGTCGTTCACCATCGACGTCGATATCCCCGCGAACTCTTGGCTCGACTTGCACGTGGGAACCGTCGAAGACGCCCCGGTGACGTTCGTCGTCGCAGACGTCACGAACGGATCGGATACGCTGCTGCTGGAGCGAACGGTCACAACGAAAGACGCCTGGGATCTCGCGTCGACGGATCTCAGCAGTTTGACCGGCTCTCGTCGGTTGCGATTCTCACTCGATGCGGAGGGTGATCGGATGGTCGGCTATTGGGGATCGCCGGCGATCCGCGTACGCGGCGCACGTCCGGCAGCGCCTGCCAAAGAGAGTGCGACTGTCCTCGGATCTCCAGCGCCTCCCCAGGGCGTGATCCTCATCATGATCGACACGTTGCGCAAGGACCACACGAGTCTTTACGGTTACGAGCGCGATACCACGCCGACGCTGAGCAAGATGGCCTCGGAAGGTGTGCTGTTCCTCGACAATATTTCCCAAGCTACCTGGACGAAGGTTGCGACGCCATCGATCATGACCTCGCTCTACCCGCAATCTCACCGCGTGCATGACATTCCCGACACACTGGCAGCCGCCGGGGAAACAATCGCGGAGGTCTACCGGGCAGGAGGCTACGCCACGGCGAGTTTCGCATCCAACGCTTTTACGGGACGGGCAACCAACCTGCACCAAGGCTTTGAAGAGGTCCACGAGGCCGGGTCACTCCACAACCAGGGAACAAAGACCTCGCGGCCGGTAGTCGATGGCGCCGTCGACTGGCTCGAACGCCATGCGGACACGCCCTATTTCATGTACTTGCACCTCTATGATCCCCATAGCAAGTTCGAGCCTCGGGCCCCTTACAACACGATGTGGGCCGATGCGACCGGCAAGGAAGAACACGAGGCGCAGCGCAAGAAGGCGCTCGATTACGCCAAAGCCAAGGACGAGACCCGCCAGTTTAACGAACTGCCTAACGCTGAAGACCTGGAGGCTGCGGGTACCGACGTCGCTGCCTGGATGGCCTATGAAAAGGCTTGGTACGACGGATCGATTCGCGGAATGGACGCTGAACTGGCGAGGCTTCTGGAACGGTTGCGTTCTCTGGGTATCGCCAGGGAAACTCTTATCGCCGTAGTTAGCGACCACGGCGAGGAGTTGCACGACCACGGCAAGTTCGGCCACGGTTTTCAAGCCTACGGCGAAATCGCGAATGTCACCATGCTGCTGCACCGGCCCGGTTCGATCCCGGAACGCGTGAGAGTCGAAGAGACGACGCGCAGCATCGATTTGATGCCGACACTCTTGAACCTCAGCGGCCTGCCTGTTCCTGAAGCAGCCCAGGGCCGCAGCACGTTGCCGCTCATAGCCGGTTATCTCGACGGACGCACAGGCGACGAAGCCTCGGCGACCGCAGCCGAGTTGGGCTGGGAAACGCGACCCGCCGTGACCGAAGAACACAAAAGAGTCCACAGCAACGCCTACGAAGTTGAGAATGACGACGAGTCGTTCGCGATCGTCTTCGAGGGCTGGAAGCTGATCCACAACACGATTACGAAGAAAAAACCGGAGTTCGAACTCTTCGACCACGCCAACGACCCACTCGACGCTCACGATGTCGCCGACGCGAACCCCGAGATGGTCGAAAAACTGAAAACGGAACTTTCTTACTGGCGGCGCGAAGTAACAGATGCGGCTCTGCCGGAAGATTCGTCGGAAGGCATGAGTTCGGAGGAGTTGGAGAAACTTCGCAGTCTTGGTTACATCCAATAGGCGCCGGTCCGGTTTACATTCATCACGATCGACGCCAGATATAGTGAGGTCAGATATGTTGCCGCGCCGTGTTCTTGCCGCGTTCGTGTTGTCATGCGTCTTTCTGCTGCTGACCCCGGATGCGGCTCAACCTCAAGCGACCGCGCCGTCCGAGGTTGAAGATTTCATTCAACTCCTTTCCGCCGAGGGTCGCGAGGAGTCTTTCCGCCGGATCAAGAACACCTGGCAAGACAGCTACACGCCAATGTTGTTGGATGTAGTGCGTTTTACGCGTGATACCAACTTCGCGCGGCGACTGCTCGTGCTGCTGGGAGGGAAGACGGGAAAGTCCTTTCAGTACGACGTGCATGAGTGGTGGCGCTGGCATTGGAGCGAGGAGCGCCAGCTTCATCCGGACTATGCGGAGTGCAAGGCCGCCCTCCACGGACTCCTCGATCCGAAGTTTCAGGGTTACTTTAGTTCGAACCGCACGGCGAAGATTCGACTGGACGAGGTGGTTTGGGGCGGCGTCGTACAGGATGGCATTCCGCCCCTACGGTCGCCGAAGATGATTTCCGCTGACGAGGCGTCGTACTTGAAAGACGACAACATCGTTTTTGGACTTGAAGTGAACGGGGACGCGCGGGCATACCCGAAGCGCATTCTGGCATGGCATGAGATGTTCGTTGATGTCGTGGGCGGCGTCAGTGTCGCGGGCGTCTATTGCACGCTGTGCGGCAGTATGGTGCTCTACGAAACGGTCCACGACGGCGTCGACTATGCGCTCGGCACGAGCGGCTTTCTCTATCGCTCGAACAAGCTGATGTATGACCGCGAGACGCAGTCGCTGTGGAGTACGCTGCGCGGCGAGCCGGTGATCGGGCCACTGGCGGACAAAGACATTACTTTGACGCGTGGCTACGTGGTAACGACAACCTGGGCGAAGTGGCGCGAACGCCATCCCGACACGCAGGTGTTGTCAATTGAGACCGGCTACGATCGCGACTATGCCGAGGGCGTGGCCTACCGGAGTTATTTCGCAACAGACGAGTTGATGTTCGCCGTGCCCAAGCTGGACCGCCGCTTGAAGAACAAGGCAGAGGTCTTGGCGCTGACGTTTCCTGAGCGCTCCCAAGAGACGCTGGCGATTTCGGCCTCATTCTTGAAAAAGAATCGAGTCCATGCCGATCAAGTTGGAGAGGTTCAGTTCGTCGTCTTAACAGACGAGTCCGGGGCCAATCGGGTCTATGAAACCCAGGGCCAAGTCTTTGAGCGCTGGGACTCGGTCCAGACTGCCGTGGACCAGCGCGGCGTCAAATGGACGCTGCACGAAGACCGCCTAGAGTCAGCAGCCGGCGACCAGCTAGTGCGACTGCCCGCGCACCGGGCTTTCTGGTTCGGCTGGTATTCGGCCTATCCAGATACCCGGTTGGTGCGCTGACGGGCTAGCGCGATTGAAGCAGCATCTCTTGTGCGCGGTTCCAGTCTTCCAGACTCGTGCCTTCGGGGCAGCCGCGCTCTTCCCAGAGCTTGTAGGCCAGGCGCTCGATCTCCTTGGAGTTCGGGGCGTCGGAGGCGGGCGCCGCTGCTGAAGCCTTGCGCTCTCTCGGCGTAGTCGTCGTCTTTACCGTGGCGGCGGGTTTGCGGCGCGGCGCGGCCTTCTTCGTCAAAGACTCGGTTGCTGTGGCGGGCTTGGATTTCCTAGCTATTGCCATGATGAAACACTCCTGATTACGTATTTATGGCGTCATGAAAACGCGCTACTCAACAAATCCGGGAACCCGCCGGAACGGTCGCAACACGCGTCGGACGGGGTTGGCTGCCTAAACAACGAAGCGGGCTCGGACGGGATGGATTGTGCGTACCGCGACCAGGCGATATGTCCCTTGCAGCACTTTCATCGTATCCAGCCCCCCGGGTCTAGTCCAATTCAAAAAAGCGATAGTCCGCATAGGCGGCAGCCTGTTCGGGAACACCCGCCGCTCTGGACACGTATTCTTAATACCTAGATGCCCTGGCAGGCAGCACCGTTTCGTCGATCGCGTCGCCACCGAATGCTTGGCGGCGTCTGCGGCGGCATGGCCGAAGCCGTGGGCTGGCCGGCGTGGCTGGTGCGGGTCTTGTTTGTAGTGGGCTCGGTCGCCGCGATTGCCGTGCCGGGCTCGCTGATTTACGTCGTGCTCTGGATCATCGTGCCGTTGGAAGAGCGATAGCCATTCTTCAATCCTATCGGGAGGCCCTGACATTCCAATGCCGCAATGGCGGCGTTTGGGCGAAACGTTGAAACAGCAGGGTTGCGATGAGTCCGATAACGGCAGAGCCGGCGACGAACAGGAAGACGTGCTGGTGCCCGAGGGCGCCGGGCGATCGGTCGAGCAGATAGCCCATGACTGGTCCCATGAAGACGTCGGGCGTATAACCGATGACCGAGACCAGTCCGATCGCGCCGCCGGTCACGGCCAAAGGCACGCGCGCCTCGCCGAGCAGCGAGTAGTAGATCGACCGCACTGCGTAGATTCCCAGGCTGGTTCCCGCCACGGTTATCACCAGCGCCCAGTGTATGCCGGGCTGAAAAATAAGACCGAAACAGCCGAAGATCAGCGTCCCGAAGCCCATGAGCGCGATGCGCGAGGGACCGATCCGATCCGCCAGCAAACCCGCTCCCAGAGCGGCGAAAGGGCGAACCCAGAACGAGACGGTACCGAGCTGAGCCGCAGCCACCTCGTCATAACCGAAGGCATCGCGGGCGTACAGGGAGAAATCGTCGCTCGACTTGAAGCCGACATAGCCGCAGATAATGATCACCGCTTGAAACCACAGGGAGGGCATACGCAGCAGTTGAGGAATACCGGCGAGCGTCAGTTGAGACTGGGAATCCTCTGCCGACTTCGCTTCGGGGATCGAAATCCAAACCAGCGCCGCTGCGGCGAGCGTCAGCCCGGCGAAGATCCAAATGACCTGTCCGAACGCAGCCGAACGTTGGGTCATCGTCGCCGAGGCCACGTCCGTGGGGAGCAGCCCTGCAAAGATCGCGACCATCACCGACGCCAGCAGCGCAGACACGAGACCGCGGCCGCCGTCGAGGATGCCGTAGGCTCTGCCGATGGCGGCTTCCCCTCCCCATTCACGCGTCGCGCGCATTAGCGCCGCCCAGAAGAGCAGAATCGTGGTGAGGCCCCAGAAGGCGTAAAGAGCGGTGAGGGTACCGACCGCAGGGATGGTAGCGAAAACACCGCCGCCGAGGGCGGTAGCGACGAGCGCCGCTGTCATCAGACGCCGGGCGGAGAAACGATCGGCCAGCGGTCCACCCGGGAAGTAGGAGGCCATCGCCACAATGCCGTAGACCGAGAAGGCTGTGCCGAGTTCGAGATTGGTGAGCCCGAAGACGTCGAGCAGCGTCGGGCGAAAAACCCGCGCGACGACGAAGGGCAAGGTAAAAATCATTTCGCCGGCGACGATGAGCGCCATCATCACGAAGAAACGATTTTGCCGCCGCGAATCGCTCGTTGTTAGAACTCCCAGCGCAGAGCTAGTTGAATCTGGCGTGAGCCCCCGGAGGTGGAGGTGATACGTCCGGCTGAGCCGACGCGCCCGCCCGAGGAGGTGAACAACTCTTGGCTCGAGGGAATCTGGAAGTTCGGACGGTTGGCCACGTTGAAGAATTCAGCGCGGAAATTCAACCGCTGGCTGTCCGTCAGATGGAAAGACTTGTGAATCGAAACGTTGAGCGTGTAGAGGCCCGGTCCGCGCAAGGCTCCGCGACCGAGGGTTCCCAGGTAGCCTTCCGCCGGCAAGCCGAAAGCAAGCGGATTGAAATACTGATCGGGGTCGCCGAGGATGATGCTTTCGGAGTCGCCGCTGAGCAGATCAGGCCGTTGGCCTGTGTCGCCGAATCCCGTCTCCAAATGCGCGCGGTCGAAACCGACGCTCGGTGAAAACGGATTACCCGACTGGATCTGCGTCAGACCGTGCAGCCCCCAACCGTTGGTCAAGGCGCCCAGAGCTCCGGTGTTGGCAGTGTTTGGCAACAAATAGGAGAAGCTGCCCGCGAACACGTGGGTCAGGTCAAAATCGGACGGTCCGCGATTGAGCCGGTAGTTGTAAGTAGTGGGCACTTGGTCGCTGGCTTGGAAATCGTTGAAAGTGCTGTTGGAGGCCTCATCAATAGACTTCGAGAATCCGTACTTCAGCTGGTAACGGAAGCTGTCGCGCCAGCGGTTCTCCGCGGAAAACGTCACGCCCTGGTAGAAACTGTTGAACTGCGAGCGGCGAAGGCCGATGCGCGAGAACGCCGGGTTGATCCTGGCCCCTCCAGTGGGGAAGAACAATTTGCCGTTCGAATCCTCTTGCGGCACGGGCGTGTTGAAATTGCCGACCTGGCCCATCAGGTGAATGCCGCGCATACCCGAATAGGCGACGCGCACGACCGCGTCCTCACCGATTTGATGCTCTAACTGGAGCTGCCAACGGCCAACGTAGGGCTGCGGCAGATCAAAATCGAGACCGTCGATGGAGGCTGAAGGCGTCCGGCCTTGGGCGGCGTTGAGGATGTCTGGAAAGCCCGGCCTGCCGAAGACCAAGATTCTGTTGAAGAACGGCGGTGTACGGACGCCGGCGATCGTCAGTTCTGAGCTGCCCAGCAAGTCGTAGAAGAGGCCGCCTCCGACGCGAATGACCGTTTTGCCTGTGCCAGTCGGATCAAAGGCAAGCGCGGCGCGCGGCGCGAAGTTCGTGTGGGTGGTCTCCCATAGGGGCCCGCCCAGCGTGGTTTGCGAATCGTTGACCAGGTCGCGCAGCACGGCAATCTTGTTGTCGACCTCGGTGGGAACGGTGGCATTCTCGTAGCGCAGGCCCAGACTGAGACTGAGCCTGGAATTGATTCGCCAGTCGTCCTGGACATAGCCGTGCATCTGCCAGTAGCGCCATCGGCGGGCCGTATCTGAACCAGGTTGGGCGACCTCGGCAATTCTCGGCGCTCCCAAGAGCAAACTCTCTAACGATCCAAACGTATAGCTGCCGACAAATGAAAGATCCGATTGTTGGTTGAACTGCACCCGATCGAGTCCGGCTCCGGCCTTGAACGTATGCGAGCCCCAGGAGTGAATGACGTCGCCGTTGAACTGGGCGCTGTTAATGATGAAGGTTCGCGGGCGGGCGCGCGCTTGAAATCCGCCGAAGGCGGAAAGTCCCGTGACGGTCAGGGTTCCCATGGGCAAGCCTTGGACGAATGACAGGTCGGCTGGGATACCGCCGACGATCTCGCTCGACTCCGCGTTATTCACACGGCTGAAGGCGCCGCGAATCGTCGATACCGTTCGGGAAGAGTGGATCGTTTGCACTTCGGAGTGGAAGAAGTGGTTCCTTGAGGTCAGCGGGAAGACCCACAGGCCCAGCGGGTCGGGTTCGCGGAAGGTTGCCTCATCGGACGTGTAACGCGACGATGCGCGAATGTTGTCAGTTAGATTCCAGTCCACTTTGCCGGAGTAGAAATCCTCGTCGATTTTCGTACTCGTTTGGTTCACGAACTCGCTCGTACCGTCGCCGAAGTCGCGCCCATTGGGCACGGGATAGAGGTTGACGTAGGGCTGGGCGGCGGGCGAGACGGTGATGTCGCCGGTGGGCAGCTGTCCCGCACGAGCGGCCAAGGACGGTACGACGCTTCGCCACGTCCGGCCTCGACTCTCGCGAATGCCCTCGTAGTTAAAGACGAAAAACAGCTTGTTCTTAACGATCGGTCCCGTTAGCAGCCCGCCGAACTGGTTGCGACGCAAGGCGGGAATGGCTTCATCGCCGCTGTCGAAAAAGTTCTTGGCGTCGAGTGAACTATTACGCAGATATTCGTAGAGCGAGCCGTGAAAGGCGTTGCCGCCGCTTTTTGAAACGGCGGTAAACAGGCCTCCGGAAGTCCTGCCGACATCGGCGGTGAACGGGTTCGTGACCATGTGGATCTCGCGGACCGTTTCGACGCCAAGAAGATTGCCGGAGGCGCTGGATGGCATCGAGCCGGTTGCATCGTTCACGTAGACGCCGTCGATTTGGTAGGCGTTCTGGTTGGGCCTTGAGCCATTGACGGAAATTTGACCGCCGATGCCCTGCGCCAAACCCACGCGCGCCGCGGGCGGCTGGGTGGCCCCAGGCTCCAGGACCGACAGCTCAAAAAGATCGCGGCCATTCAAAGGGAGGTCGGCCAATTTCTCAGACTCAACGAGCCCGCCCCAATCGGATGCGGCGCCGCTGATGAGCGCTGCATCGGCGGTAACGACAATCTCTTCCTGGTTGGTTCCAACGGGCAGCGTGAAATCGACGCTCAGAGTACGACCGGCTGACAAGCTTAGGCCCTCGCGGGCGCTCGACTGAAAGCCTGCGGCGACCGCCTCGACGCGGTAGGTTCCCGGCGACAGTTCCAGGGCCCGGTAATGGCCCCGGCCGTCCACGGCCAGTTCCCGTTGGGCGCCGGTTTCCCCTTGGACGACGCGCACTTGTCCGTTGGCGAGAACCCCGCCGCTTGAATCCCGCAACGTACCCTCAATGACGCCAGTCGTTTGGGCGTTCAGCGACAGGGCGGCGAAGAAGCTAAAGAGGATTAGAGCTTGGATATTCATCTGATTGGAACCTCCCTATCGTATCAGTGCCGCGACACTGCAGCAGTTGCGTAGGCGCCCCATATGTGGGTATGCTCACGGCCCAATGTCTACCGTTACGCCTTGGCGCCGCCTGCGCCTGCTCGCCGCCTCGATCGGCCCCGGCATTTTCATGATCGGGTACATCATCGGGACAGGAAGCGTCACCTCGATGAGTTCCGCCGGGGCCAGCTATGGCATGACCTTGGTTTGGACGCTGATCTTGGCGTCGCTGTTCAACCACGTCATGGTAGTGGCCCTGAGCCGGCTGACGATCTTGAGCGGCGAAACAACGCTGCGCAGCTTTCGCAAGGGATTTGGGGCTCCGGTTACGCTGTTCCTGATCGTCGGGATGGCTGGAACGCAGCTGACGTCGATTATCGGTGTGATGGCGATCGTTGCGGACGTCGTCCGCCAATGGTCGCTGCAGGTTCTGGGCACCCCGATTCCGACGCTGGCGACGGCCATCACGATCACCGCCGTCTTGCTCGGCCTGTTTTGGGTCGGGAAACATCAGTTCTTCCTACGTGCGTTGGCAGCCATGGTAACCGTAATGGGCGCCGCGTTCGTTTTCACGGCGATTAAGGTCGCGCCGGACGCAGGCACGATGTTATCGGGCATCATTCCCAGCGTGCCAGTAGGCGACAACCCAGAACTGCTGCTCGCGGGCATGATCGGGACCACGATGGCTTCCGTTGTATTGTTCACACGCGCAATTCTGGTTCAAGAGAAAGGTTGGACGATGGCGGACTACCACGAAGTCGTGCGCGATTCGGCCGTCGCCAATACACTGCTGTTCTTCTTGAATGCCGCCATCATGGCTTGCGCGGCGGGGACGCTGTATCTGGACGGCACGCCGGTCGCCCTGGCAATCGATATGGTGCGCTCTTTGGAGCCGCTTGCCGGCAACGTAGCCGTGGCCGGGTTCAGCCTGGGCATCGTGGCCGCCGGCATGTCGTCGTTGTTCCCGAACTATCTGCTCGGGCCTTGGCTGGCGGCTGATTTCGGAGGCGTCAAGCGCGACATGACCAAGCCGTCGTACCGCCTCATGGTGGTGGGCGCAGCGCTGCTTGGCTTGGTGGTTCCGATCTTCGGGGGCCGACCAGTACCGCTGATGATCGCCTCGCAGGCGGTTAGCCCCCTGGTGATGCCGCTGATGGCGGTATTCGTCTGGATCCTGGTTAACAGAACCAGCTCTGTGGGCGACCGTAAGCCGTCCGCATTGTTGAATTTCAGCCTGGGGGTGACCGTCCTGTTTACCCTCTACGCCGCCTACTTAGCCGTGACGGGTTTCATCGCCTCTTTGTCATGAGTCTGCCGCCAAGCAAAAGAGAAAGATGTTAGGCTAAACGCCGGAGTCTCTGTATTATGCGGATCGACCAAAACAAGTGCGTCGCTTGCGCCAACTGCATCCCTGTATGCCCGATGGGCGCAATTTATATCGACCCGAAAGTCAATCGGGCCACCATCAATACGGAGGCTTGCGTTGAGTGCGGCAACTGTTTGCGCGGCATGAGCCAAGAGCACCTGAACCCGACGATGGTACGAACCGTTCGGAAGATGGCTAAGGCCGTCCGGCTGCGGTTTGAGCCGGAACCGGACGTGTGCCCAACGGCGGCATTTTTCATGAATGAGTTGGAGATGCCGCGCCTGGTTCGGCAGGTCTTCTCCGACCCTGTCGTTGAGCACAAATCGACGGGCATCAAGGGCCGCGGCACCGAAGAGGTCAAGACGAACGATGTCGTCCCGCGTGTCGATATCGGCGAAGTCGGCTACACGATCGAGTTCGGGCGTCCCGGCGTTGGCGTTTACTTCCGCGACATCCAGGAGATGACTCGCGAGTTGGGTCTACTGGGAGCAAGGTTCGAGCCCAACAATCCGATCACGCACATGATGATCGACAAGAAGACGGGCGACGTTCGCGAAGACATCCTGAACGAGAAGATCCTGTCGGGCATTGTCGAGATCAAGACGACCATCGGAGAGACCGAGGCGATTCTCGATGCGGTACGCCGCGTGAACAAGCGCATCGATACGGTCATGGCGGTGGGCATTTCGACGCGCTGCGACGAGAACGGCGAAGACAAGGTTCTCGGGCCGCAGCTCGAAGAGTGGGGATACTCCTTCGCTCGCGCCAAGACCAACATGGGCCTTGGACGGATCACCAACATTAAGAAGAAGGAGGAAGCGCATGACGAACACCTTGCATCGGTACGGTGACGCGGAAAGCTTCCACGACGATTTCATCCTTTTCTGTATCGCCTCGACCGGCAACAACGACGAGGGCGCGGCGGAGAAGCAGCGGCAGTTCCTGAGGATCTGCGCCAAGCATAACCCCGCCAACATGGGCAATGGCAATCGGGCCACTTTCCAGCCGGACCGGCACCTGAACCCTCTGGCGCATTGGAATCGTGACGTCACGCCGGACTGGGAAGGCGTCATTGGGGAAGCCAAGAAGCCGGGCACAACCGCGGCGGTCTTTAAGACTCGCGAAGACGCCGAAGCGGCTCTGAAAGAAGTGATCGCGGCCGATCTCGGCCTGTCGGTCAACATGAGCACCTCCGTTGAGGGCGCCAAGAGCTGTGCCGAAAATTGCGGCCTGAAGCGCCATAGCGTCGAATACTCGTTGGGGTTCAACGACCCTCACGACCACTTGCCGAACTCACAGGTCGTGAAGCTGGCGACTATGTGCGGACACGGCATGGTGAGCTTCAACATGGCCCGCAAAATGATCGACATGGTTCGTGAAGGTCGCCGCTCGCCCGAGCAGGCCGTAACGACCTTGGCTCGCTTTTGCCCCTGCGGCGTTTACAACCCAGCGCGGGCTCAGCGTGTGCTCGAAGAAGCGCGCGATCACTCGGGTTAAAATCCCAGCGTCCTGGCCCGAACAACTCTGTTATGCTCAAGGAGCAAACTGAATTGCCCGCCAGGACCCGGCCGACTCGCTGAAGATCTCTTGTTTCGATCCTCCTGTCTCCGACCAGCCTTGCTTGCCTTTCTAGTTTCGATAGGAGAATAGATCGAATGAAGCGACTATACGTCGGCAACTTGAATTTCAATACGACCGAAGACGGTCTCCGTGACGCGTTTGGCGCGTTCGGCGCCGTCTCTTCCGTCCACTTGGTTACGGACCGCGACACGGGACAGCCCCGCGGTTTCGGCTTTATCGAGATGGACGATGCCACCGCAGCCCAAGGAGCCATTGACGGCTTGAACGGCACGCAGTTGGACGGCCGCACCCTGACCGTGAACGAGGCGCGTCCGCGTCCTGAGCGCAGCGGTGGTGGTGGTGGCGGCGGCGGCGGTCGCGGTGGACGCGGCGGCGGCGGCGACCGCTGGTAGTTCGCAGATAATTTTTTATAGGTAGAAACTCCCGGACGGGCAACCGTCCGGGAGTTTTGTTTTAGGGGCAGGCTAGCCTTCGGCTTCGAACTCCGCCTCTCGCGCTTCCGGGTCGATGACCGTTAGTCCTTCGGCCCTAGCAGCCTGCACCAGGTCCTTGTCAGCGCAGACAAAGGTCATCTCTGATAAGCCGCCGGACTGCAGGACGATCGCTCCCGCGAGTTGTAGGGCATCGTAAGCGCACAAGCTTTGATGGTCGAGGAGGCGAACAGCCTCTTCGACCACGCTGGAGTTGCAGGGTTGGGTGAGATAGAGTTCCGACAGGTGCTCGTCGAATTGGCCGAGCATCTGGAACGCCTGCGCCGAATCGATGTCGCTCGCACGCTCCCTTCGCCGAACTGCCGACCGCAACTCAACTCTGGCGAGATCAAGAATCGCCAGCCGATCATTCTCAAGGTCGCTTGTCAAGCTGAGTACCACCTCGGTTCCCAACTCTTGAACGTACAGCTTCACCAGAGCGCTGGTGTCTAGATAGTAAACAGCCATGACGTCCAGTTATCGCCGCCCTTCGATGACTGTACGCGATAGGGGCGCGCCGGAAATCCTGGCTGGATTGAACCGCTTCTTCGCGGCGGGCCTATCGTATGATTTCGCGAAACGGGGATGACTACGGTTCAATCGAATCGCAGTGACCGGGTGTAGCGGGTTGCGCGGGTTGGCCACTTGACTGGTGAGAACAAGCTTCTCCTCCAGGGCGTCGACCAGCGTTCTTCCACGGATCGAATCGTCTACCCAAATCCCGTGTTTCGCCTTTAGGAAATGATCTCGAAACCATGTGAGGGCGACGAAATCGCGCAGACGCTCAGCTTCTTCCAACGCCAGTAGCAGTTCGTCCACTGGAGCGTTTTGGTTCCGCACGATAGGCTCAGACTGCGGAGCGACTTGCTCTCCGTCGCGGCCTCCCGCGCCGGCACCGTCATATTGAATCACGACTTCGCATTGAGACGGATCAAAGTAGTCGAGACCGGCGTTGCCGTGGATACTCTGTCTGGTCTTGAGGTTCCGAACGATGACTCTCGGTCGGCTTCCGAATGGGACCAAATATCGGAGATCCTTAAATTCGGCAGGTAGGTTTTTTCCCTCGGAGGCGTGTTGGAGAATTTCTTCTATCCGGGAGCGAAACTCTTGGATGCTCTTCATTTCTTCACCCTTGTGCCGTTTTCGCAGTGTGGTCTCGCTAGCCTCAGGCTAGATCTCTTGATCACAAAACTTTGGCCGCATTTGGGGCATCGCGCCCGTTTGTCTACCAAAAATTCTCGCGTCGTTCGATGCGTACAATGCTTGTGGTCTCATACGTACAAGCTTTTCTGTCCCTTGATACGACGGTACCCGTGAAGATGGTCAGACCCTAGTCTACACATATTATTCTCCTTTATAATTATGTAATATATCTATGATATATCTTGATATTATCAAGGCACCGACAGCTTGTCAACTGTCGGTGCGTACAAGTTCGCGAGCGCTCCAGGACTCCGCTAAACTTCAAGCTTGGTTTCCCGCTCCCATTTGTATGCTGACGTGGCGCTGCCGGTGCCGCTGGATCAGGTGTTTACCTATTCGTTGCCGGAGACGCTGCGACACCGCGTGCAGCCGGGGGCGCGGGTTACGGCGCCGTTTGGGCCACGTAAGCTGACCGGGGTCGTGGTCAAGACGCACGACCACAAGCCTGAGCACCAAACGCGCGACATCCTCACGTTGGTCGATGAAGATCCGGCGCTGTCGGAAGAGTTGTTGCGGTTGGGTGCTTGGATTGCCGACTACTACTGCTCGCCAATCGGCGAAACGTTAAAGGTGATGCTGCCGTTGGGCGGCGAGTTGCGTTCGAAACGCACGGTTGCGCTAACCGAGCGCGGGGCGGAAATGGCGCAGCAGTTCCTGCGTTCAACCGACGCCGACGATCCCTATGTACTGGTGCTGCGGGCGCTGCAGAAGCGTCCCTTGACCGAGGCCTATCTCAAGAAGAAGATTCCCGGCAGCGAGAAGTCGCTCAAGTTGATGGTCAAGAAGGGCCTGGTGCGCTTCAAGACGGATATTGCCGAGCGGGATCCGCTGCGCGCACGGGATGGGCGCTGGACCGTCAGCCTGGGTGATGTGTCCCAGGCGCCGAAGAAGCTCACCAAAGGCGAGCGTTGGCTGATCGACTCCCTCGAAGACCATCCCGGCGAACAGGATGTCGAAGCCCTGGAGTTGGTCCGCAAAGATGCCGGCGCGGTGGCGCGCAAGCTCGCCAAAAAGGAAATTGTCGAGCTGAAGATCTTGAGGGCTGTGACTTCGTTTCAAACCTCTGACAAGCAGGTGCAGCTGAACCCGGCGCAGCGCACGGCGCTCGATGCGATCAGCGGCGCGATCGAGAAGAGTCAGTTCCACACCTTTCTGCTGCACGGCGTGACGGGCTCGGGCAAGACGGAGGTGTACTTGCAGGCGATCACGGCGGCTCTCGCTGCAGACAAGAGCGCGCTGCTGCTGGTGCCGGAGATTGGCCTAACCCCGGCCATGGCATCGCAGTTCTTTTTGCGCTTCGGGGACCGTGTGGCGATCCTGCACAGCGCCTTCAGCGGCTGGCAGCGCTCGGAACAGTGGCGACGCATTCGTTCAGGTGAGGCGCGGGTAGTGATCGGTACGCGCTCGGGCGTGTTTGCACCGGTGGCGAACTTGGGGCTGGTGATCGTCGATGAGGAACACGAGTCCAGCTACAAGCAAGAAGAAATGCCGCGCTATCACGGCCGCGATGTTGCGGTGAAACGGGCCGCCGATGCGGGCGCCGTCGTTGTGTTGGGTTCGGCGACCCCGAGCTTGGAGTCGCGCCTGAACGCCGAGAAGCAGAAATACTCGCTGCTTGCAATGACACGGCGCGTCGAGGACCGTCCGATGCCGGAAGTCGAGATCGTCGACATGCGGCAGGAGTTTGTGGAGACGCGCCAGAACAATCTGTTCTCGAGATCGCTGGCCGAGCAGATCGACGAGAAGATCAAGGCGGGCGAGCAGACGATGATTCTGCTCAACCGCCGCGGCTTTTCGATGCACGTGCTGTGCCGCTCCTGCGGTGAGCGCGTCGAGTGCGAGAACTGTTCGGTGACGCTGACCTATCACCGTCGCGAGGAACGGCTGTTGTGCCACTACTGCGACTACGCGACGCCGGTGCCGCAGAAGTGTCCTAAGTGTGAGAGCGAGCACATTTACTTCCAGGGCTCGGGATCGGAGAAGGTCGAGGATAACTTGCGGCAACAGTTTCCGACGGCGCGGATTGCGCGGCTGGACCGTGACGCGGTGAAGAGCCGTGAGCACTATGAGTCGGTGCTGAACAGTTTTCGCGAGGGTTCGTACGACATGCTGGTCGGCACGCAGATGATCGCCAAAGGGCACGATATTCCAAACGTGACGCTGGTGGGCGTCGTATCAGCGGACGTCGGTTTGGGGATTCCTGACTTTCGCGCGGCGGAGCGGACCTTCCAGCTATTGACCCAGGTTGCGGGCCGAGCCGGTCGCGGAACGTTGCCTGGCAAGGTCATTCTGCAGACGATGAACCCGGAGCACTACGCCATCGAACTGGCGGCGGCGCAGAACTACGACGCTTTCTACAAGAAAGAGATTCACTTCCGCAAGATGATGCACTACCCGCCGTTCACCGCGATGGCGACGCTGTTGCTCCGCAGCCAGAAGCTGGAAGAGACGATGGCCTGGAGTGCGGAGTTGGCCCGCGAGTTGAAGGACCTGCCGGATACGGTGCGGGTGATGGGGCCGGCGGCGGCCCCGATGGCCAAACTCAAGCGCGAGTACCGCTTTCAGTTCCTACTAAAGGCATCCAGCCGGCGCGCGCTGGCCGCGGCGGTACAGCGCGCGCGGTCGTTCGCGCAGAAGCAAGATTGGCCCGTTACCGCCCTGACGGCGGACGTTGACCCGGTCAGCTTACTTTGAGCGCAGCGGGATCGTGACATCTAGGGACATAGGCGCCAGGCAGGCCTTGTCGGTGCAGGCCTGATAGCGTAACGTCCCGCTGATCTCGGTGAGACCGGCCGGCAGTTTGGCCGGCGCTTTGAAGTGGGTCGTGAGCTCAATTTCCCCAGAAAAAACGAGCATCGCTTCTTCGGAGAACTGGGAAACGAATAGTTCTGATTCGGGATAGGTCACTTCCGATTCCAGGCCAGCCGTATTCCAGGTCAGTTTCGTGGGAATCAGATATTCTTCGGCGGGCTTGTTGGAGTTGATGTGATAACCGGGCCGGATGCGGACAACGAGGGAACCTTCAGCGGTCTTGCCGGCTTCGAGCGGCAGGGACGCGGGCGGCGCGACCGTGGCGGCCTGGAAACCGCGAAACTGCCCCCAAGCGACAGTCGCCGTCAACAAGGCCAGGACGACGCCGAGACTAGAGCAGCGATTCAATTTGCTCCACATAGACTGACTTGCTTACCAGGCCGGTGTGGCTGTCGACGACGTTGCCTTCCCGATCGATGATCAGCGTGGTGGGCAGCGCGTTAATCCCGCCGAATTTGTCGGCAACTTCGTTGTCGCCCCAGACGACTGGGAAGTTCAGCTCATATTTCTCAGCGAAGGGCGCAACCGGATCGATATCGTCGTCGAGTGAAACGGCCAGCACCGTAAAACCTTTGTCCTTGTACTGCCGCTGGAAATCGACGAACCAGGGCATCTCGATTTTACAGGGGCCGCACCAGGTCGCCCAGAAGTTCAGCAGCACGACTTGCCCTTTGTAGTCGGAGAGGCTCACATCGTTGCCGGCCATGTCTTGGAGGGTGAAGTCGGGAGCCAGGCCGACGCGAGCGGCGTCAGCGGCCGCGGCTTCCACTTCGTGGTCGTGCATCTCGCCACAGCCAGCCAGCAGCAGCCCAACGGCGAAGGTCACTACGATGGTGCGGACAAATCGTCTCAGCATGCAGAAGTCTCCCAACAAGTCCTTTGATTATAACGATCCGGCACGAAGCTCCCGACTAGCTTAAAGTATTGAGAATGCGAGTCAAACTGGCCTGCGGCAAAACCGGCGCGGAGATCACGCTGCCCGATCATTTGGACGCGCGCGTCCTGGAGCCGCGTTTCGCTCCATCTTTGGCGGATCCGGCAGGGGCTGTACGCGAGGCCCTGGAGCAACCTACGGCGGGCCCGAGCCTGGCCCAGTTGGCTCGCGGGAAACGTTCGGCGGCCATCGCTATCTGCGACATCACGCGTCCGGTCCCCAATCGGCTCATGCTGCCGTTGATCCTCGACGTGTTGGAAGCCGCCGGGATGGGCCACGACGACATCCAAATTCTCGTCGCAACCGGCTTGCACCGCGAGGCGACTCCCGCGGAACTGGATGAAATGATCGGGCCGGAAGTGATGGCTCGGTGCCGGGTCGATTCGCACCGGGCGCGCAATTTGGATGAGCACGTCCACACCGGGCGAACCGCATCGGGTACGGAAGTGTATACCGACAAGCGGTTTGTCGACGCGGAAGTCGGCATCTCGCTGGGATTCATCGAGCCGCATCTGATGGCCGGTTTTTCGGGCGGGCGCAAAGTAGTCGCGATTGGATTGGCCGGCGAGCGGACGATCAAACGGCTGCATAGCCCGGAGTTCATGCGCGATGCCAAAGCGGTTGAGGGCTCCTTCCCGGATAACCCGCTGCACCGAGAGTTGCTGCAGATTTCGGCGATGGCTGGTCATAACTTCATGGTTGATGTGGCGCTGAACGGATCGCGGCAGATCGCTGCGGTTTTCACGGGCACGCCTGCGGAGGCGCACACCATCGGAGTTGAGTTCGTTCGCAAATCCACCATGGCCGCCATGGAAGAGCGGGCCGACCTGGTCATCACCACCGGCGCCGGATACCCTCTTGACCTTACGTTCTATCAATCGGTCAAAGGAGTTACGGCGGCGGCCCATATTGTGAAGCCGGGCGGTACTATTTTGGTCATTTCCGAGTGCAATGAAGGGATGGGCGGACCGGAGTTCACCGAGTTGGTCCGGACCTCTCCAGACTCGCGAGAGATGCTGCAGAGGTTGCTGGAACGGCCAGTCGAAGTGGACCAATGGCAAGCGGAGAAGCTCGCTGTGGTGGCCGAACACGCCAAACTGGCATTCTGTCCGCGGAGCCTGCCGGCTGAAGATCGTAAGTTCCTCTGGGGGCGCTCATTTGCCGACCCCCAGGAGGCTGTCGATGCGCTCGCGGCGGAACTACCTGCTGGGGCCACGGCGGTGGTGATCCCAGAAGGACCCTACGTCTTCGCACAGCTTGAGCCGCGCGAAGAAGTACTGGTCTAGAGAAAGAGAAATGGTGGACCGCGCGGGGATCGAACCCGCGGCCTCAGCGTTGCGAACGCTGCGCTCTCCCAGCTG
>JAQCLD010000196.1 GCA_027592785.1 Acidobacteriota bacterium
AACCGTTGCACCGGCGGGCAAGCTCTGCTACCGTCACCGCGTCGCGATGGCCAAAATGGAAATCCCGGCCTAAGGCCTTAGCCAAACTCTCCGGCTTCAGCAGATCGCCGTAAACAACCTCCGTCTCGGCAGCGACTCGGCTAACCAGCAAGTCAGGCCGCCGGGCCAGACAACGCACATGAGCGCCCGATTTTTCAAGAACTTGCAGGAGCCGTCCGCCGAGATAACCCGAGGCGCCCGTCAACAGAATCCTGCCAGGAGTCGTCGGCATCACGAGCCCGCGCCCAGTTTCACGATCATCATCAGCGCCAACCACGCCCGGCCGGTCCATGCCAACGTGCGCACCCAATTCGTCGCCACCAGGCTCTTGTGCAAGGATGGCTCAAATCCGGCGCTCAACCGTGCATGCAGTGGTACTTGCATCACGAAGGTCGATCCCCAAATCAGTCCCGTCAGTAGGAACCCCGCCGCCGCGATCTCGATGCTGATCACATTCGGGCGAATCCACAGCAACAGAACCGATGTCGCCGCCTCAATCAACATCGCCGGCGCCACAATCCACGTCGTGCGCCCCGCGTGCTCGGTCTCGTAGTGCGCGAACTGGATTTGGCCCACCGAAGCAAACAGTGGGTAATGCACCAACTGTACGAACCAGATGATGCCCGCCAGGAACAAAGTCGAGGCTATGCTCGCTAAGACAATCGTCATCGGATCAAACATCGAAGCCTCCCGAATTCACATACGGCTTCAGAATTTCCACTGCGTTGCCTGCAGGGTCCAGCACATAGACAGATTGCGTTCCATCCCGATGCCGCGTAAGCGCGCCGTACCTTTCCGCCGCACTGCACACGAAGCCGATATGTGGCGGATGCTGATCGGGGACGACCAACGCCAACTGCGTATTGGCGAACTTCAACAGTGCCCACGTTGCGTCCTCGTAGGCCACCTCGCAGCGGAAGCGCTCGCGGTACCACCGCACTGCATCAGCGACGCTGCTCACCGCGATCGCCACGTGGTCCAACCGGTCCAAGGCTGTTGGGTTCGTCACCGTTATCCCCTTGAGCGCACCACGCCCAATCCGCCGTCTACGCCAATCACTTGGCCCGTCACCCAACTTTGATTTCCGTCCAACAGCCAGTGAATCGCCGACGCGACGTCTTCGGCTCGTCCGATCCGCCCCAACACGTGCATCGACTGCGAAGCCTTTAGACTTTGCTCATTCGAGGTGATGCGGTTCGCCAACGGCGTATCGACCAATCCCGGCGCCACGCAGTTCACGCGGATGCCCTGCGGTCCGTATGTAGCGGCAGCCGAAATCGTCAGACCCTGCACTCCTGCCTTGGCCGCTGCAATTGCTTCATGATTCGCCAGCCCAATCCGAGCCGCTGCCGAGGACAAGAACACCAACGAGCCGCCGGACTTCCTCATCTTCGGGATTACGGCACGCAACAAATAGAACGCGGAGCTCAGATTGGTAGCGACCGTCTGCCCCCAATCCGCCGCCGATGTCAGGTGACCCGGCTTTAGCAAGAGAGATCCGACACAGTGCGCCGCTCCGTCGATCCGGCCTAGTTCCCTGTCTGCCGCCTCAATACAAGACGCGACCGATTCAGCATCGGTCGCGTCACAAGTCGTCCAAGGCGCGCCTAGTTCCTCTCCAAGCCTCTGCGTCTTCTCCTGATCTCTACCTACCACGAATACTCGATGACCGGCTTCGCTCAAACGACGACAGAGGCTGTACCCAATGCCTCCCGAGGCGCCAAGTACCACAAAGTTCGATGTGTCTTGCATGGGTCCAGCCTGTGGCGATCTAGTCGCTGAGCTTGCCGAGGTTCTTCGGCAGCATCACTGCGTCGATCACATGGATCACGCCGTTGCTGGCCGCGATGTCCGTCTTCGCGACATGCGCGTTATTGACGCTCACATGGCCGCTCTCGACCATGATCTTCAGGCTCTCGCCATTCAGCGTCGCCGCTTCAGACAGCTTCACCACATCGGCGGCCATCACCTTGCCCGACACCACGTGGTACAGCAGCACGGCCTTCAACTGTTCTTGGTTCTCAGGCTTCAGCAATGCCGCGAGGGTCGCCGCCGGCACTTTGGCGAAAGCTTCATCCGTCGGTGCGAATACCGTCAGCGGTCCTTCGCCTTTCAACGCGTCAACCAATCCAGCGGCCTGTACCGCTTTGACTAACGTCGTGAACGAGCCGGCTTCGACAGCAACATCGACGATGTCCTTGTCTGCGGCAATAGCCGGTGCGCTACCGGCGAAGAGCAATGCGGCGCCAAGCGCCAACGCGGTCGTAATCGATTTCAGGGGTCTCATGAGTCTTGTTCCTTGTTCCTTCTGACGCGCCAAACATTCGGCGCTGACTCATTTATACATTACCTGTACAGTTTGTGCACAATTTGTACAGTTTTAAGGTTTCGGTTGGGTGCGGCTAGTCCGTTCCCCACACCCCGAATATCTCCGACAGCCGCTTTCTGCGGTATCCAAAGATCCGATTCAGGTCCGGCTCCACCAACAGCCGGTTCACTGGCGTTCAACCCAGCACGGCGTAACTCACGCTGTCCTTACACACCGTCTCACCGTCCCTCTCCGGGAATGTGTGGTCGTGATGCCACACTTTGCACGGTCCGCGTGTCTGTTCGTCTACGAACCTGAATGGCGGCTCCCACACAGTAATCTCACTTCGCCACGGGAGGGGGAATCCCCTGAATTTAACACGATAGTCAATGGTCTGTCCAGATTTCATCTCAATCGCCGTCGGCGTCAGCACCTCGAAATTCAACCACGGCGGCGTGATCTGTTGCAGGTTCGTCGCCTTCGAAAAAATAGACAAACTCCCTCAAGTGGCTGTGATCACTACTGTCCGGCTAACGCGGCAGCGATTGGGCGCAACTCATAGACGGACAGGAAGTTAGGGTCCGCTTTCAGCGTTTTCGATTTGAATTGCCGTTGTCGCTGTTCCCGCCGGCGCCGTTCGGGGCCGACAATGGCGCATGAACTCTGGCCGGGCCGTCTTCTCCCAGGTGATGGATCACCTTCCCGCTCACGAATTTCATCGCTGTGTCAGCCGCTAC
>JAQCLD010000197.1 GCA_027592785.1 Acidobacteriota bacterium
GAGTTGATCGTGGCTCCGGCGGGCTGGCTCCTCATGGATCTGCCGGGTATTCGCGAAGTCCGTCCGTGGAACGAATCGGGCGTCGACGAGGCGTTCGAAGACGTCGAGCAGATCATCGCGCAATGCAAATTTTCCGACTGCAAACACGGGACAGAGCCAGGGTGTGCAGTTCGGCAAGCTCTTGAAGAAGAATCATTAGAGCGTGCACGCTTTGACAATTACTTGAAGGTGCGAAGCGAGATGGCGACCCTCGATCAGCAGCGCGCGAAACGCGCAAACATTGAGGATCAGAAGAAGCTCCGAAAACTCCACAAGACTCAGCGGGACCGAAGCAAGCGGCGCAACTGATCCGCGCTTGGGACACGTTGACCTGTTACCACCGCATTGCTATATTGGGTGGGCGGGGTGGAGCAGTCTGGTAGCTCGTTGGGCTCATAACCCAAAGGTCGAAGGTTCAAATCCTTCCCCCGCAACCAACAACAGGATGCGCCCTATCAAACGACCCCTCAATTGAGGGGTTTTGTCGTTTCAGAGCTTGATTCTTCAGGCGCCCAAACTCGCGGTCCAGCTACGCGGCTACTCGACGAATCACCTTCGCATCGACAATGTTGAAGCGATCGAGCATCGCGCGCGTGCGACGTCCAATGGTCTTCGACACCGTGCTCTCGTCCAGGCCGGAGTCGTGTAGTTTTCGCACCGCCGAAGGCTGCAGATCATGAACGTATAGCCCGAACCCCCGCGGCTCGAACCCAAAGTCGACCCTTTCGTCCCAGATTCGGCCTCAGCATCGTGAACGCGGGCCCTCGTTCCCACCTTGAGGCACACCCGCAACATGCCCTCGGTGAATCACTAGCTCCCTGCGCTCTCGCCTCACACTACGCTGGAGTTTCCACAGTGGGCTCACTACCCCAAACGGAGGTGCAACTTGCTACGAAACGATCTAACGAAAGCCGAAGACGCGTCTTGCGTATTGATTGTGTGCCCTTCCCGATCGGATTTTGAACCGTACTTTGGGATGGCGTCGGAGCTTCCCGCCAACGTGATTCACGCTGAGACCTGCGATGCAGCTCGCGGTATTCTCGACGCCCAGCCCGGGCACGATGTCGTGCTGAGTTCATTGACCCTTCCTGACGGAAACTGGCAGTGCGTCCATCGCGCGATGGTTGAGCACAATGATCCGGCTTGTTTGGTCGTGGTCGCCCCGGGAACGAAGTCAGATCACCTTGTAGAAGAGTTGGCTGCGCGCGGTGCGCTGGGTCTCTTCACGGAACCTTCAAGCGAAGACGCCAGAGCTATCCTAAGCGGCGCTTGGTGCGAGGGGCGCGCCAACCGACTCGCGAAGCGACCGGAAGCCGCGGCGGTCGACAAGTAAGGGCAGCGACCAGCTAAGTCAAGATCGCCTAGCGTGTGATGGAGTGTCCGGACGGGCTTGCGAGCGACTTCCTGCGCGTCAGGCTGGGAGCGTCTTTGCCTCCCAGTCTCCCGCCAATTTCGCCCGCGCCGTCTCTAAGTCCCTAAAGGAGCCGGATCTTTCCAGAGCTCGCGGAGGCGCTTGGGTAGTGCGGCCTGAACATCCTGTATCTCCCCCGGAGAGACGTGTCGAGCAATTACCTTGCAGACAGCTCGGCAGATGGTTTCCGCATCGTAGTCCGGGAAGGCCTCCTCCAATTCAAGCAGGAGTTCAGAGCGCGTGAGGCGCTTGTCTGGAGTCTCGGAGGGCCGCCAACCTTCGTAGTAGATCCCACGAATCAAAGTGGGCATCTGCGCGGCGAACTGGGAGGACTCATTGAGCGGCAGACGGTCTCGCCAGGCGTGCAAAACGAGCCTCAAAGCGCGCAGCGCTGAACGACGATCGTCCCAATCGATCAAGGCGTCAATTTCGTCAACCCAAGATTGTGACTTTTGTATGGAGTTGCCAAACAGATTTGCGCTATGCATTTATCGGTACCCAACCCGATGCTACGCCCGACGACGGAACGCGACCCCTCGCTAAATCACGAGGAACCCGTGTACCTCGGGACAATTCGTCCGGAGCCTGCACAAACCTCCAGGTATTCGTTAGCCCAAACGGGCCTACGATCAAACTTTATAAGGAGGGGATCGACATGACGAGTCAAGCTGTCCATAAGCTGCGAGATTGCCTGGTCAGCAAGATCCATCAATTGAACTGGGTCGAGGAGAACGCACAAACGAGGGACGAACGGGCTGTGGAGGCCCGCCGGCAGCGGCTTCGGGAGATCACCGCAGCCCTAGACCTTCTCGACCACGGCCGCTACGGCATCTGTGAGGACTGCGGCGAAGAGATCAAGCCAGGGCGGCTCAAAGCAGTCCCGTGGGCAACCCGATGCGTGGCGTGCCAGACCGAGCAAGAGGTTCGCACCAGTCCGTTTGTCCCTGAAGAGGCTAGCCGTGTTTTCCACGATCATCGTTCCGTTTGACTTCACTCCTGCTTGTGAGGGGGCGCTACGTCACGCAGCCGTGATCGCCGAGCATGAAGGCGCGGACCTGCTCTGCGTGCACGTCTATGAGGACTTCCTGTCCTACTACGAGATCGGCGCGAGTACGTCCTACACGCTTGATCGAGCCTCCGTCGAGGAGTTGCGCGAGCGATTGGAATCTGAAACCTTCAAAGTCGAACCGGAGAGCGCAAAGCGGGCCGGATGGACTGTTGAGGTTTTGGAGGGCAATCCGGCCTTTCGTATCGCAGAGCGAGCGTCGGAGTTCAGGGCCCCTCTTGTCGTTCTACCGACGCATGGACGGGGCAGATTCAGACGCTTTCTCATGGGATCCGTCGCGAACCAGCTACTGCATGACCTGGACTGCCCAGTCCTCACGGGAGTCCATCTGGAGGTCCCCGAGCGCTTTCCGAGCACCGGGTATCAACAAGTTCTTTGCGCGGTCGGCATGCACCCAGGAAGTGAATCCGTAATCCGAGCGGCAGCCGAGTTTGCGCGCTCCTGGAAGGCGTCGCTGACGGTCGTCAACGCGATCAACATCTTCCGCGGAGGGCCCGTGAGAGTGACGGAATTCCCCTCCGACTTGCGGCGTTACTACCTAGATTCCACAGAAAA
>JAQCLD010000198.1 GCA_027592785.1 Acidobacteriota bacterium
TCCGCCGGGGGAAGGTTGGGATGCGCAAGTGCGTTTGCCAAACGATAAACTTCGCCCAGTTGGACCGAGGAAATGTCTGACCGTGGCGGAGCGTTGAGCGTCACCCAGATCCGTTCCAACGCCAGTCTCAGAGTGTAAGCGGCATCCTTCAACTGGCGGCATACCTCCAAAAGCTCGCTCTCCCACGCCATCGACCACACAGGCGTTTGAACCCGGTCGAGCGTCCCGCCTGGCGGTATCGCCCGGAACGCACTCGCCAGATCATCGACCGCCGATACAAGCGACTGAAACTCACCGCGGTCGTGGATGGTTGAGCTGCGCCACCTTAACTCGGGAACGGCGGCGTCCCGACCCTGCGCGCAAAGGCCCATTGCCCGGTACGCGTTCCAGCCATTGGGTTTCTCGGCGTGGACGGCGGCGACGTAGGCGTTGAGTTCGTCGCGACGAATACGCAGACGCTCGCTGACCTCGCACCACTGACGGACGTCGGGGTAAGCACGATTCTTCCAAGACCGTTCCAGTTGATCGAGGAACCGTCGCCGTTCCGCCTTGTTGGAGTGCAACTCGACGCAGCAGTCGCCCAAACCGAGCGTCTTGAGCCGACGATGCACCACGTCAAGCGCGGCCGTCTTCTCGGCGACGAACAACACAGTCTTCCCGACCGCGAGGCACTGGGCAATCAGGTTGGCGATTGTCTGGCTCTTGCCGGTACCTGGGGGACCGACGATAACAAAATCGTGCCCCTCCGACGCCGCCATCACCGCCGAAAGCTGCGACGAGTCAGCTGGCAGCGGGTGGACGATGTCTACCGGCTGGTAGCGAGTGTCGATCTCGTGAGGCCGCGGCATCGGGCCCACGCCTTCCGCTACGAACGGTTTGTCTGGTTGATTCACGAGATGCCGCACCACGCGGTTGTGTTCCAACTGCCCGACGCGTTCGACAAGATCTTTCCACATTAGGTACTTGGCAAAGGAAAACGTTCCGATCGCCGCTTCTTCGATTAACTCGAATCCTGGGATTTCGCGGACGGCATGTCGGATACGCTCAAACACTAGCGGGACGTCGACGCCGCTGTCGTCGGTCGGCAGGTTTGACTCGAACTGCGTCAGGTCGCAGTCAAATTCTTTCTTGAGCAACTGGACGAGCGTCGCGTTGAAACGAATGTCATCCTCGTGGTTTGCGAGATAGTACGGAGAAGTCACGCTGCGACGCATCAGCTTCACAGGAACCAGCAACAGAGGCGCCCGATAGGTCTTCTCATCTGTGGGTTTCTGTTTCCATCGCAGGAACCCGGCCGCTAAGTAAAGTGTGTTGGACCCTCCTTCCGCTAGATCGTTTCGAACCTTCCGGAAAAGGGATGTGAGCCGGACATCAAGGTCGCGAAGTTCGACCGGGCACACAACTTCGTTCCTTTCTAGCGCCTGCCGTGCGAATTCCGAGTCGAGATCCTTCTGGGTACGTTTCTGATGCAGATCCGCATCACGCTGCCCAAGCGGGTTGCTGTCGGCAAGCGAGATGAGTCGCATATTGGTGCCATCCGCCAACTTATCCTCAAGTGCCGACACATCCGGGCATAGGACCGCCACGGTCTGTTTGGTGGGGCGGAAGTTGAGCAAACGATTTCTCAGGGATAAGTCAAGCAGTTTCCGTTGCCATCGGTCGATACGCCCGGCTGGGGTTTGGGGCCGTTCTTCGCGGTCGACTGCGGAGGTTTGGCCGTAGCCGGGCGATGCGGGCAGTGGGGGTGGGCCCGCTGCCGGATCTTCTGTCACCCGTTCCTTCCGTTCGCCGTGCGAAGCCAGTGGGAGCACCTGAGACATCCGCGCTCGTGCTACGTCCACCACCGCAACGAACTCCCGCTCTTTCTCTTCCGAGACGGCGCTAGTGCCGGTACTTACCGCGTCGGGGAACCGACCTGGGGGCCGGTGCGTTACCAACGTCGTCTCAAAGACCACAAGTTCCTTTGCGGAGATGGCCTTTCGCAACTCGGTGCAATCGCGCTCGACCAGTCGTTTGAATGTCTTCTCTACTAGCCAGACTCCGGCGAAGCAGTGCCCTTGCGTCATTACCAGTACAGGATTGAGACCCACCGCTTCCAGAATCGAAGCGAACAAGAGAGTCGTGTCGAGACACGTGGCGAGCCCGTCACCGAGAACGGTCGCTACGCGCCGTGTTTTCTGCCCCACCAGCTCGAAGCTTCCCGGCGGGTTGGAGTAAGTGAGTTCGCATCCAGCCACCGCGGACCAGAGCGACGCCGCGAGCAGGTAGACGCGATTCCGGTCACCCGACTGATACCCGTCCAGCGATGTGGAGTGACCGTGTTCCCCCAACAGCGTGGCTGCCGACTTGAGCAGTGGGGCGAGCGCTGGGTCGTTCGGCGTTACGAATGCCGGTAGCAGCTCTCCCATTGAGGACATGCCACCCCACTCGTCGCGGGCGAGCACGCGTAGCATGTGCTTGGCCTCATCGAGCACGACCCCGTTACGGATGAGTTGAAACGTCAGAACTCCCCGCTCCGCCTCGTCCAAGCGATCGAGGTACATCGGATCAATATCCAGGTCCACGTCACGCAGCTGGAGCATCTCGCCTGCGGTAACTCGATCGATCGTCCAACGCATGTCGCGAGCAAAGGCAGGCGAGGTTTTCAGTTCCACGGACAGAGAGGACAATTCGGAACCGGCCGTATTGTCGACCGACACACGGTGGAGCAGCGGGACCGAGTTTTGCCAGGCCGCATAGTTGAACGAGTCGGCAGCTTCGACCAATAACCTCGGCACCGACTGGCTCCCGTTCGATTCGACGAAGTCCTTGGGATCCCTGGAAGAGGCCGAGCTGCTTTCATGCATTTGTGAGAACTTTCCGATCGAACCTAGCAGAGGCTACTCTCTTAAGCAGACCGCCAAACGCAACTCCGGCGGGGCGTCCAGCTACGCCGAACCCATTCTAACCGACAGAACCTCTTTTTTGAATCACTGCATTATTGGTTCCGTCTCTGGCTGCAATCGTAGAGTGATGGGAGGTCCACACGGCCCGGGACTAACATGGAAGCAATAGGGATTTGCGGCCGC
>JAQCLD010000087.1 GCA_027592785.1 Acidobacteriota bacterium
AAGGTCTTCTCTTTGAAGGGGATCTTTCTACTTTGCGCTCATGGGGATCTTTTCACATTGCGCCGACATAAGCTCGCGGGCCGTAGACACGCTCAGCGGGAGATAATACTTTCAAGAGCGCTGCTCGCGCCAACCCGGCCATTGAAGATCTCTGCCACGATCATCACGCTCAACGAGGAAGAGAGTCTGCCTCGGGCGCTCGCCTCGATCTCATTCTGCGACGAAGTCGTAGTAGTGGACAGCGGATCGTCGGACCGCACGTGCGAGATCGCCCAGCAGTCCGGCGCGCGTGTGCTCGAGCGCGACTGGACAGGCTACGCGGATCAGAAAAACTTCGCGGCCCAGGCGGCAGCTCACGACTGGATTCTTGCGCTGGACGCCGACGAGGAAGTGGCGCCTGATCTAAGGGCCTCAATCGAAACGCTGCAAACCGCCGGACCCGAATACGCCGGCTATCGATTCGCCCGGTTGGCCCGCTATTTAGGACGTTGGATTCACCATTCCGGCTGGTACCCCGACGCGAAGATTCGGCTCTATGACCGCCGCCGGGGGCGCTGGTTCGGCGACTACGTTCACGAATCGGTAAAGGTCGAGGGCAGCGTCGGAACGCTCGCCGGCGACCTGCTGCATTACACCTGCGACTCGCTGGACGATCACCGGCAACGCGTCGACCGCTATACGGACCTGGCCGCGCGCGAACTCATTGAAAACCGCCGCCGTGTCGGGCTCGGCCAGTTGCTCGTATCTCCGCCCTGGGCATTCCTTCGTTCGTATGTCATGCAGCAGGGCTTTCGAGACGGGCCCGAAGGTCTGCTCATCGCCCGGATGGCGGCGTCCTATACCTATTCAAAATACGCCAAGGCCCGGGCGCTGCAAACATGAGGGTGCTGCATCTTGATTCTGGCCCTACTCTGCAAGGCGGGCAGATTCAGGTGATCCGGCTGATCGAAGGATTGGAACGCCTGCGAGTTGACCAGGTCGTACTCGCACGAGGCGAGCTGCAGCGCAAGCTCGGCGCCGGTCCCTTCGACCTAGCAACAGTGTTTGCACAGTCCGCAAAGGCCGACGTGATTCACGCCCATGATGCGCGGAGTCATACCTGGGCCGCTCTGCTCGGGCGAGGACGTCCCGTGGTGGTTGCCCGGCGCGTAGCCTTCCCGATAAAGGGAGGCATCCTCTCTCGCTTGAAATACGCTCAAGTGGACCGTTATCTGGCGGTCTCTGAGGCAGTGAAGAAAAAGCTGCTGGAGTCCGGGGTGGCCGAGCAGCGAATCACGGTCGTGAGCGACGGGATCGACCCGCCCGAGGTAGAACCGATCTGGAATCTGCCCGAGGCGGCTCCGCGAGTGGCTATCTTGGATTCGGCGGATCCGCTCAAGCGTACGGCGGCAGCCCTGGAAGCATGCCGTCAAGCCGGTCTAGAGGCTGTTGTCGACCGCAACCTAGAGCGCGCCCTCGACCAGGCGGATTTCTTTCTGTATTTGCCGGAGATGGAGGGTTTTGGGTCGGCGATCCTAGCAGCGGCGATAAGAAAAGTGCCCGTCGTTGCCGCCGCCGTCGGAGGCATTCCCGAGGTTATCGTCGATGCAGAGACCGGACTCTTGACGGATGGTTCCGTGCAGCAGGCGGCGGAGGCGCTGAGGCGCCTGGCCAACGATTCGAACTTGGCGCGAGGCATCGCGGATCGGGCCTTCAGCCTCGTAACGTCGTGCTTCTCGAGTGATATCATGGTGGACCGCACAGCGGAGGTCTATCGCTCTCTTCTGGCTTCCTGAGCTCTGTCGTGACGCTTGTAGCATTCCTCTTCGGGCTTCTGATCGGAAGCTTTCTCAACGTCTGCATCCATCGCTGGCCGATTGATAAATCGGTGGTTCGGCCTCGCTCGCACTGTCCCAAGTGCGAGCGGCAGTTAGCGTGGTACGACAACATTCCGCTCATCAGCTACGGTCTGCTGCGGGGGCGTTGCCGGCACTGCGGCGAGACGATCTCATGGCGTTACCCGACGGTAGAGGTGCTCAACGGATTTCTTTTCTTCGCGGCGGTTTCGCAGTACGGCCTCGAACCAATTAGCTTCAAGTGCATGCTGTTCGGCTCGATGATGTTGGCGCTGATCTTCACCGATTTGGAACAGTTCTTACTGCCGGACGAATTGACGCTGGGAGGCATGGCGATCGGCCTCGCGTTGAGCCCCGTGCTCCACATCATGCCGGGGGCGACCCAGTTGATTTGGCTGATTGCCGGAACGCAGCCTGAACCCTGGCTCGCTTCGGTAACCGAGTCGGTCTGTGGCGCGGTGTTCTTCGGCGGCATGCTGTGGGCCACCAGGGAGATCTACTACCGATTTCGCGGAGTGGACGGACTGGGATTCGGCGACGTGAAGCTGGCCGCCATGATGGGCGCGTTTTGGGGCGTCAACTATACGCTCATCATCCTCGTCGTCGGCTCCATAGTTGGGGCAGTCTTCGGCACCACCCTGGTGCTCCTCGGGGGCAAAAAATGGAGCCATGAGATGCCCTACGGGAGCTATTTGGGAGCCGCGGCGATTCTGGTGACTTTTTGGGGCGACGACCTGATCGGTTGGTATTGGACCGCGGTGACGAGTGCGGCGGCGACCCCATGACTCTCACCGAATTGGCAGAACTCCTGGGCTGCAAGCTAGTCGGTGACGGCGATTTGGAAGTCGAGGGCGTTGCCGGAATCGAAGCGGCAACCTCCAAGCAGATCACCTTCCTTTCGAACCCGCGCTACTCCTCATTAGTCGCGACAACGGGCGCCGGAGCGATCATCGTCGGCAAAGAGATAGCAGGAGCCGTGCTGGCTCAGCTGATCTCCACGAATCCCTATCTCGACTTCGCGCGCGCACTGGAGCTTTTCTACCAGGGGCCCGCCGTTACGGCGGGCATTCATGCGACTGCTGTGGTTGCCGAGAGCGCGCGCATCGGCGCCAACGCTTCGATTGGGGCCTACGCGGTGATTGGCGAGAACGTAATGGTGGGCGCAAACGCTGTGATCTACCCCCATGTGACGATCTACCCCGGAGTCACCATCGGAGATCACTTCGTCGCGCATGCACAGTCGGTGGTTCGTGAATTTTGCCGCATCGGCGACCGCGTCATTTTGCAGAACGGCGCACACGTCGGCACCGACGGCTATGGTTTCGCGCGCCGTGCAGACGGATCGCACCACAAGATTCCCCAGGCCGGCATCGTGGTGTTGGAAGACGACGTGGAGATCCAGGCAGGAACCTGCATCGATCGCGCGGCTGTGGGAGAAACCAGAATCCGCCGCGGCGCGAAGATCGACAATTTGGTCCAAGTTGGCCACGCGGTAGAGATCGGCGAAGACAATTTGATCTGCTCGCAAGTCGGCATCGCCGGTTCGACGACGTTAGGAAAGAACTGCATCCTGGCGGGCCAAGTCGGCGTTATCAATCATTTGACGATCGGCGACGGCGTGATTATCACGGCGCAGACCGGAGTTGGGCACGACATCGAGTCGGGTCGAAAGATCTCAGGTTCGCCGGAACTGGACAACGGCCGCTGGCTGCGCTGCACGGCGGTCTACAACCGGCTGCCGGAACTCGACCGCGACGTCCGGAGGCTGAAGAAGAAACTCGATTCGTAGCCTGATCCCGCGCGACGCACGATCATCCTAAACTGGGGGACGCGCAGGCGTCGCTGCATGGGACTCTCGGAACCTACAACAGCGCTGACCGATCTTGTCCTGGCCCTGTTGGCGCTAGGCTTTTCGTTGCAGTTGATGCCCTACGCACGACGGCTGCGCCAAGAGTCGATCCGTGATTGGGCGCTCGCGTTCGGCGCTCTGTCGATCGGCGCTTTGGCAGGCGGCGTCTCTCACGGTTTCGCCACGCAACTCAGCGAGACGGCGCAGGCGGTCGTCTGGCGAATCACGCTTTATTAGATCGGTTTCGCGTCGTACTACATGGCTGCCGGGACAGCGCGGGCGGTACTGCGGCACAGGGTTGGGAGCTGGCTGATCTTCGCCGCCGCGGTGAAGCTTGCCGGCTATCTCTACTGGACGACCGTTCGTCCTGAGTTCAGCATGGCGGTTTACGACTACGTGCCCAACATGCTCGCGGTTCTGGTCATGGGCTTGATACTCAAAAGGCGGCTGCGCGATCCCGCCGGATCTTGGCTGGCTGCCGGAGTCGTCGTTTCGTTTCTTGCGGCGGGGGTTCAACTAAGCGGTCTGACGCTAGCTGAAAACTTCAACCACAACGATCTGTATCACGTTATCCAGATGATCGCCTTGGTGCTGTTCTACCGCGGCGCGTCCCGGCTCCAGGATGTCCGCTAGGCGGATAGAATCTCAGCGATCGGCGGCGAGTTCTCCGCCCCGGAAGGCTCAGCCGGTCGATTCGCCGGGCGTCCGTTGGGACCCAGAATGAGCCCCTTGAAGTCAGCGTCGTGTTTGAGCTCGGCCAGCGTAATGTCGGCGCGCAATAGCTGACTAAAACTCTTCGCGTCGATCGGCTTGCTGGCCACGAATCCTTGGATGCTGTCGCAGCCTTCGTCCTTAAGGAACTGCAGTTGCTCGTGCGACTAGACGCCTTCGGCGGTAACGGCCAGCCCCAAGTTATGGGCGAGTCCGATGAGCCCGCGGAGTACCGCGTCGGACTTGTCGTTCGTCGTGATGCCGGTCACGAATGAACGGTCAATTTTGAGGGATTCAAAGTCGAACTGGCTGAGATAGCTCAGTGACGAATAACCTGTGCCAAAGTCATCGATCGATACGTGGACGCCCGATTTTCGCAGGTATGCCAGCGTCTTTTGGGCTTCTTCGAGGCCTTCCATCAAGGCGGTCTCCGTCAATTCCAATTCAAGCATGTCGGGCTTGAGGTGGAAGTCGCGGAGGCTGCGCTCAACGATCTGACTGAAGCGTCCGCCTTGTAGTTGCTTGGCCGACAGATTTACAGCCATTTTGATCGGCCTGAGGCCAGCCTCAAGCCAGGCCGCGCTCTGCGCACAGCCTGTCCGCAGCGCCCACTCGCCGATGTTCTCGATCAGCCCCATCGCCTCGGCGATTGAAATAAAGTCGCCGGGCGCGACAATCTCGGAGTCCGAGCGCCGCCAACGAAGTAGTGCCTCCGCGCCGACGATGCGGCCGTCACGCAACGAGAAGACGGGTTGATAGTCCACGAGCAACTCGTCACGTTCGAGGGCGCCGGAGAGATCGGTCTGCAACTGGCAAAGATGCATCGCGCGGGTGTACATCTCGGAATTGAAGATGGCCAAGCTCCCTTTGTTGGAGGTCTTGACGTGATACATCGCCGTGTCGGCGTTGCGCAGCATGTCGTCCGCTTTCTCGATCCGCGAGTGCGAGAACGCGATGCCGATACTGCCGCCGCTGACGACTTCTTGAGCGCCGATTTGGAAGGGCTGTTGTAGAGCGTCTCGAATGCGCTTGGCAACGTTAATGGCGTCTTCTCTGTCGCGCAGATTGTCAAGGAGGGCGACGAACTCATCGCCGCCGAAGCGGGCCACGAGATAGCCTTGACGCTGGCAGCCCGACAGCCGCTTAGCGACAGAGGCGAGCAGCTGGTCGCCGACCATGTGACCCATCGAGTCGTTGATGATCTTGAAGCGGTCCAGATCAAGAAAGACGACGGCGAAAAGAGTGTTCGGATTGCTTTTCAGTTTTTCGACAGCTCTCTCCAAGCGCACCATGAAGGCGCGGCGATTCGGGAGGCCAGTGAGTTTGTCGTTGAGGGCTTCGTTGATGATGCGCGCTTCGGTGTTGACCAACTCCGAGACGTCGCTTTGCACTCCGGCGATGGCGATCGGCTGGCCTCGCTCATCGCGTTCGGCGGCTCCGCGAACAAGGGCCCAGCGGTATGTGCCGTCGCGATGCTGTATGCGATAGTCGCACTCGAACTGCGGCGTGTTCCCGTACAGGTGCGCCGCCAGAGCTTGACGCAAATCGCCGAGGTAATAAGGATGTACGCGGGTAAACCAGTCGTCTGGGTCGTCTTTGATGTCCGCCGCAGTGAAGCCCAGCATCGACGCCCAATGTTCTGAGACGAAGAGCTTGTCGGTCTTCAGATCCCATTGCCAATAGCCGACTTGTCCTCCCGCTAGAGCCTGGGTCAAGCGAGTTTTCTCCATCGCCGCGATAGCCTGAGCCGCTTGAGCTGCACCGGCCGCTTCCAGCTCTTTCTCGTGACGCGATTGGCGCAGCGTCACATACACCTTGCCGATTACTGCAACGGCGACTAGCGACAAGGCGCTGGCCGTCAGCTCCACCGCGTCAAGCTTGGAGTATGCAGCCAGCAACCAACTCGGAATCAGGGCGAGTGCAAGAGCTACAAACCAAGCCGGCGTTATAAACACGGCCGGAGCCATCAACAACAGGCCGACAACTGGGGCCACTTCCAACGAATGACCGCCAACCTGCATGCGGACCGCGGCGCCGACCAAGATGAACAAAGCCACGACGAATGCGCAAGGCTCTAGCCAGGCCGCAGGGAGCCGGTCCGTGCGCACTAGACTGCATAGCCGCCAGAGCAGCGCCAGCGCTGCCAAGTCGGCAACGGCCATAACCGGTACGCTGATCAGCGAGAGGCCGCCGCGAATGACCAACCCGACGACGACAACAACAGCTACGACTGCCAGCCGTTTCTTGAACTGATCCTGCTCCGCATGCTCATCGGAGTAGCGCTCGGGGACGGCGATCGGCGCCGCAGCTTGGCTAGAGGCCAACATTATTACTGATTACATCACGAGGCATGGTTGGCGGCCTATAGAATGACCCACCCAGAAAAGGCAGAACTTAGGTAACGAAACTACTCGGGTCTTCCACTTAGTCACATCCGCTCAGCGTCGATCAGCCTGGCGCCGAGCGACCCTGCCGCTGGGCTGGTCCGATCTTCTAGGCTTTCCTCCAGCGTCAACTGGACACACAGCTCGACCGATGCTTCAATCACGTCCCGAATCGCTCCGCCGTGAACGTGGCCGGCGACAGTATCGTTTTCCATGACCTGACCTGGAGCCCAGGTTTCGGTCTTGATCTCACGATCGCGCAGCGCGCAGAGCCACCGATTTCGCGGGGCGGACTGTCTCGCGGTGGAGGCGGAAAGCGGCGGGGTGTAGCCTGGCCATTCGATCAACATGCGTCCGGCCGTTTCGGCCAACTCGGTAAACTTCTTTTGGATACGCGCTTCCTCGTAGGCCCCGGCCAGGAGCCAAGTCTCGGACGCCTCGCTGTACGTACTTGTGCGCTCCCAGGTCGCGTCTAGATCCGCTCCAAACTCCAATATTTCGCGGAAGTCCGATTCCAACCGCCGCCAAACCGAAGTGCCGACTTGTGTGGCGCCGGTAGCGCTGGACTGTCTGGGGGCGGACCGCCGTTCGCCTTTGTCCGCCGGCGACTTCGTCCAATCAAATCCCCCTAGCGGAATCTGGGACTGCAGACTCGGCGTTTGGTTGGCCCCCATTTCGAAAACCCAAGAAATCCCTATGGCCACGGCTCCCGGGACGGAGATCCAATACGGCGAGAATGGCAGCAGTTGCGAGTTGGCCGACCCACCCCATATCGACGCGATGAGGCTGAGCCAAGTTGGTGACGTCCCGACCAAGATGGCCGACGCCAGGACAAATAGAGACCGTATGACCATCGGGGTATACGGGTAGAGGTTACGTCCTGCGAGAAGGCTTGGTCCCTCAGCAAATCACCCTAGTTGGCCGCCATTTGGACTAGGCGCAAAGCTCTCTCAAGGGGGGCCGCAACCGCGCCGCGCTAAAATGCGGTATGGCTGTCAAACTCTCCTCGGCTGAGGTCCAGAGCGCCCTCACGGCCCTCCCCGGTTGGAAGCTGGCCGATGGCAAGCTGCATCGCGAGTATCGGTTCGACGATTTCACGTTGGCATTCGGCTTCATGGCCGCGTCCGCTACCGCGATTGAACGGATGAATCATCACCCCGAATGGTCCAACGTCTACGGCACCGTCATCGTTGACCTCACGACGCACGACGCAGGCGGAATCACGAAAAACGACTTGGACTTGGCGGCGACGCTTGAGAGGCTGGCGCAAAGACTTCTTTGAGCTCTTCTCTATCGACGCCCCCTCGGCGTCCGATTTCACTGTGTAGCGAGCCTCCTCGGCTGGCGGGAACAGCAATTCACATTTCATGCGTAAGACCAAAATCCTCTGTACTCTCGGGCCGGCGTCCGACACTCCCGAAATGATCGCGGCTCTCTTGGACGCGGGGATGAATGCCGTACGGCTCAACTTCTCGCACGGAACCCACGAACAGCACGCCGCCAGCGTGGCCCGCGTTCGCTCGGCAGCCGAAGACCGCGACCGCGGCGTGCCCATCGTCGCTGATCTGCAGGGTCCCAAAGTCAGGACAGGGAAACTAGATGGCGGCAAGGCCGTGCCCCTATCTAAGGGCCAAGAATTGACGCTCACGCCCGAAGAAATACTTGGCAATTCCCAGCGCACCTCAATCGACTACGGCACGTTAGCTCACGACGTGGAGCCCGGGGCTCGCGTCCTGCTCGCCGACGGCGCGGTACAACTCGAGGTAGTCCGGCTCGAAGGGGATGACGTTGTCTGCCGGGTGATGAACGACGGCGAACTCGGAGAGCGCAAAGGGGTCAACGTGCCTGGCGCCAATTTGTCGGTGCCTTCGATCACCGAGAAGGACAAGGAAGACCTGCGCTTCGCCCTCTCGCAGGGCGTCGAGTTCATCGCCCAGTCTTTTGTAAGAACTTCGAACGACGTCCAACTTGCCAAGAATCTGATCGGCTGGGCGGGCTCCTCAGCAAAAGTGATTGCCAAAATTGAGAAGCCTCAGGCGCTCGACAATTTAGAAGCGATTCTGGAAGTTGCCGACGGTGTCATGGTGGCGCGGGGCGATCTTGGGGTCGAACTCAACCCCTGGCGGGTGCCCATTGCGCAAAAGCAGATCATCGAAGCGGCCGCGCGCTGGCGCAAGCCGGTGATCACGGCCACGCAAATGCTCGAAAGCATGATCAGCAGCCCGTCGCCAACGCGGGCCGAGGCCAGCGACGTCGCCAACTCCGTATTCGACGGGTCCGACGCCTTAATGCTCTCCGCTGAGACGGCTGCCGGAAAATTTCCGATTGAAGCCGTCAAGATGATGGCCCAAATCATCAAGACCGCGGAGGCTCATTCGAAGGGCGCCGACTTCGATCTGGGTCCGACGCCCCGCCGCGAAGAAGAATTCTCCGTGGAGGTGGCCCACAGCGCCGCCCGGCTGGCCGAGAAACTCGGCGCCCGCTACATCGTGGTTTACACCGAATCAGGGTACACGGCGCAACTCGTCTCCAAGCACCACCCCACTTGCTCGATCGCCGCGTTCTCGAGAAATCTCGATGTCTGCCGGCGCCTTAAATTGCTCTGGGGCGTACGCTCCAAGCAGATCCGCGATGTGACCGAACTAGACGAGCTGGTTCTGCTGGTGGACTCGATGTTGCGCGAGTACAAATGGGTCGTGCCAGGCGACTTGATCGTTCTGGTCGCCGGCACTCCGCTGACTGTAGGCGGACATACGGATCTCATCAAACTCCACCGCATTGGTTCGTAACCATGAAGTTCACGGCGCCGGACCCCGCGTCGGCCTTGATCCAAGAAGCCTTTGAGCGGCGCAACTCCGGCGATGCCGGCGCAGCACGGGCACTGCTGGAGCGTGCCGTGGAAGAGGCGGAGAGCGCCAACGCGCGCGTTCAAGCGTATATCGAGTTAGGCAAGGTGTTCGATGCGCTCGGCAAACGGCAGTCGGCGCAGTCTTGCTTTCGCCGCGTCATGTCACTGACCGACGATTGGACTTTCCGCGACGAGGCCCGCAGGCTATTTCGGCAAGACCCAAGAAGAGCCTTTCGTTAGATATTCCGATATCGTCGACAACCGTACGCCGACTGGAACCGTGGATAGGCTGGCACCGTCCAGACTCCGGTTCCATCGTTTCCACAGGATCGGTTGCCTTCCGCTTTGCCAAGTTGGGGCTAAGGCGATTCGCCAAGGGTCCAGATCGCTGTGCCCGTTGCCGGGTCTACCCGAAGAACCGCTCGGTGATTCCATGGAACATGCGGCAATATTCCGTCTCGCCGAACGGGCCCTGGGTCAGGCAAGTAGAGTACTCGGTCACCAGGACGGTTTAAGTTGTACCTGTGCGAGTCCGGAAGCAGGGAACTTGCCTCCACGAACACGACGCCCTCAGCGAACGGCGGATCCTCCGCGGCATCGGCCAATACAGTCGCTCCTCGCCGGTAACTCCAAATCTCCGTAGCTGAGTACTTCGCCGACATTGCCACCGCGATAAGGGCGAGTGCACAGAACAATCCTCGATCCAGCCAGGCGCGGACCGCATAGACGGACACCACCTGTTTCCAGCCTTCCGCGGCAAGTAGTGCGGCAGCAAACAAACCCTCGAAGTAGAATCTCTCGCCAACAGGTGAGCCTGATTTGACCGGGTTCAGCCAGTGACCTACAATCAACACTCCGAAAATAGCAGCTAGGAGCCAGACATCCCGGTTATCTCTCCTTCGCCACAAAGCATAGAGAGCGAGGGGTAACAGCAACGGAAACGATGCGGCAAGTGTGTCGACGACGCGAATCCCTATCCGGGGGATCAGGGCTCGTAGCGGATTGTCCGAGCCGACTGCCAACTCTCGGATATCCCCATCGGGGCCGAGACCATAAGGTGAGACCCAAAAGTCTCCGGTCAATACGTAGTGCTGCGCGGCCATGGCCGTCGCAGCAAGACCAGCAAAGACGAGGCTCACGCCGCAAAACTCTACTGCGCGTCGCGCGTCCCTCCGCAGGCGAAATATCGAACTCCCGCCCAGGACTACGCCGACGCACGCCATCGTGAATGGGCGAACGACGACCCCTGCCGCTATGCAAGCCAGCAATCCGATCATCCACAAACGCCTGGAGTCAGCAGCGTACTTGAAGTAGAACAGTGTCGCCGCTGCCACCAGAACGCCAGCAAGAACATGGGACATGAAGCCGATCGTGTTGAGCGAGAAGACCGGCGATAACAGCAATAGCAGGGCGCCCCAACTGGCTTGCGCCGGAGAAAGCACTTCTCGGCCCACCGCATGAGTGAGCCACAACAACACCAGGCCCAACAATGGGTTGACCAGCCACGCGGCGCCGGTCAACATCCCAATCGACAATAACGCTGGCCATCCAATCGGATACTTTCCAAACCACTTTCCGTTATGAATAATCTCGTGCGTATAGTGCAGATCAGCTGGTGCTATTTCCGGCGGATCCTGTAAATATAGCTGTCCGTCCTCAATTAGTCGCGCTTGGAATAGATAAACGCTCTCATCGGCCTGGTAGACTCCGAGATCGAGTGCCCATGCCAGCGGGAGAGTGAGCGCGACGAAACCAGCCAATATCAGGCCGAGAGCAATCGACCGTTCGACCCGGTGAGAGTTGCGGCCAACAGCTTTTTCGTTCCGCAGAACAAGCACGATGGCGGGCAGGAGCGCCACATATTCCAACAGTAGGATTCCACGCGAATTAGTCTCCCCTATACCGAGCAGCTCGGCGCCGATAAAGGCCAGCGTCAGCAGCGCGGCAACTATCACTAGCAAGAGTCCTAGCAGTTCCCAGGCTGTGAGTCGTTTGAACAACCGTTAACTCCGCTAGTGCAATTGCCGAGCTAGATATTGGAAGCTTTCAGCACGTCTCGCGGACTAGGTAAGCTCTTCCATCACTTCGTCCAGGGCCGACTTCGGCGGACGAACTCTATCGGCGGGCAAAGTGCCCAACGGCTGTTCGTCGAGATTGAGCATGTCGATAAACGTCGGCCGCTCGGTGTTGACGTAGAAAACGCCGGTGAGCAAGTGGCCCTCTTCACCGGAACGCTCGATCAGCTCAATCGCTTTGACCCGATCGGCGGGATCGTAGTCCTGCTCGACGCGCTTGAGCAACAGCTTCGAGCCGTCATGCATCGTCACTTCGCGGACTTCGCCGGGGACCTGCTCTTCTTCAAGTTGGATCTCATCGAAGAACGGCACGAAGCCGACGCTCTGCAGGTTCTCTTGCTTTTCGCGGACGTACTCGTAGCTCTTGGTCGAACCCTGGTGGTCGTTGAAGGTGACGCAAGGCGAGATCACGTCGATAACCGCTGTGCCGCTGTGCGCCATGGCGCCAAGAAGTATTGCTTGCAGCTGTTTCTTGTCGCCAGAGAAGGAGCGCGCGACGTAGGTGGCGCCCAACTGGACGGCCAGCGAGCAAGTATCGATTGGCGGCAATTCGTTGACGACGCCGGTCTTCAAGCGCGAACCCAAATCGGCGGTGGCCGAGAACTGTCCTTTGGTCAATCCGTAGCAGCCGTTGTCTTCGATGATGTAGATCATCGGCAAGTTGCGGCGCAGGACATGAACATACTGGCCAATGCCGATCGATGCCGTATCGCCGTCGCCGGTGACGCCCAAAGCGGTCAACGTGCGGTTCGCCAACAGTGCGCCGGTCGTGACCGAAGGCATCCGGCCATGCACGGAGTTGAAGCCGTGGGAGGCGCCGAGAAAGTAAGCAGGCGACTTGGACGAGCAGCCGATGCCGCTCATCTTGATGACTTGCGTCTGATCGACGCCCATCTCCCAAAAGCACTCGACGATGCGCTGCGAGATCGAGTTATGGCCGCAACCGGCGCAGAGGGTAGTCGTGCCTCCGCGATAGTCCAGGATGGGAAGCCCTAGGCGATTGACTTTGGGTGTAGCGACGGCGCTCATATTCCCTCCTGCTCAACAATCGAATCCGTTACCGTGCGAGCGTCGAGCGGCATGCCCCCGAAGTACCTCACACTGAGCAGCTTCTCTGGCGAGATGCCCGGACTTTCCATGCGAATCAACTGCATCAGTTGGCGGTCGCGGTTTTGGTCGATGACGTAGACCCGCTTATGTTGATCGACGAATTCGCGAACCGCCGTGGGGAACGGAAAGGATCGGATGCGCAGATGAGACGTCTTCAGTCCGCTCTCGCGTTCGAGTTGATCCTGACTCTCTTCGACGGCGTAGACAGACGTTCCGCAAGAGATAATGCCGATCTCGGCGCCTTCGGTCAATTTCACTCTCGGCAAGGGGACCATCGTCCGCTCTGTGTCGAACTTGCGTTCGAGGCGCTCCATGTTGGCGGTCCAATCGGACTCTTTCTCAGAGTAAGTAGCCTTGGTCGTGTGGCCAGTGCCGCGAGTGAAGTAGGCCGCCTTGGGGTGCCGCGTGCCGGGCAGCGTGCGGTAAGGAATACCGTCGCCGTCGACGTCTTCGTAGCGCCCGAAGCCGCCCAGCCGGTCGAGGTCTTCCTTGCTCAGGACCTTGCCGCGATTCATCGGCGCGGTCGGATAGTTGAACTTCTCGGCGGTCCAGTAGTTCATGCCCAAATCGAGGTCGAGCATGACGAAGACGGGCGTTTGCAGCTCTTCGGCCAGATTAAAGGCGTCCCCGGTCATCTCGAAGCACTCCTCGGGAGTGGCCGGAATCAACATCGGGTGCTTCGTGTCGCCGTGCGAAAGCGTGGCGCAGGTGAGCAGGTCGCCCTGGCAAGTGCGCGTCGGCAGGCCAGTAGAGGGCCCCATGCGTTGAACGTCGAAGATGACAACCGGAATCTCAGCGAAGTAGCCCAGGCCGGTGAACTCGCCCATCAGCGAAATGCCGGGCCCGGAGGTCGCGGTCATCGCGCGGGCCCCAGCCCAACCAGCGCCGAGGGCCATGCCGATCGAGGCCAACTCGTCTTCGGCCTGGACGATGGCGAACGTCGCCTTGCCCGTTTCTTTGTCGATGCGGAAGCGGCGCGCGTACTCGGTGAGATGCTCGGGCAGCGACGACGACGGCGTGATCGGGTACCAAGTGACGACCGTCGCACCGTTGAACACAGCGCCGAGGGCCGCGGCAGCGTTGCCTTCGATGATGATCTTGCCGGCGTTCTCGTTCATGCGCTCCACGCGGAACGGGTCATGCTTTTGGAGATTCTCCGAGGCCCAGTTGTAGCCAGCTTCGACCGCGCTCCAGTTCATCTCGGCAGCCTTGATCTTGGTCTCGAATTGCCGGTAAAGGGCGATCTTGACCTCGGCCATCTCGATATCGAGCAAATAGGCCAAAACTCCGTCGTAGATGATGTTGCGGACCAGCTTACGCAGCTTCGGGTTGGGGCAGACCGGCTTAACCAACTCTTCGAAGGGAACGGCGTAGAAGGTAACGTCCGAGCGCAACTCGTTGAGCTGTAAGGGTTCGTCGTAGACAACGACGGAACCCGGTTGGAGGGCCAGAGCATCGTCCTTGGCCGTCTCCGCATTCATCGCCACCAGGATGTCGATCTCTTTCTTGCGACCAATAAACCCGCGCTTGTTGGTGCGGATGGTGTACCAGGTCGGCAGACCGGCGATATTCGAAGGGAAGAGATTCTTCCCCGAAACGGGGATGCCCATCTGAAACAAAGTGCGCAGCAGGATCAGGTTCGCCGATTGGCTTCCCGAACCGTTGACTGTCGCAACTTGAATAGAAAAATCGTTAACCACCGGCTCCCGAGCGGGAGGCGTTGACGAGCCGTCTGCGGCCGCTTGTATCGTCGCCATGCGTTTCCTTTCGAGTAATTAGCGCCCTGCAAAAAAGCGCGTTCCGAGGGACGCGCAAGACGTTAGGACGAACCGTGGCAGAAGCCCACCATTATATCCAAAGCGCGGCCGGTTGATAGCGATGCTGACGTACTGATATAAGGAAGGTTCACCTCTGCCGCTCCTCCAGACGACTTGTGGTCGTCGGTTCGGGCGATTGTTCGGCCCGCTCGTCAGGGCGAGTCTTTTTTTCGTCGGCTAAAGCAATGCGAGACATCCCGCCGCCGCGCGCGACGCGCGACTACCTACCTGAAGAGGCCACGGCTCGCCGTCAGGTCTTAAACCGCTTCACCCAGACGGCGGAATCCTATGGATTCCAGCCGGTGGAGACGCCTGCCTATGAGCGCGTCGAGCTCTTCCTGGCCCGTTCGGGCTCGGAAATCAAGAGTTCGCTGTTGACCTTCCACTGCGACCACGAAGAGTTCGCATTGCGGCCCGAGTTGACCGCGCCTGTCTGCCGGCTGTTGGCCGCCGGGCAGTTGGACGACCTGCCCAAGCCCTACAAGCTGTATTACACCGGCTCGTGTTTTCGCTACGTCAGGCCAGGATCGGGGCGGCTGCGTGAGTTCACCCAGGCCGGCCTGGAGCTGTTGGGCGAGGCCGGGGCCCACGCGGACGCCGAAATCATCGCCGCGGCAAGCCGCTTCCTGCGCTCCGCCGGGCTAGCTGACGCCTCATTGAAAATCGGCTCGGTTGGCATTTTCCGCGCCCTACTCTCCGGAAAACTGGACTCCGAAGACCAGGCCACCGTCGTGGGACACCTCGACCTGCTTGCCGGAATCCGCGAACGCTGTGCCCAACTCAAGATCGACGGCGACAATCGCCTGGAGTTCGATGAGTTGCGCATCGACCGCAAACAATTGGCCGAACTGCAAGAAAGAACCGGCTACGAAGGCGAATACTCCATCGCCGAGCACGCCGACGTCGATGCTGCGGAACTAGCCCAGAGGCTCCCTCTAGAAGCCGAGGCTACACTGCGCAACGTGTGGGTCGTCGAGGATATGGTTCCCGAGGCGCGCGCCGACACACTGATCAAGATTTCACGTTTGCGAGGTACGTTGGAAGACGTGCTGGACCAGGCCAAAGACGCGCTGGCCGGTACGCCTGCAACCGAGGCGCTCGAGAATCTCGCCGAGGTTTGCCGCTTGGTCAAGCTCTACGGGATCGAACGCTACGAAATCGTCATGGGCATCGCCCGCGGCCTGACTTTCTACACCGGCGTCGTCTTCGAATTCACCGCCAACGGCCACGCCTATGGCGGCGGCGGCCGATACGACGGCTTGGCTGAGATCTTCGGCGCCGAGCCGACGCCTTCGGTCGGCTGCGCATTCCGCTTCGACTCGTTGCTCGAGGCACTGCATGGGACGCCGGCCCCGGCGGCCTACGAACTGTATCTAGTCGCCGACGCGGATAGCCTGCCTGCCGCAATCACCTTGGCGGAAGGCCTGCGCGACCACAACATGCGCGTTGGTGTGGGCACCTCGCCTCCGGCTAGCGCGCTCGTGGAAGCCACCGCCCAAGTCAGCAAGGACGGCGTTCGGATAGGCAATTTCCAAGTGCCTGCCAATGCCGACGCCGTGCTGGCGGAACTCAGAAAGTAGCAGCGAAAAGTATAGGATGAGGGTCTGATGACTGAGCTAAGACTGGCGCTGCCGAAGGGCAGTCTCGAAAAAAAGACTCGCGCGTTCCTCGAGGCCGCCGGCATCGACCCCAAGGGCTACGGTGAAGGCAGCCGCAGCTATCGTCCCGACCTTGGCATCGACAATATCTCGGTTAAGATCCTGCGTCCGCAAGAGATTCCTTACATGATCGCCGCGGGCTTCTACGACATGGGCCTGTCGGGCCTCGACTGGTATCTCGAAACCGCCTGCCAGGCGAATGTCGAAGACATCCTTGACCTGGGCTTCGGCAGAGTCGACATCGTTCTCGCCGTGCCCGCAGCATGGGAAGACGTCAACAACTCGAAGGACCTATTCCAAAAGTTCGCCGACTCCACCGGTACCCGCCCGCTGCGTATTTGGACCGAGTACCTGAACCTCACCGAGAGCCTCGTGCGTCAGCACACGGATCTCGAGCCGTCGCTCTACACGCCCTATCAGCGGCTGCACGTCGAGCGCCGCAGTTCGTCGCCGGTGGCCATATTCCACTCCTTCGGCGCGACTGAGTCCAAGCCGCCCGACGACGGCGACGCGATCGTCGACAACACCGAGACCGGCAGTACGCTGCGCGCCAACGGTTTGAAGATCATCGAGCGCGTCCTACCCGACTCAACGGCAAGGCTGCTGGTCAATCGCCGCTCGCTGCGGCACCGCGAGAAGCGGCCCTTGATCGAAAAGGTCCGTGACGCCTTTGCCGTCGGCGCGCCCAAACGCCGCGAAGACGCTCCGGTCTTCGGGCATATCTGACGATCAGCGCGACCAAGGGGTCACATTGTGCCGCACGCGCCAAACGCGCTATCTGGGAGTGCGATGATTAGATGCGACGCGACGAAAATCTGTAGCCTGTCCCCGGTTTTCTCCCCGGTTTTCTCCTGGGTTTTCTCCTGGGTTTTCTCCTGGGAATGGCTCCCTGAATTAGGGGGGAGATCGGGACGGGGGAGATCGCCAATCCGGTCCGAGCCGCCAAGCTTTTAGCTAACGGCCCCCAAGGGTGTCGTAACCTATTGTCAGAAATTGGCTTCGAGGGCAAGATCCGCTAATTCTTTGGCCTCCTCTCCTTTGACCTCCCCTTGGCCTCGTAATGAGCGATGAACGATTGCCGAAAGACCAACCGTGATGCAAACGTTCCAGAAGGAACTGACTTCTTCCGTGGTGTCCTGCGATTTACGTCGCGGTGTGAAACCCTAACGGACGAGTATCTTGCGTCGGAATCGCCCCAAGGCCGCATCAGCACTCACGAGCACCTCGGGACGCTGTTATCACTATTGGACCGGGCGAGCTCGTGCTGGTGGGGTTGTCGGCGGGGAGACCATGCGGGAGAGATGCTCGTCGGTCGCTGTTGTAGCTATGGTCTCTGCGTGTTCAAGCTCGCACGATCCGGCTTTTACGATGAGTCTGTCTCACTTGCGAGAACCGTGGGTGAGATTACCAACCTTGCCGTCCTGTTCGTAACTGATCCCAGTGCCCTTCAGGACTGGCAAAGCGTGGAAGAGCGGACGCGGCGAGCCAAGTATTCTCCCGGGGCCGTTCGGCGGGCACTTGAGGCCAGGAGTTTTCCGGTTCCAGTCGATCAGTCCCGCTACCAGCAACTTTCGGGAAAGGCGGTCCATTTACCACCAACTATCCCGCCGCAGATGTATAACGCTGAGCGTCATCCAAAGACCGGCGGATGTTTTCAAGAAACGGGCCTGTGTTTCGCTCTCGCGGAGATAGGGTATCCTTTTTCCGTACTCGGCCCATGCGCAGTGGAGTTGTGTGGGCTGTCGGGGGAGAACGGAGCCAAGGTGTGTCGAGCAGCGGATGCGTTGAGCAAATCGCTCCGCGCGCTCAGGACTCGGGTCAATGCTTCGTTCCCAGGCACGTATTCCTAACCTGGAGAGATCTGGAGAGATCTGGAGAGATCTGGAGAGATCCGGGAGAGATCCGGAGAGATCCGGAGAGATCCGGGACAGCCTCGCAATTCATCAGGCTGAGGCGCTGAGCGCTTTGGGTTTGGGCCCGGGGAGGCGTTTGCGTAGCGGCCGGCGGAGCTTGTTCTCCATCTGCGCAACGAATTTGTCATCCCCAAACGGGCGTCCGCCGTAGGTCGCATCGCGCAGCATGTCGCCCTGATCCGCGGTTCGCAAGTCAGCCAATCGCTCCGCCCAATCCGCGCCAAAACCCAACTGTTCCCAATCCCAGGAATCGAGCAGCGAGTCTCCGGCTCGGCCCGTCAGATGGGCCGCCGCGCTCGACCATTCCTACAGTTCTGCGCTGCGAACCAGCCCGGCCCGCACCGGGTTTAGATC
>JAQCLD010000199.1 GCA_027592785.1 Acidobacteriota bacterium
ACCGTTACACCGGCGGGCAAGCTCTGCTACCGTCAACGCGTCGCGATGGCCAAAATGGAAATCCCGGCTAGATAAGGCTTCCGCCTGACCGTCCTCTTGTGCCGCGCAAGTTACTGTAACTACGTGGAAACGATCACCAAAGCCGTCACGCTTGCCGCCGGGCGGGGCACCCGCATGAAGGACCTCACCGCGGACTGTCCCAAGCCGATGCTGCCGCTGGGAGACCGGCCGATGCTGGCCCACCAGATCGAACGTCTCGAAGCCGCCGGCATCCGCGAAGTGCTCATCGTCGTCGGCTACCGCGAAGACATCGTCAAAGACTACTTCGCCGCCAATCCGCCGGCGCAAGCGACCCTTAGCTACGTCACCCAAGTCAAGCAAGACGGCACAGGCAGCGCGGCCTTGCTGGCCCGTGACTTCGTCGGCTACGACGCTTTCTTGATGACCTACGGCGACAACTTGGTCGAGCCGGAAGTCTATAGCGAAATGCTGGCCCGCGCCGCAGGCGCCGAGATGGTCTTGTCGGTGAAGTGGGTCGAGGACCCGTACCACGGCGGCGCCGTCTACACCGACGGCGACCGCGTCACGAAGATCATCGAGAAGCCCCCGCAAGGGACGTCAACGACCCACTGGAATAACGCCGGCATCTACATCTTCCGGCCTTCGGTCTTTGCTGCGCAAGAGAAGATGGGTCTCTCGCCGCGCGGCGAGTACGAGCTGACAGACGCGGTTCACGAGCTGGTGAACTCGGGCAAGAAAGTCGGCTGGTACGACATCAAAGGCTTCTGGCGCGACGTTGGCCGCCCCGAAGACCTCTCGCACGCGACTGAGTTCGTCAAGGGCGGCTAACGCCCTAGTCCGAATTCGTACTTATCGCGACGAACGTGCGGTTTTTGACCTTCAGCGTGGCGACGAGTTTCCTTGTCTTGGCGTCAAATACGGCGGCCGTATCCGCCCAGGCGTAGCGACCATCCATGCTGAAGTTAACCCAGTCGTGACTCTAGCGGCCAAGCCTGCGTGTCGAAAACAGACCAATTTGCAGCGTGTGATTAAACTCGATCACGCGGCCGTTGCCCTGTTGAACGGTTTGCTGGAGGTAGCCTATTTCGAGCGCGCCGACGCCGGGCAGCTTGCGCCCGATGGCGATGTAGGCGCGATTCTGATCGAAGATGTTCCTCGCTGTGTTCCGGCCAAAGTTGAACATGATCTCGTTGTAGGCCGCTAGGAAATAGTCGGAGTCAGGACCCTTATGGCCGATGGGGATCGTGCCCTTGGCAAAGTAGCGCACCCGATTCCGATAACTGTAGCCGGTTACGCGGTCTTCCTCCGGCAGGCTCGCATCGGTGATCCCGACGTGGCGCTGCTCCAACCTAAATCGATGCGCCAGGTTCGCCTTTCCGACCTTCTGCCGAAGTATCAGTTGTTGCCAGATGCGATGCTCGGGAGTGTTGGTTTGAGCCGGAAAACTTCCGTAAGGATGCGATTGGATGAAGGCGTACCCGCCGCTAACTTGCACATGGGAATTAAGGTCGTAGTTGATTCCCGGCCGCAACAGCAATTGCTGCCATTGCTGGCCCACCCCCTGGCGGCGCCATTGCCCGTCGAAATGCAAGCCCCAGGGGCTCTCGCCGATCGAGTGATCGCCAAAGTACATGTACCAGGCATGAAAGTTCGGGTCAGAAACTCGATCCGGCTCTTGCGCCTGCAACGCCGTCCCCATCAGGCATAAAAGGACGGCGACGGCGGCATGTGGCCGACCGATCAGAATCCGGATTGGCGTCGCGGCAGCGCTCCGAAGGTTTTGACTAGACATCTAAAAACGATAATAGCCACTAAGGGCTGTCGTGCTGCACCTCGATGGGCATGTCCCGCGTCGTGTCCTGTTCTTTCGTGTCATCGGTGTCAACTACCAAGTGCGGCGGTATTGGCGGCGGCGATTGCTTCAGGGCATCGAGCATTAGCTCGCCCATGTTGAACTGCATGGCGACGGTTGGAGAATCGCCGTATGCCTGCCGGTTAAACTTGCTCGCGAGCCACTGGCGCGTCGAAACTTGCAGCCGCTTGGCTCGATCGTTCTCGTGCGTCGCGCTGTCAGCGATGGCCAACGTCGCTTCCACAAGGGAGTCGGCGCACGTCTCGCGCGCGCGCCTGATGCGTTCCTTGGTGTTTGAAGACCTATTCAAAAAGGAACTCAACATCGGCCGACTGGTCCCGAGGCTCTCAGCAATCGACGCAATCGTCTCACCGCCTTCTATACGCTCGATTAGCGCATCCTCACCGCCAACGGCGTTCACTGCCTTGACTAGTTGTGCCCGTTTCGGTCTTCCGGCCATTACCCTCTCCTTTGCTAGCCCTAACGGCTTCCTGTTCCGGGCAATCGGGCGGCAGATCGTCGGCGCCTAAGCCCAGCGGATCATCCGGTGCGATGGGTTCCGGACGGAACGGACGGCTAGGAACTAAACTTTTCCTAACGCGCGTGTATTGGAGAACTTTAGGTTTCTTCCGTCCGTTCCGTCCGAAGGACTTCATGCAAGCTCGATTCCTTGCCATCCGCGTTGCGTTTGGCCGACGTGATACCGGCGATCGTCGGTTAGGCCCAAGGCCCTGAGTCGAGCGCCGAATACCTTTCCTCCCAGCGGGTACTTCTCGCCGGTCTCTTCGCAGTGGCCTTCGTATCGTTGGCGCAGCTCTTTCGCTGGAGCCCATGCGTCCGGGTCTATCCGACAGTTCTCCGCAATGAAGTCCGATAACGGGTCGCAGTCATCGCGCCACGCTTGGCGAGCTTGGGCAACATCGGGCGGGTCGCCTAGGCCTTCCAATCGCCAGAGCCGGAAGCCTTCGACGGCCCAGCGCAGGATGCCGGCGAGCTCTGCCTTGAGCTTCCGCGGTAGGTCCTTATCAATCTCCGAATCCGCTACGCGGTACTCGAACGGATGAGAACGGCGCTGCAAAACTAGACCACAAAGCGGCGGAGTGAAGGAGCCGGAAGGCGCCGGAAAACCAGACCGCAGAAGTGGTCCG
>JAQCLD010000088.1 GCA_027592785.1 Acidobacteriota bacterium
TCCCGACACCTTCGCTCACCCCTACCGCGCCCTCGCCCTAATCCTTACCGACGGATTTGGGTATTGGCGTCTGCTCCAATACGTCTAGATTCGATAGGGGCATTTGATGCGCGGTCATTGGAGTCATAAGTTGCTCGCGGCGGTCATGGTCATCATGGCCTTCGCCGCGGTTCTTCATGCCGCCGCAGAGATTGATCCCTGTCTGCTCGACGGTTCGCAGCACACCGGTCGGCATGCCGCTCATGCCTGTCCCGTTTGCTGTTCCGCCTGGGTCGGAGGCCCGTCAGCTCCGACGGTGGCGCCTACGCTAACCTGCGATGCATTCGATCCCCCTAGCGACGTCGATCTGTCCACGCCGGATCACGATCTAGTCCCGAGCCCGCGCGGCCCTCCGTCCTACAGCGCCTAGCTATCGCGGCACACTGTCCGTCCCCTCTTTTGAGATCGGCGGTGGTTGTATTGGCAGCGTCGTCGGAGGAAGATTTTTATGGGCGTAATACGTCTACTATTAGCGGTTCTGCTGCCAGGCTACTGCACCGCTATTTCCTTGACCGCCCAAACGGCGGGTCGGCTGGAGGGCCATGTCTATCTGCGCGAAAAGAGCCAGCCACTCGGGGGCGCCGCCGTCCTCATAGTCGAACTGAGTCAGCAAACAGTTAGCGCAGAGGACGGTTCCTACTCGATTGAGAACGTCCCACCGGGAATCTACCAGGTCATCGCGCACGTCAACAGCGTCATTACCGAACAGGCGCAGGCCATCCAGATCACGGCCGGCGAGACCACGTCGATCGACTTCATGCTCGACCTTCAGGCGCTGCGTCACGAGATCACCGTGACCGCCGAAGGCAAACAGCTCACCGCCTTCGAGTCCTTCCAAAGCGTGGATTCGCTCGACTCATTCGACTTGGCCGAGAGCGCTGATGTTTCCTTGGGCGAGACGCTGGCCAACCGTGTCGGCTCGGGCATCGCCAAGCGCAGCTTTGGCCCCGGCAGCTCTCGCCCCATCATTCGCGGCTTCGACGGCGACCGCGTGCTGGTCATGGAAGACGGCATCCGCGTGGGCTCGCTCGCCTCGCAATCCGGCGATCACGGCGAGCCGCTCAACATGGCCCAAGTCGACCGCCTCGAAGTCGTCAAGGGCCCCGCCACGCTGCTCTACGGCAGCAACGCCATGGGCGGCACCATCAACGCCGTCAGTCGCCACCACAGCGTACACACCCACGCTCACGACGGCCTGCGCGCCTCCGCCTCGACTACCGCGGGAAGCGCCGCCTCCCTCGGCGCCGCTAACACCGGCTTCGAATACGGACTCAAAAACTGGATGGTCTGGGGCAGCGCCGGCGGCGTTCGCAGCGGCGACTACGATACGCCAATCGGCACAATCTTCAACTCCCGCGCCCGGCAACTCAACGGCAGCTTCGGGCTCGGCTTCTACGGAGACCGCCACTTCTTCAGCACCGAAGTCGAGGTCGACGACGGAACCAACGGCGTGCCCTTCGCTCAAGACTTCGAAGGAGAAGAAGACGTCCAGCGAATCTTCCTTAATTCCTTGCGTCGTTCTTATAACGCCAACTGGGGCATGCGCAACCTCACCAATAAGGCCATCGACAATTTCACCGTCAAGTTGCGCTACGTCGACTGGACTCACCAAGAACTCGAACAACTCGACTCCGGCGAAGAAGAAGTCGGCACCGCCTTCTCGCAAGGACAGTTCATCTATCGCGCCGTCTTCGAGCAAAAGGCCAAAGGCCCCTGGACGGGCCGTTTCGGCGTCTGGGGTCTAGACAAAGCCTACGACGTCACCGGCGCAGAAGCGCTCTCCCCCGCCGTCGATCAAACCGCCTTCGCCGCCTTCGCTCTCGAAGAACTCGGCTTCGAGAAGTTCAAACTACAAGGCGGACTGCGCCTCGAAACTAACCGCTACGAGCCACTCCAGAGCGCCAACTTCGCCAGCTTCGACCCACGCCGCTTCACCGGGCTTTCCGCTTCCGGCGGCCTGCACGCCGACGTCTGGCAAAACGGCGCCGTCGTCGCCAGCTTCTCGCACTCCTACCGCGCCCCTGCGCTCGAAGAGCTCTACAACTTCGGTCCCCACGTCGGCAACCTTGCCTTCGAAATCGGCGATCCCTTGCTCAAGGCCGAAACCGGCAACGGCCTCGACCTCTCCCTGCGGCACGACGAAGCGAAAGTTCGCGGCGAGCTCAACTTCTTCTACTACGGTTTTGACAACTTCGTTTTCCCCTTCGCCACCGGAGAAATCGACGACGGCCTGCGCGTCGTTGAGTTCACCCAACGCAACGCGCGCTTCCTCGGCGGCGAGGCAGCCGCACACTTCGAACTGCATCCCGACCTGTGGCTCGACCTCGGCCTCGACTACGTCAACGCCAAAGAAACCGATCAGAACACTTACCTGCCGCGTATCCCCCCGTTGCGCGCCAGCGTCGGAATCGATTGGCACCTGGGCGACCTCAGCATCAAGCCCAGCGTCATCCTGGCCGACCGGCAAGACAGAACGTTCACCGGCGAAACCGACACCCCCGGCTACGCCCTGCTCGACCTCAAGGCTTCCTACACCTTTGCCAAGAGCACTAACCTGGCCCACCAGTTCTCGGTCAACGTCTTCAACATCGGCGACGCGTTGTACCGCAACCACTCGTCCTTCATCAAAGACCTAGCGCCAGAAATCGGCCGCGGAGTGAAGTTCACCTACGTCGTCCGGGTGTTTTAGGACACCGGCGTCGTCTGAAGAATGCCTGATTCTGCCGCCTGTCTAATTCGGGGGTTGCAGTCCCTCGTCACGGCCCGATGGCCCTTCGCGCCATCCCGGATACCAACGGAACACGTTCCCGGTCAGGCTGCCGATAAAGATCTGCTGGTCCGGGGTGCGGTGCAGCCAGTGGCCGGGGCTCTCCATCGCACCGAGGATCTTGCCCGTCTTGATGTCGACATGCATGATGCGCCCAGCCAACGTGTCGTACGTGATGTTCTCGATGTTGTCCCGGTGCGTGATGATCCACATGTCGTCGTCGGGAGTGATGAACACATTCTGCGTGGCGCCCAAATGGTTCCACTCGCGCAGGTACTTGCCGTTGGGGTCGAAAATCTGGATGCGGTTATTCTCGCGGTCGCTGACGTAGACAGTGCCGTCCGAGGCAACGGCGACGGAATGCACCGTATTAAATTCCCCCGGCCCGGTCCCGTGCCGTCCCCATGTCGTGAGGTACTTCCCTTCCTTGCTGAACTTCACCACGCGCGCGTTGCCGTATCCGTCCGAGATGTACACCTCGCCGGTCGGCGCAAACGCGATGTCCGTCGGCCGGTCAAAATGGGACTCGTCCTCGCCGGCCACTCCCTTCTCGCCCAGCGTCAGTAAGAGCTTGCCTACACGGTCGAACTTGAAGATCTGATGGTCGCCATTGTCCGTCACCCAGATATTGCCGTCCGGATCAGCGCGTAAGCCGTGCGGGTTGCCGAACATGCCCTTCCCCCAGGAGCGCAGATAATGGCCCTCGCCGTCAAAGACGATGAGCGGATCGGCCTTTTTACCCCTGTGGAAGACGTAAACCTCGCCCTGCTTGTCGACCGTCACCGCCGACACTCTCCCGAACTTCCATCCGTCGGGCATCGTGTCCGGCTCTTCGCCAAACCGGATCTTGACCACGTACTTCATCAGCCCGCCTTCGTGCGGGTACCAGCCCTGCTCTGCCGCCACGGCGATCAAATTAGACAGCAACCCCACGACCAACATTTTCTTTGACATGGCACGTCTACCTCCAGTGCGGTCGCAGTATAGGTCATGACTGGGGGTGCATGGCAAGGGAAATCTCGTCCTTGCACCTTTGGAACACTGTCCGGAGCACCGGCTGCGGAGTGGCTCGAGACTGAGGTCAATCGTCGTTGAGAACCCGCGTCCGTGTCGGTGGCGCCTCGAAACAACTGGGAGCGCAGCCGGGCACGTTCCGCTCCCTACGGCCTTTCAGTCGGAGCATTCTCTCCGGGCCCAGGCAGCGGAGTTTTCTGCCCGCCACCTCGTTCCCCAGCGATCAGCGCTTCCGCATCCGGATACGCATATATCACCGGCGCATCGTTCTGCATCAGTCCGCCCGTATCGGCCGTCGGGCCGTAGTTGCTGTGCAGGTCCCGGTTTAGCATCCGCAGCATCGCCGTCAATTGTCCGCGTTGATGAGCAGTGTGTGCGACGCGACGCACCAGGACCCAGGCCCGCGAGCGAGGCACGTTAAAAAATGCGACAGTCTCCTCCCACCAATCCTCGTCTCTGCCCCTGAGTTCAACAATTCTCTTCGCGGAGTTCGTCGCATAGCGCTCGATAAACTCCATGCGCGTCTCCTCTTCGGGCAGCGGCGGCGCCGCCACATCGACTCCTAGAATCCCTCGGAACCACAGGTCTTCACTGACGCACTGATGCACCATCTGCTCAAGAACGCTGCGCCCACGCCGGTCGCTCGGATGAGGGCGCACGCCAAGCTCGTCGTCGCCGAACATGCTCCACACGCTGAGCACCTTCAGTCGCTCCGTCTCGTACGTGTCCACGAGGTACTGGTATCGATTCACTTCGCGGTCTCCAACGAGACTTCTTCGTTTGGCTCCAGGCCGGCGCTACGCAACTGCGCTTCCAATTCCGCAACGCGCGCTTCCAGTGCGCGGACGCCCGGGTCGGCCTCATCTTCCGCGAATCGTTGCCGGATATGTTGGTTGCAGTTGACGTCCCAAGCCTTGAGTCGAAAGACGAAAGCCCGTTGAGGCCGGGCCTCGTAGCCCTCGTCGATTAATCGCTTCAGGAGTTGAGGATCGTCCTCGACGAACTCCGCCTCGCCCCAGAGCTTGATGCGGGTTTGAGTGGTGTAGTCCATCAAGCAGATGAACGCCTTGTTGTTCTCGCTCAGATTGCCAAGCGAGATGTATTGCGAGTTGCCTGCGTAGTCGGCGAACCCCAGCAAGTGATCGTCAAGCACTTTGAGAAATCCGCGTGGGCCTCCTCGGTGTTGGATGTAGGGTTGGCCCGCCGCGTTTGCCGTGCCCAGATAGAACGAGTCCCGCGCGGCAATAAAGTCGCGGAGAGACTGGGTGACGGCGTCAGCCCAGCCTCCCCTGGCTTCCATCTTTGCGTAGGACCTGCGGGAACCATGCTTCTCTTGAGCCGCTTTGACGGCCCCGCTGAAGGCGATGTCGCTTATAGCCATGACGACTTCTCCTCGTGACTTACTCCGCCGCAGGAGCTGCCGCGTCGCGATCCAGGACTTTGCGTTCGAGAAAGTCGCGGATCAGTCCGGCGACTTTCTCGCCTTGGTCTTCCAAGACGAAGTGCCCGGCATCCAACAGATGCATCTCAACATCCGGGAGGTCACGCTGGTACGGCAGCGCCCCTTCGACCGGGAAGATGTAGTCGTTCTTGCCCCAGGTGATCAGCGTCGGCGGCTGGTGCTCGCGTAGGTACGCCTGCCACTCAGGGTAGAGCGCAGGGTTCGTGCCGTAGGAGTAGAACAGTTCGAGCTGAATGTCCTTGTTGCCGGGCCGATCCAGTAGGTATTGGTCGTGGAACCAATTGTCGGGCGAGATCGCTTCGGGCTGGCGAACGCCGTGGGTGTACTGCCACTTCGTCGCTGCGATTGTGAGCAGGGCGTCCCGCAGGGTCTTGGCGTTGTCGGGAGTCTTGTCCTTCCAATAGGCCTTGATCGGCTTCCAGAACTCGCGCAGCCCTTCGTCGTAAGCATTGCCGTTTTGAATCAGCAATGCCTCGATGCGCTCGGGATGCGCCGCCGCTAGACGAAATCCGACCGGCGCGCCGTAGTCCATCAAGTAGACCGTGTAGCTCTCCACGCCTTTGATCTCGAGGAACCGTTCGACGACCCGCGCCAGGTTGTCGAAGCTGTACTCGAACTCGTCGAGAGATGGCATCGCGCTAGCCCCAAAGCCCGGGTAGTCAGGCGCAAGGACGTGGAAGCGATCAGAGAGTTGCGGAATCAGATTCCGGAACATGTGTGAAGACGTCGGGAAACCGTGCAAGAGCAGGACCGTCGGCGCCTCCTGCGGCCCGGCCTCCCGGTAGAAAATCTCAACTCCGTCGACGTCGAGCGTCTTGTGAAGTGTAGGCTGTGCGGACCTCATGGTCTGGGCTCCTTCTTTGGGGTTGGAGTCGCCGGCCTTTAGCGGCGTGGCGCCCCAGGCGAAGGCGATAGCCGCCGTCGCCAAAACGATCTGCGTAAGTGTTCTGTTGTTGATAGTCATGATGTTTTTCTCCTCGTGTCGCCGGTCGTCCGACGTTAGTCGCTCGACGCGTCCCCGCCCCTACGCTTGACCGCTTCTTCTGTTGTCCAAACTGCCACGCCAAGCGGGGCGAATTTCGTTGTGAGAGTCATGAGTTTCGTTCTCCTCTTTGCTTGTCTGGTGACGTCCCCACAAATGCATCTCCCACGCCATACCAGTCCAAGCCAGGCAACCCGTTTTGTTTGAGTCATATACGACAAGTAACTGCCTTGCCTCGTAGATACGACATCAAGTGATTCTCATTAAGTGTCGTTTGATGCTTACGAATTCTCGTTAGGATAGAGCCCATGGGAACCGAGACAGCCTTCCGCACCACAAACATCCGCTCCCTGCTGATCGATATGGCCCAGGAAAGAACGGTGCACGCTGTACTCGACTTGGTCGTGCACCGCTTGGCGGGCGAATGCAATGCTGCTCTGGCTCGCGTCTGGCTCGCGAAACCAGGCGACATCTGCTCCGAGTGCCGCATGCGGCCCGAGTGCAAAGACCAGTCGCTCTGCCTGCACCTCGTTGCCAGTGCCGGAGCATCAGCGCAGACCGGAGAAATCTGGGACGGTCTGGACGGACGCTTTCGGCGCTTCCCCAACGGCATTCGCAAGGTCGGTAAGATCATGGCGACCGCGGCGCCGCTTGAGGTCCACGAGATACTCGATGACAGCGAATGGATCGTTCAGCCGGAATGGGTGCGAACAGAGGGCATTCGAGCCTTCGGCGGCCAGCCGTTGGTCTACCGCGGCGAGGTGCTTGGCGTGTTCGCTGTCTTCGCCCGCTCCACGATGACTGCCGACGACCTGTTGGGACTGCGGATGATCGCAGACCACGCGGCAACGGCCATCGCCAACGCCCGTGCCTTCGAAGAGATTCGGCGACTCCAGCGAAAGCTCGAACAGGAGAACGAATACCTCCGCGAGGAGGTACGCTCGGCGCACGGATTCGGCGACATCCTCGGGCAGAGTTCGGCTCTGGTGAAATCGCTCTCGCAGGTGGATCTCGTCGCTCCTTCGGACGCCAGCGTTCTCGTGACCGGCGAGTCGGGAACCGGCAAGGAGTTGATCGCGAGAGCGATTCACGAGCGTAGTAATCGCGCCCAACGGCCTCTGGTGACGGTGAACTGCGCCTCCGTGCCGCATGAACTGTTTGAGAGCGAATTCTTCGGGCATGTCCGCGGCGCCTTCACCGGCGCGGTGCGCGACCGCCTGGGACGCTTCCCCCTAGCCGACGGCGGCACGATCTTCTTGGACGAGATTGCAGAGATCCCGCTGGAGTTGCAAGGCAAGCTGTTGCGCGTGCTCCAGGAAGGAACGTTCGAGCGTATCGGCGAGGACCGCACACGCAAAGTCGACGTGCGCGTTATTGCGGCAACCAATCGCAACTTAAAGCAGGAGGTAGAAGGTGGACGGTTCCGCGAAGATCTCTTCTATCGGCTGAGCGTCTTCCCGGTTGATGTGGCGCCGTTGCGCGAGCGCCTGGAAGACATCCCCTTGTTGGCTGGCCGGTTTTTGGAAGAAGCGTCAAAACGCCTGGGGAGTAGTGCGCCGACGCTCCGCCGTCGACACATCGATCAGCTGCGGCGCTATCGATGGCCCGGCAACGTGCGCGAGTTGCAGAACGTAATGGAGCGCGCCGTCATCCGGGCACAGTCCGGTCCTCTCGAATTCGAGCTGGGGGAAACAGGCGCTTCAGCACCGCAGCCGACCACGAATGGGGACGCCGCCCCCGGAATCCTCACCTACGACGACCTGAAGGCCCGCGAAAAGAGCAACTTGCTCCAGGCCCTCGAGGCGACACGGTGGCGGGTGTCCGGCCCGCAAGGCGCCGCGCGGCTATTGGGCTTAAGACCGACGACCCTCGCGTCGAAAATCAAGGCGTTCGGCCTGGGACTGAACGGACCAGAGCGACGGCCCGACGGCTCTAGGCATGACGACTGAAGAGGACAAAGGCTTGCTGGCAGGCCATTTACTGTCAGGCCATTTACTCGCCTTGTCGACCCCTTTTCGCCTACCTTTAGAAGAGCCATGAGCGTGCAACGAACCCCTACTGAAGTCCTCCAGTTCGTCAAAGACAGCGACGCCAGGATGCTCGACTTGCGTTTCGCCGACTTGCCCGGCCTTTGGCAGCATGTCTCCTATCCCATCGGCATGCTCACCCAAGACAGTTTCGAGGAAGGTTTCGGCTTCGACGGTTCCAGCATTCGCGGCTGGCAAGCCATCAGCGAATCGGACATGCTGATCATGCCCGACCCCAACACGATCTTCATGGATCCGTTCACCGACGCGCCCACGCTGGTCATCATTTGCAACGTCGTCGATCCGCTCACCAAGCAACACTACGAGCGCGACCCGCGTTGGATCGCTCAAAAGGCCGAAAAGTACCTGGCCATGACCGGCATCGGCGACACCGCCTACTTCGGGGCTGAGGCTGAGTTCTTCATCTTCGACAACGTCCGCTTCGATCAGCGCCAGAACTTCGGCTTCTACTACATCGACGCCGAAGAGGGCCGTTGGAACTCCGGGCGCGCCGACAACAACCTCGGCTACCGGCCGCGTTACAAGGAAGGCTACTTCCCTGTCCCGCCGACCGACCACCACATGAATATCCGCACCGAGATGGTCGACATCATGATGCACTGCGGCATCGAGGTCGAGTGCCACCATCACGAAGTCGCCACCGGCGGCCAGTGCGAAATCGATCAGAAGTACGACACCCTGCTCAAGTCCGCCGACAACATGATGCTCTACAAGAACATCGTGCGTAACGTGGCCTTCGAGCATGGCCGCACCGCGACCTTCATGCCCAAGCCGTTATGGGACGACAACGGCTCCGGCATGCACACTCACCAGTCCATCTGGAAAGACGGTGACCCGCTATTCGCCGGCGACCAGTACGCCGGGCTCAGCGAAACCGCCATTCACTACATCGGCGGCCTGCTCAAGCATTCGGCGGCCCTCGCGGCGATCTGCGCACCCACCACCAATAGCTACAAGCGTCTGGTGCCGGGATTTGAAGCGCCGGTCAACCTGGCCTACTCGCGCCGCAACCGCTCCGCCGCCTGCCGCATCCCGATGTACTCCGCCAAGCCTCAGTCCAAGCGCGTCGAGCTGCGTTACCCCGACCCGTCCTGCAACCCTTATTTGGCCTTCTCGGCCATGTTGATGGCTGGCCTCGACGGCGTACAGAACAAGATCGATCCCGGCGAGCCGCTCGATCACGACATTTACGATCTTTCGCCAGACGAATTACGCCATGTCCCCGCCCTGCCCAGTTCGCTGGAAGGCGCGCTCGATGCGCTCGAAAAGGATCACGAATTCCTCACCCGCAACGACGTTTTCACCGAGGAGCTGATCCAGAGTTACATCGAGTACAAACGTACAGCCGAGGTCGATGCGATCCGCCAGCGTCCTCACCCCTACGAGTTCTCGCTCTACTACGACATCTAATCTCTACCGACCCCAGCCGCGTTATCCTGTCTGCAGTCAAGCAAGCAAGCTCCGGGGACGTCTCACGTCTAGGGGCGGCCCGCTAGGATGTCCTCAAAGCCACATGAACCGGTCCCAACCGACGTCGCCGAGCGGCTTCGGCCGACGTATTTGAGCGTCGACGAGTTGCTCAACGACCTGGAGCACGAAGTCGTCCGGGGCGGCGCGCGTTTGTTCGCGGGCCCCACGTTGGAGGAGCGCCAGATTGCGCCGGAACATCGCAAAATCGCGCTAGCAATCAGCGGCGGCGGCGCCGCCGGCGCCTACAGCGCCGGCGCCCTGGAGACCCTCTTGGGTCACATGCACGCCCACAACCAGCGGCCCGATATTATCTTGGGAACGTCCGCCGGCGCCCTCAATGGCTACGGAGTCTTTCTCGAAGCGCTGGGCAAAGACAACCCGCAGTTGCGCCAGAACCCGGACATCAAGCAACCGTTCTCTACGTTCATCGCTTCCATCTGGTCCTACCTCGACCGTAACAAGAACACTTCCGAGTGGATCGTGGGCCGGCGTTCGTGGATGATCGACTTGGCCACCCGCGGCGTCAGCACGCCGCTCCGCCGCTGGGGATTGGCGCTCGCTCTGTTGTTCGGTGTCTTCGTTTTTAACCCTTTCCTGTTCGTATCTCTGATCTTTTTTCTGGGACTGGAGAGCTGGCTCCCTCCGCTGATGCGCAACTGGGGATCGGCAGGCGGCCCGGCACTGCAATTGGCCGTTCTCGGCGGACTCTCGCTCGTAGGACTGGCTGTGACGTCATTCGTCCTCAAGCGGATGTTCTTCACGAGTTTCTTCCGCGACACACCGCTGTTGCAGCTCCTCTCCAACACCGGACCAGGCGGAGACCTCAGTAAGCCCCGGCACTGGTCTCGCGAGCACAGCCTCGATCGAGCCCGCGTCCTGAGCCGTGAACTCGTCGCCGAGTGGTACAAGCGCCAAGACGAACTTCCCGAGCTCATCATCACCGCCACCGACATTACCGTCGGCCGCGAATGCCTCTTCACCTTGGTCAGACCTGAGACCTACCGGCACCTCGTGCGCAACGGCTGGCTCGCCGTTCAACTCGACTGCGACGACGACAAAGCCCGGCAGTGCGACGCGATACCCGGGGCGCTGTTTACTCGCGGACAGAACCTGCTGCAATGCGTTATCGCCTCGACCGCCGTCCCTGGAGCCTTCCCCTCCCAAGAGCTGGGCATCTACGGTCCTGGCAGCAGAAACGATGTGCGGCATCGTTTCGTCGACGGCGGCGTGCTCAACAACAGTCCGGTTCACCTGGCCATCGACGCTTCGGCCTCGCACGTGATCTCGATCGAGTTAGACCCGTTGATCGTCACGGATCCTCTCTCGGCAGACGACCGCAACGAAGTCTTTAACTTTTTGGAAACCGGAATAACGACATTCACTACGCTCCTGCGGCGGGCGATCGAGCGCGATATCCGCCGCACCGTCACCTGGAACCGTTTCCTCACCGAGAACCCCTCCGCTGCCCTTGAACGTTCCAAAGGCAAACTCGTACCCGGCGAGGCTTCCTTTAATCGCGAGCTCAAGCGCATCATTCCGCTCTATCGCATCGCCCCTGCCGTCCGCGAAATAGGCACCGCGGAGTTCGACGGCCGCTTTGAGAAAGGCCGCCGTACCACGACCCTGCGCGACGTCCTGCGCCGCGGCGTGCTCGACCTACGCGGAAACCACATCTGGCGCGCCACCCTGCAGTCCGTGCCCCTGCCCGAAGGCCAAGCGCCACCTAAATAGACCGCTGAAACAAATCCTCCCATGGCGGTGTCCTTGCTGCTGTAGGCCCAAATGTCGAACCCTCATCGCGCCGCCGTACGTAGAGTCACCATGGCGCTCCGCCGGCTACAGTTCTGCTGCTTCGTCCTCTTCGCCTGCCTGCTCGCGGCCCCCGCGCTCGACGCCTGTTCTTGCGCCTACCGCGGACCCGTCTGCAAATGGTTCCCCAGCTCCACCGAACCGGCCTTCGTCGGTCGCGTCGTCGAAATGGAACCGGGCTCCGACCGAGAGTTTCGCAATCGAATCGAGACGGCTCTACGCCCCTATGTCGGCGACGCGGGATTCGTGGACCCTCGGAGATTGGAAGGTGTAGCTCTTTCGCTCTACGTCAACATTTACCGCGACTTCTGGAAGAGCATCATCCGCCCGGAGGCGCTCGAAACGTTGTCGGATGTCTCAAACTTCGGCGAGTTCCTCCACTGGCAGCGGCAATCCGGATTCTATGAGGGCCGCCGCCGGGTGCGCTTCGCCGTAACCGAAGTTTTTGCCGGCGACGTAGGCGAAACCGTCGACATCTACACCAGCATTTGGTACAGCTGCTCGGCCTTCTTCCTCCCCGGCGAGGACTACCTCGTTTTCGCAAGCGGTGGTCCAGATAAGTGGACTACCAGCGCCTGCTCCGGGACGCGCGAAGCCAGCAGCGCGCAGGAAGACCTTGAATACCTTAGGGCCTACGCTTCCGCCGGCACACTAGGCAGCTTCGTTGGGACCGCATATGCACGCAGCTGGAATTCGGAAGGTTATCCGGAGAGTTCCGCGGTGGTTGGCGCCGCAATCGAAGTTTCTGGCGAGAATGGCTCTTGGAAGGCTCGCACCGGCCAAAACGGACGGTTCTCCGTCGTAGGGCTCCAACCCGGTCGCTACTTCGTCTCAGGCCAGCATCAGGAGCGTCCCCTATCTCTGGGCCCAGCGGGCTTACCGGAAACCGAATCCATTCAAACCGTCCCGGCCCGGGGCTGCGCCGTTGTGCATTTCACACGGCCCCCGCCTTCCGGCTCGATCACCGGCCGAATATTCGGCCCGACCACCGAGGCGCTCGGCGGCATCTCTGTCACCGCCGTTCCAACGAATGGCCGATCCAGCGGCAGGCAGTCGCAAACCGATCAGAACGGGCGCTGCGAAATCAAAGAGCTCCAGCCCGGCGGTTACTTCGTTGGCGTCAACATCGACGGCCCGCCCAGCGCCCATCGTCCTTACGCAACGCTCTACTATCCCGGCGTTCCAGCCAAGGATAGTGCCGGCGTTCTGCAAGTCAGTGACGGTGTCGCAACTAACGCCGGCACCCTGGTGCTTGGCCGGCGCATGCGCGTGAGAAAGATCCTCGGGAAGGTTGTCGGCGACGACGATCAGCCCATCGCCGAAGTTCAGCTCCGCCTTGTCCCGGAGGACGCTCCGTACGGCATCAGCAGCTACCGGACGTCTGCAGACGGCAGCTTCGAACTCGAAGGTCTGGAAGAGACTTCCTACACCATTCGCGCCGAGATCCAAAACCCCCGCGACGGCTCCATGGTCACGGCCGAGGCCGCTGTGCCGATTACAGGTGACGCGTCGATCACCATCGTCCTCGTCGTGCCTTAGCGCCGCCCGCATCTAACCTCACGGCCCTTCAAGTGAAACATCAAGCCTACACTCATAACTGTTTGTAATAGCGAATGGTATACCACATGGATTTGGCTCTACATTGGGCCGATCCCATGGGCGCTGCCGGGTAGCCTTAGACTACGCCACCATCGTCACGTACCCGTCGACGGCTGCTGCTGGGGCCACTAGTCCTTCTTTTGCCTGAGGGATACTACCCGTCTGGCCTACGGCCCGTACCTGATGGCCGCTCCTCTGCTTGCGGGCCCAGTCTTGTCTATGGAGACTTATGATTGACCGCGTTAACCAGTCGGCGGACGACAGCGACATCGCGCAGGGCGAAGTCGAAGACTCTCGCCTGCAGCTAGGCAAGCTCGAGTGGTACGCCGCCAACGGCGAAGCTCGCTCCTGCATCTGCGAGGTACGTAGGCGCGGCGAGCGCGGCATCACAGTGGTAGCCCCGCGCTGCCCGGAGTTGCGGGAGATGGCCACCCTCCGCGACGGCCAATCCGTCTACCGAGTCGTCGTCGAGAAGTCTCTCGATATGACCGACGGATTTGTCGTTAACCTCAGCTACGCTTCCGCCGGGCGGCGCCGCGAAGAGCGCATGCGTACTTCCGGCAAGGCATCGATCGCCTGGGATACCGGCGGTCACGCTTTCCGCTCCAGCTGCGAGGCCGAAGTTACGGACGTATCCATGGACGGCCTGCAATTGATCACAGCCGAACGGATTCCCGATGCTGCTGTCGTGCGAGTATTCGGCGAGTCCCTGCAGTGCCTGGGTAAGGTGCGCTACTGCGTCGAGAAGGGCGCCAAGTATCGCGTCGGCTTGCACTTCATCCGCAAGCCTTCGGACGCGTACACCGGCTAGCGATTCGAGACGTCGCGCTTCTTGCCGCCTTCCGGCAACACAATCAGGTCGGCATCCGCACGAGTCGCCGTGGGGTCCGCAACTCCCCAGAATCCGCGGAAGTAATCCAGCATGGAAACGACGGTCAACACCACCGCGACCGCCAACGCCGGATAGGCCAGTTGCTCGTAGATCTCCCCATACGGCTCAACCAGTAACAAAGCCACTGCGACGACCTGCGCCGCCATTTTGCTCTTGCCCAGATTGCTTGCCGAGATCGTCAAGCCTTCCGCCAGCGCGATGTAGCGTAGTCCCGACACGGCAAATTCGCGGCCCACAATCAGCACCACGATCCAGGCCGGTACGCGATCCAACTCAACCAGCGAAATGAAGGCTGCTGATATCAGCAGCTTGTCGGCTATCGGATCGAGCAACTTTCCAAGCGTTGTCACCTGGCCGCGGCTGCGCGCGATGTAGCCGTCCAAGAAATCCGTCGCCGCGGCGGAAAGAAAGACGATCAGCGCCAGCCAATCTTCGTTCATGACGACGCCGCCCAGTGTGAGCTCGAAATCGCCGCTCAGCAACACGGTCAAGAACACCGGGACGAGAAAGATTCTAGACAGCGTCAGACTGTTGGGCAGATTCATCATGTAGCCGTCAAAAATCCGGACGGGCCGACCCGTTCGGGTTAGCCTACTACACATTTTCGAATCCGGGGCCCGCTATTCTTGGTTTTCCGAAGCCCATCGACAATTCCGCGCGTGCAATTCTGGCATCATAGATAGCTAGGGACGGCGTAAGCCGTTCCCGCGGCGGGGCGCTTCGGCGCCCACACCTTACATTCGCAAAGCGCTGGTGACTGGGGCTTCGCGACGCTTCAGTTAGTTGACTTATGCCTAGATCACGCGTTTCATTACGGCTCTATCGCTCTCCCTCGAACGTCGATTACGAACGTTTAGTAAGCGAACGCGCGGTTGAACGCATGCAGGCCGTCGATGCCCGAGCGCGTCAGGAAGGACTGCGTGCTCTCGATCCCGAAACGGACCCGATGATTCGGCTGGGCATGGAAGTCAATAGCCGCGGCCGCGTGAAAAAGAATAGCTACGGCGTGCTGCATCTGCCTTGGCTGGCGACTGAGCATCCCGAATGGGCCGCTCAGATTGAGACCGAGGTCGAGCAGATTCGCCGCGGCATCAAGAGTGCGCATGGCCGCTCGCTGCGCTACATCATCTGGGCCGGCATGGGCGGTTCGGCTGAAGACAAGGCCTTCTACCTCTCTGCTGGACTGCTGCTAAAACGCGTTCGCGTGTTCATCCTCGATTCCACCGATCCAGGGAAGCTCAGCGCCATTCTGCAGGAGATCGCTCGCCTCGAAAAAGCGCCCATCGAGCAAGCCTTGCGCCGTTGCCTGGTCGTCGGCATGGCCATGGGTATGACCTCTTACGAGCCCGTCGTCAATCTCGAGAAGTTGGACGCTCTCTACAAAAACGCCAAGATCGACAACCGCCCCAACTTCATCTACCTCACGCTAAAGGGCTCCATCCTCGACGCCTTTGGCTCCGAGCGCGGCTTCCGGCGCGTCGAGTTGCAGCTGGACAACGGCAATGCCACCGCCGGACGTCATAGCGCGCCGATGACCCGCGGCAGCCTCTACCCGCTGGCTTTCAACGGCGTCGATATCGCCGCTTGGATGAAAGCGGCGGAACTGGCTGAGACCGAGGTTGACGCCGCCCTGAAGCTGGCCGGCTTCATCCAAGCAAACGCCCGCGCAGGCCGCGACAAAGTCACGCTGCATCTGCCTCGCCAATGGAGCGGCGGCGCCGTCTGGACCAAACAGGACTTCGAAGAGAGCCTCGGCAAGCGAGAAGATATTGGCCTCAAGGTCGTCATCCACGAACGTATCCGCCCGGCCAACTACTTCCCGCCGAAGTCAGCATCCCAAGATCGCTGTTTCTTGTTCTTCTGCGTCAAAGACCACACCAATCCCGACTCGGCGAAGATCTCCGCGTTGCGCCGCGCCGGCTACCCCGTCGCCGTGATTCAACTCTCCGGCGACCAGCCCATCCCACACTACATGCAGTTCATCCACTACGTGGTGTTTGGCTTGGGCTACTTGCGCGAAATGAACTTCGTGACGCAGCCGGGCGTCGAGCTTTACAAAGACTACGCGCGAGAGATCAACGAGGAAGCTCAAACCAAGGGCTCAATCGAAAAGACCGACGCCTGGCGCTCGGTTATGAAAGCGGACACGCGGCTCAACTGGATGGGCGGTCTCAGCGTTGACTTTGGTCCGCTGGTTCGCTTGGGACTTCTTTCGGCAGAAGACATCCGGGCCAGCCACGGCAACCCCACGGAGGTCTACGCGAAAGCTGTCGAATCCCTGCGACAGAACGGCGCTGTCAGCTACGGCGAGCTGACGTACTTCGGCGACACTCGCTACCAAGAGTCCGGCCGCCGCTTGCTCAAGACCCTCAACGAAGCCGCCGAGCTCCTGTTTCTCTCACGACTCAAGATGCCGGTCGACGTATACGAAGGCCCGGCGATGAATCACTCCTTTCACGAGATGATCATCGGCTTCGGACACGGCTTCAGCACCGTCGCTATCGCCGAGCAACAAGCCTCGATCCGCAGTCTCGGCTATGAAGCCGACTACCACCGCGCCCAGTGGCTGGCAACACTAAAAGCGCTGGAGGATCGCAACCGCGCGGTGGTCGCGCTTACGATCAAAGATTCAAGCGTAAAGAGCCTCAAGACGTTGAAAGCGTTTTTCGCCGAGACAGCCAAGCGAGTCCGCCGTCGCTTAAGCTGATTTCGCATCTGGAACCAAGCAGCAATGGCTCGCTATAAGCTCACTAAAGGCGGCAAGAAACCCACCGCCGCGCCTCAAGGCGGCCTCTACGGCTGTCTCCTGGTTGTCCTCTTGATCATGGCTTTCGTTGGCTGGACGTTCTATCTGGCCATGCAGCCACAGTAGCCTCCCTACATTTCATGCGTATAGACAAAAGACAGCTCGACGAACTCCGCGTCGTTACGATCACTCCCGGCTTCATGCCCACCGCTGAAGGCTCGGCCTTAGTCGAAACAGGCAACACCAAGGTCATCTGCTCGGCCTCGGTTGAAGACGGCGTTCCCGGCTTCAAGCGCGGCTCCGGCACTGGCTGGGTTACCGCGGAGTACGCCATGCTGCCGCGCGCTACTACGACGCGTACGCAGCGCGAAGTCAATCGCGGGCGCCCCAGCGGACGCACGTCTGAAATCCAGCGGCTCATCGGACGCTCTCTGCGCGCCGCAATTAATATGGAGAAACTCGGCGAGCGCTCGATCCTGATCGACTGCGACGTGCTGCAGGCCGACGGCGGCACGCGCACCGCCGCCATCACCGGCGCCTGGGTCGCCCTCGCGCTCGCGGTGCGCACGATGCGTGAGTACAACATGATCAAGGTCGATCCGCTCATCCAGCAGATTGCCGCCGTCAGCGTCGGCGTGGTCGGCGGCGACCCGATGCTCGACCTTTGCTACGAAGAAGACTCGCGCGCCGACACCGATATGAACGTGGTGATGACCGCCGGCGGCGAGTACATCGAAGTGCAGGCGACAGCCGAGGCCGCGCCGTTCTCTGACGCCAATCTCGTGCGCCTGCTCGAACTTGCCCACGTCGGCACGACGGCGCTGATCGCCGCTCAAAACGAGGCGCTCGCTAGGTAATGGCGCTCGAACTCTATTGCGGCACCGGCAACCCCGGCAAGCTGCGTGAGTTCCAAGAGGCCGCCGGGGCCGAGATCATCATTCACCCTTGCGGCCCGCGTGACTGCCCGGAAACCGGCAGCAATTTCGAAGCAAACGCTATCGAGAAAGCGCTGTGCTACAGCGAGTCGCTGCCGCCTGACGCGTTGCTGTTCGTCGATGACTCCGGCTTGGTCGTCGACGCTCTCGATGGGGCGCCCGGCGTCTACTCGGCGCGCTTCGCCGGCGAAGGCGCGACCGACGAAGACAATAACCGCCTGTTGATTGAAAAATTGCAGGGCGTCGAGAATCGCGCCGCGCGCTACGTCTGCGTCATCGCGGTGGTACGCGGCGGCAAAGTCTTGGCCACGTCTGAGTCGAAGGCTGAAGGCCTCATCCAAGATGAACCTCAGGGCGCCCATGGATTCGGCTACGACCCGTATTTTTTCTTTCCTGAAACGAACTGCACATTCGGGCAACTCACGCCCGCTGAAAAATGGCCCCACAGCCACCGCGGCAAATCCTTTCGCAAGGTGCTGGATTGGCTGGCTAATCTGTCGTGACGGCTGGGGCAATAGGATCTGTTGCTGAACTTCATTTCGAAGACACGTTGGGAGAGGACGCGGCTGGGGGGCCTTAGGGCCGGGACTTGGG
>JAQCLD010000200.1 GCA_027592785.1 Acidobacteriota bacterium
GGAAGGGAATCCGCCCGCCGTTCCGGCGGGTTTTCTTGTTTCACGGCAAGAAGATCCGCCGGACGGCGGTACAGTTTTAGACTGCAGAATTGAATAACGCGCATGTCCCTCGAGCCACTTGAATACCCTGTTAGCATGTCGCCATGAGACTGCTTTGCGCCCTGCTCTCCTCATCAGTTCTGTTGCTTGCCGCACCCGCTGAAGAATCCCTTCAGCAATGGCGCCTCGAAGCGACGGTCCAGCTCCAGGCCGTGCTGCATCACGTTCAGGGAATTGACGTCGAAGGAGGAGTTTTGTGGGTCTCTTCCGTCGATCGCGACGCGCAGAAAGGCTATCTCTCGCGCTTCGACCTCGCCAGCGGACGCCTTCTCCAGCAAGTAGAGGTACAGGACGGGATCCGCTACCATCCGGGCGGCATCGCTCTCCACGGCGACTCGATCTGGGTCCCTGTCGCTGAATACGACCGCGACGGCCCGGCATCGATCCAACGCCGCGACAAGACGACCCTCGAACTTCAGTCGAGCTTCACCGTCAACGACCACATCGGCTGTTTGGCCGCCGGCCCCGACGGACTCATCGGCGGCAACTGGGACAGCCGTATACTGTACCGCTGGAGCTTCGACGGTACGGAAATCGAGCGTACCCCGAATCCGCACGCGACGTCTTACCAAGACCTCAAATGGGTTGACGGCAATTTGCTCGGTTCGGGCGGCCAGGGCCGCGACGCCGGCGCCATCGACTGGCTCAGCCCGACGAACTACGAATTGCAGCGCCGCCTATCCGCCCATCGAACCGACCTAGACGTGTCGTTCACCAACGAAGGCATGACTCTACGCAACGGAACACTCTACCTCTTACCCGAAGACGATCCAAGCCGCTTATTTGTGTTTGAACCGCCGCACAAGCCTTAGAAGTCCGAGGGTCGGCGATCGACGCTGAGGAAGTTGCACGTGCTGTGGTGCGATAGGCTAATAGCGTGACTCACCACAGAAGAACCCGATCTCTCTCTTTGCTGAGTACACTTGCCGCAGTGACCTTCGCGGTTGCGCTTGGTTGTCAGAGCGGCCCCGATTCAGAAAATACGACGTCCTCCGACGAAGCAAGCGTCACTGTCCCCAGTGATGGAAAGGCGGCGTATGTGAACAATGGTTGCGCTCAGTGCCACTCGGTCCAGACGCAGGACATCGAGGCCACCATTTCCTCGGAGCAGATGCGTGGTCCGGATCTCAGCCAAATCGGAAGCGAGCATGACGCGGATTGGATCGTCGCCTACGTGAAGCGTGAGCAGGCCGTCGACGGAGAGCAGCATCGGGTGCCGTACGCCGGGAACGACGACGACCTGCGGGCAGTGGCCGATTGGCTCGTCCAACCGCAGTAAGCCGTCCACCTACTTCCTGGCTCGCCACTCCTCCCGCGTCTGTCCATAAATATCGACAGACACATCCATCGGCGGCGGCAGATACACATCCTCGCGCTGCAGGTAAGAACCGAGCCGCTCAGCCAAGCGAATCGACGGCGCGTTGTCTTTGTGAATGCAGTGGATCACGTGGTCCCAGCCCAATTCGTCGAAAGCATAGTTGATCGATGCCCTGGAGCCCTCGGCCGCATACCCTTTGCCCTGCGCGCTCGCGATCAGCCCCCAGCCCACCTCGGGTCCTGGCCAGCCGCCGCCCTCTCCGCCTGGATACCAGGGACCGAGCCGGCCAATCCAGCGGCCCGTCTGCTTCTCGATCACCGAAAACATCCCGTGGCCCAACAACGACCACGAGCCCACGATGCTTGCCATAAAGCGCCACGCCGTGTGCGGCAGCATCGGGCCGCCGATGTAGCGCATCGTCGCTTCCTCCCGCCCCAGCGCGGCGTAGGCCTCGAAGTCTTCTTGAATAGGCGGCCGCAAGATGAGCCGTGCGGTTTCCAGCGTCGGACCGAGAAGCGTCATGTGAAGTCTATTACACGTTAACTTGCCTCCGTCGGGCTACAATGGCGTGCCATGAAGTTGCTTTCAGTTGCCTTGTTTGTGCTGGCTGGTGCTGGTCTCGCTTTTGCGCAGGGGCCGGCGCCGACGATCGCCAATCTTTCTTACGGGCCGCATGAGCGGAACGTACTGGATTTCTGGAAAGCCGACGGCGACGGGCCGCGACCGCTGGTGGTCTACATTCATGGCGGCGGCTGGACGAGAGGCGACAAGGCCCAGTCCGCTGATGTTTACTTGCCGTATCTTGAACGCGGCATTTCTTATGCGGCGATTACCTATCGGCTGACGCCCGACAATCCGCTGCCGGCTCCGGTTCACGATGCGGTGCGGGCGATTCAGTTCATTAAGTCCAAAGCCAAAGAGTGGAACATCGACCCGACGCGAATCGCGCTGACGGGCGGCAGCGCCGGGGCTTGTACGTCGATGTACATTTTGCTGCACGACGACTTGGCCGACCCCAACTCGCCGGACCCGGTGTTGCGGCTGTCGACGCGCGTTGCGGCGGCCGCGGTGAATGTTGGACAGACTTCGATCGATCCCAAAGTGATTGAGCCTTGGCTGGGGCCGAACGTGTTGACGCATCGCATGATCAACATGGCGATGGGCGAGCAGACGATTGAAGGCGCGTTGGCCAACTACGAACAGTACCGTCCGTTGTATGAAGAGTTTTCGCCGATCAACCACCTAAGCGCCGACGACCCACCGCTGTTGATGACTTACGGCAACGATATGACGCTGCCGTCGAAAGATGCGGGCCACGGCATTCATCACCCGGTTTACGGCGTCAAGATGAAAGCGAAAGCCGATGCCGTTGGACAGGAATCGCACTTGTTAGTTGAGGGCGTTGCGAAGTCCGACAAGTACGGGAGCGCGCAAGACTTTCTGTTCGACGTGCTGCTGAAGCGCTAGGGCCGATGGCGTGGGGGTTCATGGGCATTGGGGTTGGGGCGAGTTTTGGCCTTAGGTACTGAGTAAATCCGCCGCCCGACGGGCTTTCTTGCCGTAATAACAAGAAAACCCGCCGGAACG
>JAQCLD010000089.1 GCA_027592785.1 Acidobacteriota bacterium
TCGACCGCAAAACCGCACGTCGCAAGTTCGGCTATAAACAACCAAGTATCACGCGGTCAAAGAACTAGGCCTACAGCCGATCCGCATCGCCGTGAACGTTTCAACCAAGCAGTTGCGATCGAGTGATTTCCCGGCTCTCGTCATAAAGGTGCTTGAGGAGTGCGGTCTCCAAGCTCCCTGGCTGGAACTGGAACTCACCGAAACCGCCTTGATGGCCAACCTCGACGAAGCCGCAATTGCGATCGAAACTCTGCGCAACGCGGGCATCAGGATCTCGATCGACGATTTCGGCACCGGATATTCTTCGCTGGGCTATCTCCGGCGGTTCTCTTTCACATCCCTCAAGATGGACCGCTCCTTTGTCGCGGACCTTACCGCAAATGCCAAGTCCCTCGCGGTAGCCCAAGGTCTGATCTCCCTCGCACACAATCTTCAGCTGAAGGTAACCGCGGAAGGCGTGGAGACGCAGGAACAGTTGGACGTCCTCCGTCAGTATGGCTGCGACCAATTCCAGGGCTTCTTGGCGAGTCGGCCCGTAAGGGCCGAGGCTTTCAGAGAACTCTTGGAACGTCGATCCGTATCTTCATTAACTCAAGACGGGCCCCCGAGTTACGCTGCAGCGGTCGACTAGGGGAGTCTTCCAACCCCTCAAACCCGCACCCCCTCACGCGGCAGCCCCCTCAGCGCCCGGTGATCGGCCCTCAAACACCACAGGGCAAGCCCAAGACCCTTCCTGCCTCCGACCCCCTTCCACCCCCTGCTACTCTAGAACCAAGCAACGGCCCGCTCCTCCGAGCGGGCCGTTTCCCGTTCCAAATGCCTGCCTCTCTCACCGCCTTCCGCCCCTTACCCACATGCACGCGCCACACCTCCAAACTGTCCCCGAATGTCCAAAACCCCCGCTCTCCGCGAGGCCACATTCAATCATTTCAACAACTTAACCACATTTACCCCCGGCAAAACGGGACAAGCCGGGCCATCTCCGACAAAATCGCGACCACTCGGGGCCATTCGCAACTCTTTCCAAGACCCCGCCAGCCGATCGGGGCCACCCCTGGCCGCCCCGTTGGCCACGTTTGTCCGCGGCGAAACCCGGTATACTCCCCGGTGATGACCGCGCGAATCCTCCTCCTCCTCACCCTGCTCAGCGCCGGACTCTCCGCCAAACTTGTCGGCATCGATGTCTCCGAACGCTCCCCGGTTCTAGACGGCAAAGCCTTCGGCAACGTCGGCGCCTACGAGCGCGTCATCGGCAAGGCCCATTTCGCCGTCGATCCTGATGATCCGGCCAACGCGATCATCCATGACCTCGAGTTCGTGCCGCGCAATGCGCAGGGCCGAGTTGAGTTCTCTGCCGACATCTACCTGCTCCGTCCCGTCGATCCTGGCAAGGGTTCCGGCACGGTGCTCTTCGAGGTATCGAATCGCGGCGGCAAAGGTTTGCTGGCGTTCAACCGCGCTCGCGGGTCGCGCGATCCGCGAACAGCCGAGCAGTTCGGTGACGGCTTGCTGATGGAGCGCGGCTACACGCTGCTGTGGGTCGGCTGGCAGTTCGATCTGGTCGATAGCCCCAATGCGCTCCGCTTGTTTGCGCCATCTGCCCAGGGCATCGATGGCTGGGTGCGCTCGCTGGTCACTCCGCTCGCGCCGACCAAGACTTTCTCGGTCGCCGGCGCCGGCCATGTGCCCTACGAAGCGACCAACGTCAATGACCCCGACGCGCGGCTCATCACGCGCCTGCACATGGACAGCCCCGGACGCGACACCCCGCGCGACAAGTGGCGCTTCATCGATTCCTCCACCGTCGAAGTCGACGGCGGCCTCACTCCCGGACGCTCCTACGAAGTCATCTACCGCTCCAAAGACCCCGGCGTCGCCGGCCTTGGACCTGCCGCTATTCGCGACTTCGTTTCGTTCCTCAAGTTCGGCGTCGGCGGCTCCGGCTTGCTCGCCGAGTTGCCCCAAGGCCTTGAACGGTCCATCGGTTACGGCTCTTCCCAAAGCGGACGCTTCCTGCGCCAATACCTTTACGACGGCTTCAACGCCGACGAGCAGGGGCGCATCGTCTTCGACGGCGCCTGGCCGCATATCTCCGGCGCCGCGCGCGGCAGCTTCACCCATCGCTTCGCCCAGGCCACGCGCCAAGATCCCTACTACACCGTCGCCGTCTTCCCCTTCCGCGACTTGACCGACACGGACCCGGTCACCGGACAATCCGCCGGCCTGTTGGCCAAGTATCAGAACACCAATGCCATGCCCAAGGTCTTCTACACGGTGACCTCCAGCGAATACTTCGCCCGCTCGGCCTCGCTCGTCACTACGAGTATCGACGGCGCCGCCGAAGCGCCGCTTGCCGATACGACGCGCTTCTATTACATGACCGGAACCCAGCACGGCGCCGGATCCGTGCCGCCCTCCGTGCCGCGCAACCTTCAGAACCGCGCCAACAGCAACGACTACTGGCCGTTGATGCGCGCCTTGCTGGTGAACTTCGACGACTGGGTGACCAAAGGGAAAGAACCGCCCCCGTCACGCTACCCCTCGGTGGGCGAACTGGCGTCGCTGGAAGACTTAAACTTCCCGAAGATTCCGAACTTCACGCCGCTCGGCTACCAACGTAAAGCCATGCGCCTCGACTTTGGCCCAGAGTTCCTCAGCAAGGGCGTCATCTCCAACCAACCGCCCGAAGTCGTCGGACCCAAGTACCCGGCCAAGGTCCCGCAGCTCGACCGTGACGGCAACGAAGTAGCCGGCGTGCGCTTGCCCTCCGTGCAAGTCCCCTTGGCCACCTACTTCGGGTGGAACCTGCCCAAGCCCGAAGTTGCCGACGTCGATGAGAATCTCACCAACACCGGCTCGACGCTCCCGTTCCCCTTCAACAAGGCGCAACGGCTCGCCAACCACGATCCCCGTCTCTCGGTCGAAGAACGCTACGGCAGCCGTGACGCGTACGGCGCTCGCGTGAATGCTGCTGCTGCACTGCTCGTCGCCGAGCGGCATCTGCTCCCGCGCGACGTCGACGCCGTCGTCAACCAGTGCCTGGCGATGTGGGATTTCGTCGCGGCGCAGTAGCCGCTCCGGCGATCGTCTTCACTAAGCTCGTTGGTTGAAAGACGATGCTGGGCCATAACGGCACCGCTGCCGTGCACCAGCACTCTTTCGCAGCGATTGACGCACGAAGTTTCACTGCCTCCGCCGAGCGCCAAATCTCGGCAAAGGACTTATCCCGTAAGTTGCCCAGCGGTGCATGCGATTCGCAAACGCTGACGTCGCCATTCGAATAAACAACGGCCTAGAGTTTGCCGGCAAGACAGGGCACGACCTGCTGCTGGAGCTTGGCCGACTCGCGCTTGGTCCACTGCATCAGCGGCTCGACCGACGAGCCGAAGCGGCCCTGCTCGCGCGAGCTCCAGCGCTCTTGCAGCTCACGATAGAGTGAATCGTAGGCGTCCATCAGCGGCGCGGCGAGTTCGGGGTTCTTGCGATCGCCGCGGATCGTGTCGAGGTTGTGGTGATCCATCTTGGGACAGCGTTCGAGCAGGTAGCCGGTTAGCTGTCGCAGCTCTTCGATGTTGCCGCTGTGCGCCGTCGACGTCGCATGGATGCGCAAGCGAGGATCGCGCTCTTGGATCGCCGCCAGCGCATCGTAGGTCTCCATCGCCCGACCAAACGAACCTCGCGACACGCGGAACATATCGTGATACTCAGCCATGCCGTCGAGCGACAGCTCAATCGCCAGCAGCAAAAGGTCTGGTTAGTTCAGTATTTCTTCGACCGAAGCGACAGTTCTCTCGGTGAAGTAGCCGTTGGTCGGAATGTAGATTTGACGCACGCCGTTGCGTCGCACGAACTCGCCGCATACGGCGCCGATCTCTTTGCGCAAGAAGGGCTCGCCGCCCGAGAGATTGAGATTCTCGACCTTGCCGAGCGACTTCGACAACGCGATCAACTCATCGAAGCTCAGGTCGTCGGTGCGATTGAGGTTCTGCCAGTAAAAGCAATGCTCGCACTGCATGTTGCAGATCGAGTTGATGAACAGCGTCAAGAACGGCGGCGTCGCCGGCATCGAACGCGCCGCCCAGGTCAACCGCACGTGCCGCCTCACTCGTTGTAGGAATGGAATCATCCGACGCGACAACTCATTGTCGCGCTACCGGTAGAACGGCTGTCCTGGGAGCCAGCGCGGTCCATAGACCGGCTCCGGCTTGCCGACTTCGAGGGCGCCAAGGTCCGGCGCGCTTCCGGCGAAGCCTTCATTCACCGTCGGAATCGGCACGCCCGCGTCGACGACCTTGCTGCCCGCCTTCAGGCGGAAGTTGAGATCCATGGCGTGGTACACGGCGTGGCGCTTGCTCGGGTCGGGCGGGGTCATCTTTTCGAAGATGTCGAAGTCCACTTCGATGCCGTGCATTTCTTGCCCGGTGGCGGCTTGAAGTTCCTTGAGCGTCTTGTAGCTCTTGCGGTCGCCGTCTTTCGGCTCGTACGCCGTCTGTCCCGCCGTCGGAGCGAGCCAGCGATACTGTGCCGCAACGCCTTTGTTGGGTCGGAAGCCGTTGTAGTCGGAGCTGAACGTCGGCGTAGCGTTAGCCCAGTTCATCACTCCTCGGTCGGGGGTGTCGCGACCCAGGAACAGGTTGTTGCGGTAATGCATGTTCGCCGACGGATCGCCGGCGGTTTGCTCGCCGATGATCGTGTTGTGATACACGAACAGCCCGGCGGGCTTGGCCGAAAACTTAAAGGCGACGCCGCTCGGTACGTGATACAGAATGTTGCGGATGAAGTAGACCGGTCCGCCGAAAACCGGCTGTGAGCTGTAGCCGCCGTGTGCTGCGTTCACGCCGCGGTTATTGAAGACGCGGATATTGTGTACCCCGCCGTCGGTCTCGATGTAGTCGTCGCCCGACATGTGGACGTCGTTGTTATAGATGTCGATGGATGAAGCGCGCCGGTCGGGATCCGCCTCGGGAGTGCCGTAAGTCGAGATGCCGATCCCGTCGTGAAAGTAGGCGACCGAGTTGTGGGCGATGACGTGCCCGGGTCCGTAGACTTTGACCGCGTAGTAGCTGCGCATCTCGTGCGAGCCGTAAGGACCTGCGCTGGCCCACAACGAGCCGGTCCAGCCGATCAGCACGTCGCGCGGCAAGCGGCCCAGGAAGATGTTGTCGGCGATGTAGAAATCGCTCGACCCGGCGTATTCGGTCCAAACGCCGAAGCCGACATCTTCAAAGCGGCAGTTCTTCACCGTGAGGCCGACCGCGCCTAGAACTTCTTTCTGACCGGCGAAGATGCCGACGTCGGTGTTGCGGATCGTGAGGCCGTCGAAGATGTGATACGCCGACGCCATGACGTCGAAGATGCGGAAGTTTCCGTCGCCGTCGAAAACGACCTCGCCGTCGCCCGCGGACTTGATCGTGATCGGCTTCTCGGGCGTGCCCTTGAGGGTGAGCGACATCGTGCCGTCGAAGGGCGTCATCATCGGGTCGACGTAGTCGAGGCGGTCGTTCTTGTACAGGCCCGCGTGCATCAGAATGGTGTCGCCCGGCTGTGCACGGCGCTCCCAAACAACACTCCAGTCGCCGAGGCCGGCGCCGTAGTAGGCCTGCAGCAAGCTGGTGAAGTGCGGTTCCTGCTTTTCGCCGTCCCAGTAGGGCGGATAGACATGAAGCGTGCGCCCGCCGGAATAGGGTTGCGGCTCGCTGCGCGTGGTGACGCGCACGGTGTGCGATGTCTCGCCGCTGGTTCCGTCGGGGTCTTTCATCTCCAGCCGACACTCGTATTCCGTGCCGGGCTCGACGTTAAGAATGCTGCCGGCGAAGCCGTCCGGCACGGTGTATTCGAGATGCTCGCGCGTACGAAAGATGCGCTCGCCGCCGATGCGTACCAGCGGCAGCGCTTCGCGCCAGGCCGAGTCGCCGACCTTGCGGAACTGCACATCGACGGTGGCGTTGCGGTTGGCGTCTCCGCTGATGGCCCACTCGAAGCCGAGGTTAAGCAGCGTGGGGTGCTCGACGGTGAAGCGACCGGCTTGGATGGCGTTCTGCCCAAAGGCGGAAGCGGTAAGAACTAGCGTGAGGATGGGGATTAGGCGGCAACTCATGGCGCTTTGCATTCTACTCCAACGGCTTCGTTGCGCGGATCCAAGCGCCGCTGACTTGGCAGATCGGCGAGCCGCTGCGATCGAGGAGTTTTGTCCGTCGCCTAGCCAAAGTGCCGCCGCCGGCGACGTTGTCGTCTCCCGTGACCGGATCTGGGGAGACGACTAAGCTGAGGCAAGAAATGGTGAGGCGGGTGGGACTCGAACCCACGACCAGCGGCTTAAAAGGCCGATGCTCTACCGACTGAGCTACCGCCCCGAGTGAGGGGATAGGCGACGAACGCCGCCAACTTCCGAGTATAACCGGCCAGGCCTGGCGGCAGCGAGACTGTTTGTAAACCGACCGCGACCGCCTCTATACTTGGCTGTTCGCCGCCCCGCTGAAGGGCGTAAGTGAGGTTCCAATGGCTGCCGAAGAAAACATCCAACTCCTGCAGATAATGGGCGGCTCCGTGCTTGCCCGCGCCATCGCAGCCGTCGCCGAGTTTGGCGTCGCCGATCAGATTGAGCCGGGCTCGTCGCGGGCGGCTTCTGAGCTAGCTGCCGCGACGGGCTGCCATGGACAAGCTTTGTACCGCTGCTTGCGCTACTTGGCGAGCCACGGCATTTTCGTGGAAGACCCACAGGGCGCGTTTGGGTTGACGCCGCTCGCTGCCGCGCTGCGGACGGATGCTCCGGGATCGTTTCGCGCCGGCGCACGGATGTTTGGCCGCATGTTTCCGGCGGTTGCGGAATTGGAGAACACGCTGCGCGACGGCGAGAGCGGATTCAGCAAGGCGTTTGGTGAGCCAATCTTCGAGTACCTACCGAAACAGCCTGAACTTGCCGGTATTTTCGACGGCGGCATGACGGCGATTCACGGCGCGGAAACCCCGGCGATGTTGGAGGCGTTTGATTTCTCGGGCATCGGAACGTTCGCCGATGTGGGCGGCGGCAACGGTTCGTTGCTGACGTCGGTTCTGCAGAAATACCCGGCGATGAAGGGCATACTCTTCGACCTGGGCCACGTGATTGAGCGGGCGACGGCGAATCTGCAGAAGGCTGGCCTGAGCGATCGCTGCGAAGTGCGTGAGGGAAGCTTCTTTGAGGCTTTCCCAGAAGGCGCGGATGCCTACTTGATGCGGCACATCATCCACGACTGGGACGATCAACAGTCGATTCAAATCCTGAAGAATTGCCGGGCGGTCATTCCGCCTCACGGGCGGCTGTTCATCGTCGAAGCGGTGGTGCCTGCCGGCAACGAGCCGTCGCCGGCGAAGGAGTTCGACATGGCCATGCTGATTTATCCGGGCGGGATGGAGCGCACTGAGGCTGAATACCGTTCGTTGTTTGCCGCCGCTGGATTCGAGTTGGTTGGCGTGACGCCCACGGCCTCTCCGGTCAGCGTGGTTGAGGGGCGTCCGGTCTAACGTTGACCTGCTCGCCTGAGGGGCCTCACATGTCGTAACCTAGCTACGACTACCCGCCGAGGAACGGAGGAACCCCATGTCTCGTATTGATCGCCGCTCGCTGCTGACCTCGATGATCGGCGCCGGCTCGCTTTTTGGCCTCGACGCCATGTTTACCGCCGAGCGTACGGACGCCGCGCAGATCGGGCCGAAAGACAACATCAAGGTCACCAAGATCGAGAGCTTCGTGCTGAAGAATTCTTGGGTCTTCGTGAAGATCTCGACCGACGCGGGCATTACTGGTTGGGGGGAGATGCTCAAGGACGACGCGAAAGCGTGTGCCGCCGGGGCGCTGGAAGTCGGCGACTATCTCGTTGGTCAAGACCCGTTGCGGGTGGTTCACCATTGGCAAGCAATTCACCGCGGCGCGTTCTATCGCGGCGGACCGATCAAGACGGCGATCTCCAGTGGTATCGACCAGGCGCTGTGGGACATCAAGGGCAAAGCGTTCGGCGTGCCGGTCTACGAACTGTTGGGCGGTCGGACTCGTGATCGCGCACGAGTCTACGGCACGGTCAATAAGGAAACAGGCGTCAATGCGATGAAAGTCGGGCCTCGTACGACGGGCGGTCGGCAGCCGACCAAATACGTCGAGAGCGCGAGGGATGTCGAGGCGGTCGCTGAGAATTTCAAAGCGCTACGCGATCAGTACGGCGACGGCGTGGACATCGGCATTGACTTCCACGGCGCGGTCCAGCCGGGTACGGCCAGCCTGTTGATTAAGGCGTTGGAGCCTTACGACCCCTGGTTCTTCGAAGAGATCGTCCAAGCGCTCAACGTCGACGTGATGGCGGATTTGGCGAAGAAGACGCATATTCCATTGGCGACCGGCGAACGCGTCTTCACCAAGTGGGGATTCCGAGAAATCCTTGAGAAAGGCGCGGCGCAGATTTTGCAGCCGGACGTTAATTACGCGGGCGGCATCACCGAACTGCGGCTCATCGCAGGTATGGCGGAAGCTTATTACTACCCGATTGCGCCGCACAATCCGAACGGTCCTTGCTCGTTGGCGGCAAGCCTGCAGATCGCCGGCTGCGTTCCGAACTTCATGGTTCAGGAGCGTGGCGACCGCGAGCACGAGCTGTTGGCTAAGCCGCTGCCGGCGGTCAAGGATGGTTACCGTCCGCTGCCGACCGATCCGGGGCTTGGCATCACCATCGACGAAGACAAGCTCATGGCAGAAGTCGGCGAACCACGGCCCTACTTGCCGCAGTTTGACGCCGATGACGGCTCGGTTATCGACTGGTAACCGCAGACGTCGGTTTGACGTTGAATCCCGCAGGGGGCCGGCGAGACCGGCCCCCTGCATCTTTTGGGCCTGACCGCCGTCGCTTCCTGCGGGCGGAGCCGTGGTTTAGTTAGAAAGTGAACTTGAGTCCAAAGTTCGTCTGCCTAAACATGCCTGGTTGGATACCCTCCGGCGCACGGGACGCGATATAGAGCTCATCCGCCAAGTTCTTGATCGTGAAATACGGTGTGACGTCGAATCGATCGCGGCGAAAGACCCAATCGACCATGGCATTCGCAATCCGGTAGGACGGGAGGAGTCCGACCGTTCCGTCTGCGGATCCAAGGGCGGTTTCGTTGTTGTCCCCAAATCTGTCGGCGACGTAGCTCATGTCAAACTGCACCCCTAGGCCGGACGCTCGACGAGCGCCCACCAAGAAAGAAAATTGGTTGCGCGGCGCGTAGGGCAAACGATTGCCCTCGTAGAGAACGTTGCGCACGAAATGGGCGTCGCGCAGGTAGGTGTGCCTCAGGTCGGTGAAGAGCGTCCAATTACCAATGTCGGCGAATTCATGCCAGTTGAGTCGCAGGCTTGATTCAAGTCCCTGATGCAGCGATTCGCCGCCATTGATTAGTTCCGTTGTGGCGCCGCCTGACTCCGCCGCTGTGATCACCTGGTTGGAGAAGTCCATCCGGAACCAGGTGAATTCGCCGCGCACGCGCGGCGTGGAAATGCGAATCCCGGCTTCATAGTTCCAGCTAAGCTCTGCATCCAGGTTCAGGTTCTCGCCGTCACTTGAGATGGCGTTTTTGGTGATCGGCGGCGCAAAACCACGGTGCGCGCCCACGAAAAGCGTGACATCATTCGCCGCGCGAAGAGAAAGGCCGGCTCCAGGCACGAGCGTGGTGATGCCGTGATCTTCCCGTAGATCGACATTGGTCGGCACCCCTCCCACGCGCTTTACCTGAATGAATCTCTCGTAGTTGTAGTGCTCCAGCCGCAGGCCCGGAGTGAAGATGACGCGATCACCAAGGAAGAACCGATTCTGCAGAAAAGCCGCGAAAGCGTTGCCGAAGCGATCTTCGTCGTCCCGCAATAGACCGGTACGCGCCCGGAAGCCGGTACCGTTCACGTGCTTGTCTTCCATCTGCTCGTAAACGTAACGCACGCCGGCGTCCAGCTTGCCTCGAATTCCGAGCCAATTGTGTTCTTTTGCCAGATTGGATTGGGCGCCGGCGACCCAGAACTGGCGGTCGCGGTTGCCGGCTGAGTCACGCAGAAACAGAGCGCCGCCTGGCATGGACGTATCTCCGACGATCTCGCGATAGTCCCGCCCACCGTCGGATCGATCAAAGTCTTGCCTTCCCCAGTTGCGCACCGTGTGGTACCCGAAGACGGCACTGGAAAGAATCGTATTTGGGTCGAGCACGACCATATGCAACAGTGCCGCACTCTCTCGCCTAACCTTGAGTTCGTCCCCCGAAACCGGATTCTGGTTGGGATCGGCATCGAACATTGGTTGAGTCAGGCCGAGATAGGTTGAGTTGGAGCGCTCGTCATAGACGCCGCCCTTAACTGTAACTGTGTTGCGGTTGTCCGGCTTGAGCATGAGCTTCGCGTTCAGGTCGTCGAGATCGTAGTTGAACTGCCTCCACCCATCCCCTTGTTTGTGGAGGTATTGGGCGTTCCAAGCTGCCGATCCGTCGCGCTTCCCGGAACCGACCAGGGCTCTCCCGTTGAAAAGGTCGCGTTGCCCTCCCTCGACATCCAGCTCGCCGTGAAAGCGGTTCGGAGGTTCGGGCGTGATGAAGTTGATGACGCCACCGATCGTCTGCGGTCCGTAGGCGATCTGGCCGCTTCCTTTCAGCACTTCGACGCGTTCCATTCGGTCGATTGGCGGCGAATAGTACATTTCTGGCTCGCCATAGGGTGCTAACGAGATGGGCAGGCCGTCCTCCAGCATCAGTACTTTTCGACTGCGGTCCGGGTTCAAACCGCGCATGCCGATGTTGAGACGCATGGCGACGGGGCCCGAGTCTTCGCGGGCCGTAATGCCCGGCACTCGTCTGAACACCTCGTTGGCGTCCAGGGGTTTGGAGTCAATCATCTCCTCCCTCGAAATGAGGAAGACGGAGCCGGGTATTTCGGCCAGCAGGTCCTCGCTGCGGCCCACCACTTCGATGCTCGTGTAGATCCGGCGCGGGGCGGTAAACCGAATCTCGATCTTCTTTGCTGGCCCCTCGATGATATTCATTTGCACCTGAATCGGCGAAAAATCCCTCGAATCGGCGACGACGGTGTAGTTACCTGCATCTAGGTTTCTTATGGAGAACTCTCCTAGGCGATCGGTCCTCTCGGCTTGACCCGTTTCCAACACCTCAACTCTGGCTTCCGCGACAGGAGAATCATCGATTCCTAGCACGATACCATTGATTTCCAAGGCGAAGATAGCACCCTGTAACAGGAAGAAACAAGAGAAAACAAGAAACAGCGAACGCAGCACGATCCGCCTCCAAGAAAATATTAAATGCAACTCAGTTGCAAAAATTAATGATATCGATCTCGCGAAGTGCTTGTCAACGGATTTCGCGGCACACCCTGTCGGGGCTGCACACTCCGGTTTGACTAGCGTCGTTGGGTTCCGGGAGAATCCGGGGATGCCCGATGGACAACTGGAGCCTCGAATTTCTGCTGAGCAGATCCAGTTGCGAATTGCTGAGATGGGGCGGGCGATTGGGCAGGACTTCCCCGAGGGCGGGCGGCGGCTTTGGCTGGTGGCGGCGCTTAAGGGAGCTTGTCTGTTTCAGGCAGATCTCGCTCGCGCGATCGACCGCGACACTGCGCTGGGGTTTGTGCGGGCGGTTAGTTACGGCGCGGGAACGGAGTCATCAGGGTCGGTAATGATCGTGAACGAGCTGCATGACAATATCGCCAATGCGGACGTGATTCTCGTCGAAGACATTGTTGACACGGGCCGAACCGCCAGAGTGTTGCTCGACCATCTCGCCGCCCATGGGCCGCGCACGCTGCGGTTGGCTTCGCTGCTGGACAAGCCGTCTCGCCGCGAGATGCCTATTGCGATCGACTACCGAGGCTTTGAGATCGCAGACGAATTCGTTGTCGGCTACGGATTGGACCATGCCGAGAGCTACCGCAATTTACCGGGGATCTCGGTCTTGCAGCTTTGATCTGCTTGCTGGAACAAATCGCGCCGTCCTCTCGTAAATACGGTTGAGGAATCCACGGTGCTCACCTTTTTGATCTGGCTGCTGCTTTTCATCGTCTGCTGGCCGCTGGCGTTGCTGGCGCTGGTGGTGTATCCGGTCGTCTGGGTGTTGATGCTGCCGTTTCGTCTGCTGGGCATCGCCGTTAGCGGTGTGTTTGGGCTGTTGACGGCGATCATCACGCTGCCGGCGCGGCTGCTACGAGCCGTGTAAGGCGGTCTCGCTGCAAATCTCTTGCGCCCCGCAACATTCGATGTGCTCGAATTGCACGGTCGCGTGGCAGATCGAGAATTCTTGCAGCAATACCGTCTGAATGCGCTCGAGGATGACACTGCTCTCGGAGGGCGGCATGTCTTCGATCAACGCATGACAACTCAGCGCGTGATCTGCGGAAGAAAGACTCCAAATGTGCAGGTCGTGGATGTCGATGACGCCTTCGACTTCGCGCAGGGCTCCGGAGACTTCTTCGAGTTTTATGCCGCGGGGCGCGCCTTCGAGCAAGATGTCGAGCGATTCGCGGATCACGTCCCAGGCGCTCCAGATGATTAATACGCCGATCAGTACCGAGAGCAGGGGATCAATCCAAAGAGCGTTGGTTTGGCGGATGAACAGTGCGCCGATGATGATGCCGACCGAGGACAGCGCGTCGCCCAGCATGTGCATGTAGGCGCCGCGTACGTTGAGGTCGTGGTGGCTGTCTCCATGCAGGGCCTTCATGACGACGAGATTGACGACCAAGCCTGCGCCGGCGACCACGAGCATGATCGTGTCCTGGACCTCGCGCGGGTTGAGGAAACGGTCGTAGCTCTCCCAGAAGATGAGTAACGACAAGGCGACGAGGACTAGTGCGTTGACGAAGGCTGCTAGGACGCCGGCGCGTTTGTAGCCGTACGTTTTGCTGGCGCTGGCGGGCAGGCCTCCGATGCGGTGAGCGAATAGGGCGAGGCCTAGGGCCAGCGCGTCGGTGAAGTTGTGGCCGGCGTCGGAGAGCAGAGCGAGACTGTTGGCGCGGATGCCGGCGGCAAACTCGACGACGATGAATGCAGCAGTAACCCACAGCGAAAGACGCAGGCGACGGTCTAGACCGTCGTCGTGGCCGCCGTGGTTTGCGTGAACGTGCACCCGCCCTCACTCTAGAGCAGCTTCGAAAATGGGGTCAACTATTGCAGACCCAAGAACTTAGCCGGATTGGTCTGAGTCATGGCGCGGATCTCAGCCTCGGAGAACCCGCCGTCCCGGAGCGCTTGGATGAAGATGAGCAGGCCGTCGGCGTGTACGGGATTGCCTCGTTGTCCGAGATCGCTCGAGATGACCACGTTCTGGGGGCCGACGGCACGGATCGCGGTCAGGTGTTCCTCCATCCGGGCGTTCGCCGTGGCCCCAAAGGGCGGCAGGGTTGCGTTGAAGGGGTATTCCAGCAGGGCGCCCATGGCGGCGGCCTTCTTTTGCGTTGCGACGTCCATGCCGATGGACGAGATGAACGGGTGGGTCACGATGATTCGCTCAATGCCGCGGGCTTTGGCTGCCTCGATGATCATTAACGACTCGGCCGGACTGGAGTGACCCGTGGCCAGCGAAAGGCCATGCCTGGCGACGACGTCCAGCACTTCGAGGACTTCAGGCAATAACTTGCCGTTGCGCGAGACCGGGATAGCCAGCGGATTTTGCCCGTTGATCACTTGCCACTGCACGGAGTCGAAGGTGGGCATCCAGACGACGCGGCCGCGGCTGCCAGTCATGCGCGCCATGCGATCGACCGCGGTGGGGTTGACGCCGCCGACGCTGCGGTTGAGGGCGATGCCGCCGTAAAGCTCAATGCCCGGCACGACTTGACCGACGATGTAGGCCAACGAGGCCGTTTCGCTGTAGTGGTTCTTGAGCAACATCGCCCGCATGTGGTTGCGGGCGCCGAGTTGCGCGGCCTCAATCGCGGTGACCGAGCGCGGCACGCTGTCGGGCGCCGAGTGCACGTGCAAGTCGACGACGCCTTCCAACTGCGCGAATAGCGTGGCAGGCAGCAAGAGGCAAAAAATAGCGAAGCTACGTAACAACATTGGTTGGGCTCCCTCGCAAAAACGCTTCTACATTGGCGATGCTCTGGTCGAGCAGCGCCTCGACCGCCGAGTCCGTGCCCCAGGCGACGTGCGGGGACACGACCACCCTGGGATGGCTCAGCAGCGGGTTGGCCGGGTCGGGGGGCTCTTGCTCGAAGACGTCGGTTGCGGCGCCGGCGATCAAGCCGCTATCCAATGCTGCAAGCAGGTCGCTCTCGTTCATCAACGCTCCGCGGGAAATGTTAACGAAGAACGCGCTTGGGCGCATCTTTTGGAACGCGCGGCGGTCGAATAGGCCAATCGTTTCAGCGGTTGGCGGGGCGGCTAAGACCAGGAAGTCGCTGCGCTGAAGCAGTTCGTCGAGCGTGACGGTTTCGACCGGACGCGGCTTGGAGGGGTCGCGCACGGTTGCGATGACCTGCATACCGAATGCGTCGCCGATCTCAGCGATGCTTTGGCCGATCTGGCCGCATCCGAACAAGCCGAGAGTACGGCCGCGAAGTCCGGTGGTGAAGTAGGCGAGCGCCTCAGTCCAGGCGCCCTTGAGAAGCATGGGGCGGCCTTCTTCGAGACGCTTGGCCAGGGCAAGGATCAGTGCCCAGGCGTGTTCGGCGACAGCGTCGGTCGAAAAGCCGGGGATATTCGAGACGACGATTCCCTTGCGGCGGCATTCGGCGAGGTTGAGGGCGTCCAGACCGGACGCTTGCCAGGAGATAAAGCGGCAGCGGTCGAGCACTGTAGTGACGTCAAGATGGAGCCGGGCGGTAATGAGCAGGATCTCGGCGCCCCTGGCTTGTTCTAAAATGCCGTCGTCGCCCAATTTTGCGTCAAAGTAAGAGAGTTCGCCGCAGTTGCGGAGCCGGTCCTTCTGGGCTGCGGACATGGGGCGGGACGAGATGGCATGGATGCGCATAAAGTTGAAGGCCAAGATTTTCGTCGCGGAGAGTGAACTTTTGAGCGCGAAACCTCGTTTCCCTATTAGAAGCGAAGTGAAACAATGGCCGCAGAAGCAATAACACAACTATGGGAGAGCGTCTGGGAGGGGCCCAAGAGCTACTCCGAGGTCGAGAATAGGGTTCCGCAGCAACGCATGGATACCGAGCGAGCGCTGGTTGAGCAGTGCCTGAACGGCAGCGACGGCGCCTGGGAAGAACTCGTCCGCAGCCACAGCCGGCTGGTCTACGGGGCTTGTTATCGCTTCACCGGACGGGCGGACGACGCCAACGACATGACCCAAGAAGTCTTCCTGAGGGTCTTTCGCAGTCTGCACACTTATCAACCGAGCGCGGGAGCGTTTCGTACCTGGCTGGTGCGGCTGACGCGCAACCTGCTCATTGACCACTACCGCAAGACGAAGAAGGATCAGGCGCTATCGCCCCTGGATGACTCGTCCTACAAACTCGAACAGACCCACGGTGTTGAGGCGCGGGCTGACGGGCTGGCCGCGAGCCGCGAAGCTAGCGATTTGATTCAAAAGGGCTTACAGTTTTTGTCCCCCGAGCTTCGAGAAGCCGTGATTTTGCGCGACATCCAAGGACTCGAGTACCGCGAAATCGCCGAGGCGTTGGGCGTGCCCGACGGCACGGTCAAGTCGCGCATCAACCGCGGACGCACCGAGCTAGCGCAACGTCTGCGCGGCCTGGGGGTGCAGGCGTGAGGTGCCGCGAGTTTGAGTTGTTGCTTTGCGACTACCTCGACGAACAAGTCGATCCGCAGAGCCGCCGTGAGATGGACGCCCACCGCGTGGACTGTGCGTCGTGCGAGGAAGCGTTGGCGGACGCCGAGTTTGGTCTTTCACTGTTGCGGCAGGCGAGCCCGGTCGAGCCGCCGGCGGAGTTGATCGGCGAAATTATTCACAGCACGGTCGGCGTCGGCTCGGGACGGTTAGCCCCGGCGGGCGGCGGAGATAGTTTACCCGGATGGCTGCAGCCCTTCGTTCAGCCGTTCCTGCAACCGCGTTTCGTGATGGGTATGGCCATGACGGCGATGTCGTTCTCGCTGCTGACGTTTTACGGAGAGCGAGCTGTCGAGATATATCGGGCTGATCGCGGCGAGGGGATTACGGCTCTTCGATCGTTGGCCGGGCCGGCGACGGATTTCTGGGATCAGAGCGTGACGGTTTACGATTCGGCGGTGGACTTCTACCAACTGCAGATGAATGCCTATCGGGGCGCGGGCGAAGGCCCCGGCGAGCAAAGCCAATGATCCAGTGCCCCAGCTGTCCAGACTCAACGGTCACGGCGTTTTGCCGCGAGTGCGGCAAGGGCGTCTGCGAAAGCTGCGTGGCGTTGCGCGACGGCGTCTCCTACTGCTCGGAGTGCGCACCCGGTGTTCAGCAGCCGCCGAGACAGGTCTCGCCTATGGACGAGATCCATGAGGCCGCGAATCGAGCGGCCGCCGAAGCGACAAAGGCGGCGGCCACGGTGAACCAACGCGCGAAAGAGACGTTCTCCGGAACGACAGAGGGGCCGCATCCGTTCTTGGCCGGCCTGCTGGGCTTCGTGCCGGGCCTCGGCGCGGTCTACAACGGGCAATACGTCAAGGGAATCGTCCATGCGGCGATTTTCGGCATGCTGATCGCGATCTCGACCACGGCGGATCACGATGCGATTCCGGCCTTGATGGTTCCCATGGTCATCTTCTTCGTGCTCTATATGCCGATTGAGGCGGTGCGCACGGCACAGGCGATACGGCGCGGCGAAGAGGTTCAAGAGATGTCGGGCATCGTCGGGGCGCTCTTTGACGCCAGCAACGACTCGCCTCTCCCCGGAATCCTATTTATCGCTCTAGGCGTGTTCTTCCTGCTCTTTACGCTGGGCATCCTCCGCGCAGAGTTGGTGTTCAAGGCCTGGCCGTTGGTTCTCGTCGGCCTTGGCGTTTGGCGCCTGTACGCTTCGACTCGCAAGCGGGAGGAGTTGTCGCGCCATGGGTCGCAGGCGACTCCCTATGACGCGCCGGAGTAGACGATGAAGGGCGCTCTGGGTGAATGGACCTTCGCGGCCCTCATTACGCTGCTCGGCCTAATTTTCGTCGCAGACTATCAACTCGGCTGGCCGGCGTCGCGTACCTGGCCGGCATTCCTGATTGTTTGGGGCAGTTTGAAGGCGGCGGCGGGGATGGTCAGCGAGCGGTCCGAGGCGGACTACTCCGAGGTTTCGTTGCCGCGGCGGCCATCCGTGTTCGGCCCGGCGTTGCTGATCCTGGCGGGAATCGTGCTGCTGGTCAACAACTACTACGACCAGTTCGCGCTTTCTACGCTGTTGGCCGAGGGCTGGCCCTGGGTTCTTGTGGTTTGGGGCGGCTCTTGGATGGCTGAGGATGCCGTCGCGCGCTCGGTCCATACTCGTCAACCGAGGCCTCTGGGCGGCGGTGCGTTGGTGCTTGCGCTGCTGGTTTGCCTGATAGGGATTGGCATTCATGGCGCCTTCGGCGCTTACGGGATATTCGGTTTCTAGCCAAGCAGGTGTACTAGAACAGACCCTTCTCAGGCCGCGAAAGTCCTAAATCGCTGTAAACATTACGATTGGACCGGCGACCCTCACAACGCGGGCCCCTCAAAATGTCGTAACCTGAATCTCGCCCCTTGCGCCCTTTCTTGTAGGACAGGCGGGCTTGTCGTAAGTGACGGGCGCCGATCTGCTGCTCGCTGAGGTTCAGGGGCCAGGTCATCGTCTCAGGCGAGACGCCGATCGAACTCCTTGAATGCTGGTCGAATTAGAGACCATAGAACGAGCGCAGGCGGGCGAACCCGACGCTTTCAATGAGATCGTCCGGGCATACCGCAAGCGGATACTCGGCACGATTTACCGGCTGATCGGAAGAAGCGAAGACGTTGAAGACGTCAGCCAGGAGGTATTCGTTCGGCTCTATTATTCGCTGGACCAATTGAGATCCATTGAAGTTTTCGAGCCTTGGCTCTATCGACTCACCACCAACGCCGCCTACGACTATTTGCGCAAGCGAAAGCGAGGCAACAACATCCGCATGGCGGACCTGAGTGAAGAACAGGTCATTGCCGCGGATGCAGCCGAGAGCG
>JAQCLD010000090.1 GCA_027592785.1 Acidobacteriota bacterium
TCGATCGCTCCGGCGGCTTCCAGCTCGGCGTCGATCATTTCGGAGATGGCTTCTCCTACGCCGGCTACGGTGAAGGCTGCTAACGGCGCTTCGGGATCAGTCGGGCCTAAGGGTTGCATCTTGGCCAAGCGCTCGCCGAGGGCTTCGGCTATTTCGCGGCCGTGCCGGGAAACCCAAATCGAAGACGCGTTGATGCAGCTGCGTCCTGAGTTGGCCGCCACGCTGGTGGCCATGACGTCGAGGTAGCTTTCCCAGTTATCGACTTCGTCGTCGCCGAGAATGATTTTCGACCAGCCGGGCCCGTGGACTTGGATGCCGGGATTGCCGGCGTACTGGTCGATGGTCTGCTTGCCGCCGAAGATCATGCAGCGTTCGGTGGCGCGCATGATGGCCGGGCCGGAGTCGCCGCCGCTGGGGTAGACCGAGATGGCTTGTTTGGGCACGCCCGCTTTGAACAGCGCTTGGGCCATGCGCATAGGCGTCCAAGGCTCTTGCGCGCCGGGCTTGAGAGCCAGGCCGATCTGCATCGGGATGACGGGCAACCAGAGCGAGTGAACGCCGGGCGAGTTGGACGGCAGCACGGCGCCGAGCACGTCGGCTTGGGCCTGCAGGCTAACGACGCGTCCGTCTTTGTCTTTGCCGTAGCCCTTCGACAGGACGTCAAGGTCAAGGCCGCGGGTGAGCGAGTCGAGAATTGCGCCCATGTTCGAGAGAACGAAATGCAGCTTCTGCATGTTGCCCGCGCACATGTTCTCGGGCAATCCGGTGGTGGCGGACTGGCAGCGGACGAAGTGTTCGGGCCCCTGCAGGTCGTCGCCCATCGGCAACTCGTCGTTGACGAAGATGTCGGCGGCCTTCTCGCACATGGCCACCAGTTCTTTCGCGGGAATCGAGCGTAGAGCCGCACGGGCGCGCTTGGTGTGCTTCATGTCGCGGCGAATGAGCATGCCGTCGGATTTCGAAAACTCGGCGATCTTTTCGCCTGTGTCGAAGTGGACGACTTCATCGACGTCGAGCGACTTGTAGGGCGTTCCCCAGCGGAGAATGGGCACGTGGATCATGGCGTATGGGCTCCGAATCCTTATGTTAATGCGTCAGCGCCATTGTTCATCGAACAAGCCGGCGGCAACGGTGGATTCGTCAGCGGTTGACAGCACGGCCCAATCGCCGAGACGTGGGAAGAGCAGCGCATTGGTGCCCAGGAACTCTGTCTCGCCGAAGGTGTGGCCGCTGTTGACGACGACATAACGATCGGGGTTGAGCGGGTTGGGATAAATCAGGACGGGCAGATTAGCCGCGACGTCGTAGTCTTGCCCGGCGACCTTCAGGCCCTCAGCGGTCCATTCGAGGGGAGACAAGTCGTCGAGGATGCGCGCCAGAACCTGGTTGCTGCCCGAGTCGCCGAACAGGACAAGGTGGTTTCCGGCGATCTGTTCAGCCGTGAGATCGGTGTCGTTGACGACCGGCACGTCGCCGCGCATCCACTTGGCGTATTCGGTCTGGAAGCGCTCCATGCGCTTGAGGGCTGCGGCATGAGCGTCAGGGGCTAGGGCGGTACCGGTAGGTCGCACAACGAGGAATGCTTCTCTGAAGGCATCATCGATGGGGCCTTGCAGGCTGGGCCGTTTCTGTGGGTCCGAAAGCCGGCCGACGCTCCAGATGCCGTTGCTCTTGATGAAGGAAGGGTTGGCGCCGGCGCCGGAGATGGCCTGACCGTCGATTTCATAAGTTCTGTTCGAGGTAGTCAGGCTGAGTGCGCGGACGTTAGTCGTTTTGACGACGACGCCATCGGGACTACGCTGGGCGTCGATTTCGGCGCGTTCGTAGTGGCTGTCCAGGCCTTCGATGCGCACCCAATAGGCGTCCGGATAGGCGGTCGTATAGGTCACGAAGCGCACGTGGTCGGGCACGGTCCGAGGCAGGTTGGCGTCGATGAAGGCGCTCGATTCCGTCTTGCTAGCCGGGTGCCAGCGATGGGGCGTCTCGGGGCCGATGAGGAAAAGCGCCTTGAGGTCGTCGGTCGTCCAATGGGACTCATCCTTGGTGAACGTGAAGCCTTCTTCTTGGAGCTGCTCACGGACGTTGACGGATGCTTGCAACTGCGGATCGATCTCGCCGCCGTAGCCGACCGTGGGGACGTTGAAGGCATTCAGGGCGTAGCGATAGACGTCGTAGATGGTCAACGCGGCCAGCTGATAGGCCGGCAGGTCGGCCTGCTTGGCATAGATCAGCGTCTCGTTAAAACCGGCTCCGGCTTCCACGGCAGCCCATTGCGAAGGATTGTGCAGGCCGACGTGCCAAGCTCCGGCTCCGCCCATCGAGAAGCCGCGCAGCGTGATGAGGTCGGGGTCGATGTTGTAGTCGCGGCGAACGTCGGCGAGCGCCTCGTAGATGTCGGTCTCGCCGGCCCAGCGGTAGGCATTGTTGGTGCGTCCGAAGACGTCGAGCTGGATGTAGTTTTGCGAGCGCGGAACGGAGAGAGCGTCGTCGTGCGGAAAGGCGGGGTCGTGAGCGGCGATGAAGCTGACTTCGGTGAGCGTGCCGCCGCGACCATGCAGCCACACGTCGAGACGCGTGGGCTCGCCGTTGTACGACTCGGGAATCTGCAAACCGTAGGGCTGCAGACTGCCGTCGACGCGCGAACGGTAGGCGCGTACGACGTAGCCCTTGTCGTGGGTCCAGGGCGTCGTGCCGCCCTCCAGCGCGGTCAACCGTTTCTTGGCGACCTCAAGGGCTTTGTAGGCGTTCTGCGTATAGTCCGCCGTGTAGAATTCTTCCGGATGGCGCAGCGCCCAGGCGACTGCTTTGCCGTAGATGGCCGCATCGGCGAACAAGCCGGCGTTCGCCCGAATGCGGACGGCTTCGGCGTGTTCCTCGAATTCGGTCAGGCCTTGGAGCAGCGCTTCGCTATCGCTCGCCGGGATGGAGTAGGCCTGCGATTCTTGATCATCCGCAGCAGGGCTGCAAGACATCAAAACGGCGAGGGCTAAGGTGGAAATCAACAGGACTTGCTTGGTCATCTGGTTCTCGACGAAATGCGCAGCTTGAGAGCGCTACTCTAGCCCGTTTTGGCTTGCGGCGCCAAGCGGGCCAGGCAACTTGGCCGCCGCTATACTAAAGTTCATGCGGCTCGCGATACTTATCGCGCTGTTCTTCATCGGAGGCGCGGCGCCCGCTCAACTCAAGGAGCGTCCGGATGTTGCGCCCGTCACTGACGAAACGAGCGGTCTCGTCGATGAGGACGAAGATCTTCTGCCGACCACCACTTACGCGTTCAACCCTATCCAGGCGAAAAAGGATCTGAAGATCGGAGACTTTTACGCTAAGAAGGGAAATGACCGCGCTGCGGCGGCCCGCTACCTGGAAGCCACCAGATGGAATCCGCAGTACGCGGACGCCTATTGGAAGTTGGCCGGGGCGCGGGACGAACTCGGGCAGGGTGCGCATGCCTTGGACGCCTACCGCTCCTATCTGGCCTTAGAGCCCGACGGCAAGCAAGCCAAGCAGGCGCAAGCGCGCGTTGCGCAGTTGGTCGAAGCGTTAAAGAGCCCGCCATTGGCTGCCGAAGACGACGAAAAAACCGAGGGCCCTTAGGGCTGCACACATCGATCTCTTCGATCGTCAAGAATAGGACATGCGTTCTCGCCTTTCGGGCGCTCGTTGGATTGGCCTCCTGCTGCTCCTGACAGCGCTTTTTTACTGGAAGCTGGTTTTCAGCAACCAGTTCACTTTTATCGATTCGCCCGATATAGCCGGACAGGTGCTGCCTTGGTACGAGACGCAGGCGAAGGCTTGGAATGAGGGCATCTTCCCGCTGTGGGATCCGTATGTGTGGTCGGGACAGTCGTTGCTGGGTCAGATGCAGCCCGGAGGCGCCTTTCCGCTGAACTGGCCTCTGTTCGCGGCGCCGCTGAGCAGGGATGGGCACATCCGCTATCGATTGATCCACCTACAGAGAGTGCTGATCCACTTGCTGGCGGCGTTGTTCGCGTTTGCTCTGGCGAAAGAGCTGGAGTTCGGCAACATGGCAGCCATTTTCGCGGGGCTGGCGTTCACCTGCGGCGGTTGGGTCGGGTCGGTCGGCTGGCCGCAGATGTTGAATGGCGCCATCTGGCTGCCGCTGACGCTGATGTTATTCCACCGCGCTGCGAGGCAAGCGGACCGCTGGCGTGGGCTCGCGTATGCCGTGTTGTGCGGCGGATCGGTCGGCATGTCGTTGTTGAGCGGCCACCACCAGGCTCCATTCTTCTCGCTGTTGGCGTTGGGCGGTGTGTTTCTCTACATGCTGATTGAGCGCCGCAGCGATCGGAGGGCGGCGCTGTCGCTGGTTGTTATGTTTGGCGTGACGGCAGTTGTGTCGTTCTTGGTCGCTGGACTACAGCTGCTGCCGGCGTTCGAGTATGGCGGAGAGGCGTTGCGTTGGGTGAACGCTGAGTCGCCGGTCGGACGCGGGGATCATGTCCCTTACTACGTCCACCACGCGCTGCGGATGGAACTGGTGACGCTGATGGGCTTGGTCACGCCGCGACTGAATACGCACGTCAACACGTTTGTCGGTTGGACGGCGTTGGTGTTGGCCCTTTACGCGGTCGCTTCGTGCTGGAAGCAACGTTGGGTCAAGGCTTATGCGCTGCTTGCCATCTTGTCGCTCAGCTACGCGTCGGGAACCTACTCGCTGCTGCATGGTTGGGCCTACTAGTTCATCCCCGAGGCGCACACGGCGCGGACGTCGGCTTATGCCGTTTTCGTAGCGCAACTGGCGATCTTCGTTCTGGCAGCCAAAGGGCTCGATTACCTAATGCGCCAGAGCACGGAACAGCTAACCGCGTCGTCGTGGATTCGGCGCGGGCAGATCATGCTGGTGAGCTATGCGGCGATGACCTACACGACGCTCTTCGTACGGGCGATGTGGGGCCATATGTATCCGGACCCGGGTGACAACGTCACCTTGTCGGCCGTCGTTGCGCTTGTGCTGGCCGCGTGTCCGCAGGCCTACAAAAAGGGCGACATGACGGCCAAGGTGTTTGCCGGCGCAGCTCTAGCGTTGCTCATGGCCGAGACGTACGGAACGCAGTTCTACGACATCACCGACATCGACGACCCAACCCGCCGGACGTACATCAATCGATTGGAGGAGGATTTCCGCGAGCCGATGGAGTTCTTAGTCTCGGAGGCCGCACGGGGCGAGAGATTTCGCTACGCCATGAGTCCGGACCTGAGCGGCACGAATGTCGGAGCTCGCTGGGGCATTGAGCAGACGGGCGGCTTCTTGGCGTCGATCAATCGCGACTTCTTTGAAATGTATGTGCAGCTGAACCAGATAGAGTTCTACAAGCTGACGAACACGAAGTACTTCATCGGAAGAGGGCCGCATGACGAAGCGCAAATTGAACGATTCACGGCCCGCAACGGAATCAAGGTGTTCGAAAATCCCGACACGCTACCGCGTGCGTGGATGACCTACAGCAATGAGTTCGTCAGCGATGCCAGGTTTGAGTCGTCGGGTTTGCAGCGTGTTGCAAGTTGCGAGACGGAAGGGCAGGTGCGGCAAACCGCGTGGACCATTCAGTCGACAACGCTTGAGGTCGAGACCGCTTGCCCCGGATACGTCGTTCTGGCGGATCCCTACTTTGAGGGTTGGCAAGCAACCGTCGATGGCGCCAAGGTTCCTGTGCTGCGCTACCGCCGCGGATTACGAGCGGTATACGCACCAACGGGACGGTCGACGGTGGAGTTCCGCTATCGGCCGCAGTCGGTGACCAGGGGCGCCTGGATGACTGGATTTGGGTTCCTGCTGTGTTGCGGAGCGGGACTGTGGTTGAGATTCCGCGCGCCGCGACTCGCCTAATGAACTAGCTTCAGGGCGAGTTCGTCCGCAGCCGGATTCCGAATAGGCAGGGGGATCTGTCGCCTGCGCCGTTTGATCTCGGCTAAGCGGTCGGGGATGCCGAAAGTGTATTCGTCGAGGCCGCTAATAAACTGCTCAACGTCTTCCAGCATCATGTCCGAGAATCGACGGTGCTCGAATCGCAACAGGCCGTCCAACAACAACATGAACTCGCTGAAGCCGCAGCCGTCGTCGCCCTGCAAATAGGCCCGGGCAGTCGATAGCGCTTCTCGTAAATCGCCCGTCCGGAATAACACGAGCAGCGTGAGGTAGCCGACCGGTGCGCACTCTCCGTAGCGGCCCAAGCGGCGGCGCAAAGCGGCCACGAAGCGTAGCTGGTCACTATGGTTGAGCGTGTCGTAGAGCTTGACCATCGAGTCCGCGTTGTCGGACTCGATGTAGGCGTCGGAGGTGGATTCCACGATCAGCGGGCCCTGGCTGGAATGGGCTTCCCGCCAAACGGAGCCGACACCACACAGGACCTTTGGGCCGTAGTGCGTTTGGACGCTGCCGAGTCCGCCTACCCGCCGGCCGCACAAGTCGTAGCGCCGAAGTTCTTCCTTGAGGACGGCGGAGACCTGCAGCTCGATGGGCAGAGTACGGTCAATAGATGTAGCGGAACTCTCCGGGACCCACTCCGCGTCGATTGGTGATGCCGCGGCGCCGGGAATCGAACTGGTAAAGGCCAGACGCTTGGTGCGGTGTCGATTTCCGAACTGGTCGAGAAAGACGACGGAGGCCTTCAACGCTTTGCCGGGCTTCTTGGTCGGCGGATCAATCCAGAAATCGACCGATACCTCGACCGTCGTGTGCGGGGCGATCTCGTGGACTCCCCAGGTCTTACCTTCGGATTGTTCGCAGAGGACGATCAGCCCTTCCGCGGACGGCTGCTCCACGTAGGCGCGAACGATCTGTACCGAGCTGTCGGTGATGTTGGTGGCCCGCCACTCGGCGCTGACATGCATGGCCGGCCGGCCCTCGATGGCGGCTGGTTTCCAGGTGGCCTTGGCGGGCAGGGGAACTAGCCGCAGAGTCTCTGTCGGCACGCGCGGGAAGTACTTGGACGGCCTCTTACGGCGCAGGATACGGACCGCCAGCAGCACGGCTGCAGCGAGACAAGCTCCCGCCGCCATAAGCGAGCTGGGCGGCAACGACGAGAGGAACGTGGGCCAATAATGTTGTAGATCCGGCATCGCAGACGTCCCTGAGGGATAGGACCCCGCCTAGGAAAGATACACGTACTAACGGTTGCTTTGGTCTACGGCGTTTGACCCGCCGGGAACTAAAAAAACTGCCTAATACTCTTGGCCTACAACTTCCGTTGGCGCAGTGTTGGAAAGCGTGCGCAGGCCGTCTTCGTACCCCAAGCGAAGCAATCGTTCGACGTGCTCGGGGTTCCAGCGGAAGGCGTCCGGGATGGAGCCCAGGGGACTATCGTGGGCCACCACGGTGAGCGAGACCTGGGCAAGTTCCTCGGTGCTTGGCTCCGAGCGTTCGCTGTGCAGGAAGTCCCGAAGCGACAGGATCTTCTTTCTCGCGAATCGTGCCAGCGGAATCGGATAGTGCTTGAGCAGGTCCACGGCGACGATTTCCGTCGCGCCCAGGGTTAGCGCCTCGCGAATGGGTAAGTGGCGCGTGGCCCCGCAGTCGATCAGCCACTTTCCGTCGGCGCGGACGGGAGGCAGAACGCCCGGCAGGGCGCAAGCCGCCTCAAGATAGCGCCGCGGATCGCTCAAACAATCTTCCATCCGGAAGCGCAAAGAAGGCGCCTCCAGCAACACGGCCTTCATGCGGTAGCGTGGCGGACGCTCGCCGAACCGCTCGACGACAGCATCGAGCCAGTCGCGGAAAAGCCGAAGATGTTTCCAGAGCGAAGGAGTGGAGTGGGCCACGCCGCCGACCTCGCCAGGGAGGTCTCGCCACATATGGGCCATTTCGTCGTCGCTCGCGCCGCGAGACAGGGCGAAAGCGTTGACGCAGCCTATGGAGACGCCAATAATCACGTCCGGCTCCCAGGCACGTTCCTCAAGAGCCTTCCAGACGCCGGCCTGATAGGCGCCGAAGGATGCCCCGCCGGATAGAACCAAGGCTCGCATGCGTCTCTACTCTTCCATTCTCGCCAATGTCTTGACCAGGAGTACGAAACCGGTTGGCGGCAAGGTCCCCAGCGGCGCTACAATCTTCGGCACTATGCTGCGTACCATTCTTGAAGCTCTACAGGGCCCGCTGGCGGCTACGCTGTTCGCCGCTTCCGCTTTCCTGATGACTGTTCCCGCGAAGGCCGCTGACAATCGCGTCTTTGAGATGCGCACCTACCACTGCGCCCCCGGACGCCTGGACGCTCTGCACAAACGCTTCCGAGAGCACACCAACTACTTGTTCACGAAGCAGGGGATGAGCCTGATCGCCTACTGGACCCCGCTCGAAGGCCCCGAGTCGCAGAATACTCTCGTGTACGTGCTGGCCTATCCCAGCATGGCCGCCCGCGAGGCTTCTTGGAAGGCTTTCCGCGAAGACCCGGCGTGGATCGCCGCCAAGGACGCGTCCGAAAAGGACGGTCCGATCGTCGAGAAAGTGGACTCGCTCTTCCTGTCGCCGACCGACTATTCGCCCATTCGTTAGGCGGCAGCACCTGAAACCGCACGTGGTCTTCCCAAAATCGTCTGCCTCCGCAGGTTCCCTGCACGGGGAACTCGTGATAGCTTGGAGTTTCCTATGGAGCTGGAACTCCACACAAGACGACTTCAAGATATAGGCCTCAACGCCTATGAATCCCGCGCCTATTTGGTGCTGATCGGTCATTCCCACTTCAAGGCTCTTGAAGTGGCTGGCCGTGCACGGATCCCGCGTCAGAAAATTTATGAGGTTCTCGACAGCCTCGTCGAGAAGGGCTTCGTTCGCGTGGTGCAGGGCAAGGCAAAACAGTTTTCTGCCGTCGAACCGCGTTTGGCGATGGATTCCTTTTTGCAGCGGCGCAAAGAGCGGTTCCACAGCGAACTGGACGAAAGGCAGCGCCTGGCCGGCATGTTGGGCGACGATCTGGACGCGATCTTCGCGAGCGGCAATTTGGGTAGTGGTCCATTGGACTATCTGCGGATCGTTACTGACACCGCGCAGACGGCAGAAGAGTACCGACGCATGCTTAAGCAATGCGCCGTTGAATACTTGGAGTTCGCTCGGCCGCCCTACGGTTCCGATCCCGGCCGGGAGCCGATCGTCCTCGAGTTGCTGGACCGGGATGTATCGTGCCGCCTGGTTTTCGATGAGAAGACGATCGATGAAGCGGCGGTGCCCGCTCTGGAGAAGGCTGGAGCCTCGATCCGGAGCTCTCCGAGTTTGCCGATGAAGCTGGCGCTGTTCGACCGCCGGCGCGGCATGATTTCGCTCAGCGATCCGGTGGTCAGCAATCCGGAAGTAACGGCATTGGTTTTCGAACATGAGAGCCTGGCGTCCGCCATGGCCAGCCTGTTCGAGGACTTCTGGAAGCGCAGCGAACCGCGCTAAGTTCGCGAAATCGGTGAATCGGCCGATATGTCCAATACCGAAAGTCGCGGTGAACGTGCGCTTTCGAATACACTGATCGGAATTCCAAACGGTTGAAGAATTAAGGTCCTTGGACACGACCGGGCTGCTGCCCTGAGCTCCAAGTGCCGATCAGCTAGCTGGGCCGACGCGCCCAAGACAGTCCGCCGGAGACGATTCCTGGCATTTAGGATATTTTCTTGTTTGACAGTAAGTTTGGCGTAGAGCTAACCTGGGGTTTCGATCTGCAGGCGAAATTGTCGCCGAAGGTCAACCTGAAGGGCGGGGTGTAGATGGCACAGCTGTTTCATACCAGCGCGAACATGATCGCGCGCCTCTCCTTACTCGCCGTAGTATTGGGAGCCGGCGGCGGTTTGACGGCGCTGTTGACGGTCGCGAAATCGCCGTATAACACGCAACAGAATATGCCGGTTGACCAACCGGTACCGTTCAGCCACAAACACCATGTGAAGGGCTTGGGCATCGATTGCTTGCACTGCCACACCTCGGTCGAGCAGGGCGCGATCGCGGGGATTCCGCCCACCAAGACCTGCATGACCTGCCATTCGCAGATTTGGACCGAGGCCCCCATGCTCGAGCCTGTTCGCGAGTCGTTCCGCACGAATGAGTCGCTCGAGTGGGTGCGCGTCCACGATCTTCCCGATTACGTTTACTTCAACCACTCGATCCACGTGAACAAAGGCATCGGCTGCGTGACCTGTCACGGTCGGGTGGACGAGATGCCGCTGATGATGAAGGCCAATACGCTGCAGATGTCTTGGTGCATGGACTGCCACTGGCACCCAGAAGCCAATTTGCGACCGCGTTCGGAGATCACAAACATGACTTGGGCTCCGCCTGCAGATCCGGATGAGCGCCTGGCCTTGGCCCAGCGGTTGGTGGAAGAGTACAACGTTCAGAGCAAAGTGAGTTGCTCGGTGTGCCACCGATGAGCGAGACAAATCATTCATCACAGCCTATCGATCTCGCCGAGATTCGGGCCAAGCTGCAGTCTTCCTCGGGACGCCAGTATTGGAAGAGTCTTGAAGAGGTCGCGGGTACGCCTGAATTCCAGGACATTCTGAAGCACGAGTTTCCGAGCGAGTCCGACACTTTCACGGATCCCGTAGGCCGGCGTCACTTCCTGAGCATCATGGGCGCTTCTTTGGCGCTCGCCGGAGTAACCGGCTGCACGCGCCAGCCGAAAGAATACATCCTGCCGTTTGCCGCGCAGCCGGAAGAGGCTGTACCAGGCGTCCCGCGCTACTTCGCGACGGCCATGCCTTTTGGCGGCATCGGCGAGCCGCTGTTGGCGGAGTGCCATCAGAATCGTCCGACAAAACTGGAAGGCAACCCGGATCACCCCTTATCGCTCGGCGCGACTAGCCTGCAGGCCCAGGCGTCCGTACTCAACATGTACGATCCCGACCGTCTGCGGACCGTCGTGAGTGACCATCGCGCTTCGAGCTGGACAGCCTTTACGCCGGAGTTTCGCCGCCAGGCTGCGCTGCAGGCGCAGAAGCGCGGATCCGGTCTGCGCATCTTAAGCGGCTCGTCGACTTCGCCGACGTTCAAGGCGGCAATGGACCGTGCCCTGGAGCGCTTCCCCGATGCGGTTTGGCACCAGTGGGAGCCGGTAAACCGCGATGCCGCCGTCGTGGCGTCCGAAGCCTGCTTCGGGCAAGTTCTGGACGCCCACTACGACTTGAAGGCCGCCAAGGTCATCTTGTCGTTGGACGCGGATTTCCTTTCCAATACTCCGGGCTCGGTTCGTTCGCTGCGCGATTTCGCGAATGGACGTCAGGTCGAAAACGGCCAGGCGGACATGAATCGCCTGTATGTCGCCGAGGCCGCTCCGAGCGTCACCGGCGCCAGCGCCGACCATCGTCTGCGGCTGAAGGCATCGGAGGTGGAAGTTTTTGCTGCCGCCCTTGCTGAGCGCCTTGGCGTTTCGACGGGCGCCACGGTCCCGGCGCTGTCGGAAAAGGCCACCGCTTGGATTGAGCCCTTGGCCGTTGATCTGCAGCGCGCCGGCGCTACGGCGGTCGTGATTGCCGGAGATCAGCAAACGCCGGGCGTCCATGCCTTGGCCCATGCGATCAACGCGCAATTGGGTGCGGTCGGCGCCACGGTTTCTTATTCCGCCCCGATCGACATCGCGCCCACGAACCAACTGAGCTCGCTCACCGCACTCGTCTCGGCGATGAATGATGGCTCCGTCGAGATGCTGGTCATCTTGGGCGGCAACCCTTGCTACGACACGCCTGGCGATGCGGGATTCCGCGACGCCTTACTGAAGGTTCCTTTCCGCGTCATGTTGGCTGAGGCGGGGAACGAGACCTCTGTGGAATGCCACTGGCAGCTGCCGGGCACTCACTATCTCGAAGCCTGGGGTGATATTCGAGCCAAAGACGGTTCCGTTGTGCTCCAGCAGCCGATGATTGAACCCCTGTTTGGCGGCAAGAGTCAGGTCGAGTTCCTCTCGATGTTGGTCGAGGAAGACGCTTCCGGTCGGGACTTGCTGCGCGCGACTTTTGCCGCAACCGCAGGGCTCTCCGAGGCTGAGATGGAGCCCGTTTGGCGTAAAGCGCTGCACGACGGAGTCGTAGCAGGCACTGGCGCGACGGCGGCCGATGCGGCCCTGAGTGCGGATTGGACACGGCTCGTGAATTTGGCTCCCGCGGACGGAGTGGAGCTCGTGATTCGTCCCGACTCCACCGTGTGGGACGGAACATACAGCAACAACGGCTGGATGCAGGAGTTGCCGAAGCCGATCACCAAGCTTACCTGGGAAAATGTCGCTCAAGTCAGCCCGGCGACTGCCGAGCGTTTGAGCCTACGCAACGGTGAGGTTGTCGAGTTGGGACGCGGCGGCCTGAAGGTGCGCGGACCTGTTTGGATCGCACCTGGTCAGGCAGACGACGTGATTGTGGTTCACCTGGGCTATGGACGCACCCACTCTGGGCGCGTCTGCGAAGGCGCCGGCTTCAACTCCTACGCGTTGCAAACGACCGCTGAGCGCTGGCACGCGCCTTCGGTGGACTTTGCCAAGCGCAACGAGTTCGCCCCTCCGGCCTGCGTTCAGGATCATGGCTCGATGGAAGGCCGGCATCTGGTCCGCGTGGCCACTGCGGCTGAGTACGAAGAACATCCGAACTTTGCGCAGATGATCGGTGGGCATGGCGGCGGTTCAGACGAGCATGCTCCTGCCCCTGCCGGCGTCGGCGCTCCTTACGTCGGTGCGATCGGATCGGACTCCGCTGACGGCCCTCAGGCCGATGTTCGATTCCAAAGCGGACGCAGCGACGGTACGGCCTATTCCGACGTAAAGAACGATAAGTCTTTCTTCCCGGAATATAACTACACCGGAAATGCTTGGGGGCTGACGATCGATTTGAATCGTTGCGTCGGCTGCAACGCCTGCATGGCGGCCTGCCATTCCGAAAACAATATCCCCGTCGTCGGCAAGGATCAAGTCGCCCGGGGCCGCGAGATGCACTGGATCCGCATCGATCGCTACTTCGAGGGCGAGTTAGACGATCCGGCCACCTACTACCAGCCGCTGACCTGCATGCAGTGTGAGAACGCTCCCTGCGAGCCGGTTTGCCCGGTCGGAGCGACGGTTCACTCGAGCGAAGGCTTGAACGACATGGTCTACAACCGCTGTGTCGGCACGCGCTACTGCTCCAACAACTGTCCTTATAAAGTGCGGCGTTTCAACTTCCTGCTGTACCAAGATTTCGAAACGGATACCTATCAGTTGCAGCGTAATCCTGACGTTACGGTTCGCAGCCGCGGCGTGATGGAAAAATGCACTTACTGCGTGCAGCGCATCAACTACGTGCGGACGACCGCCGAGAAAGAAGATCGACCGATTCGCGACGGCGAGATTTTGACCGCCTGCCAGCAGGTTTGTCCGGCCGAGGCGATTACTTTCGGCAATATCAACGATCCGGCGGCAAAGGTGACTTTGCAGAAGAAAGACCCCCGCAACTACGGTCTGTTGGAAGAACTGAACACGCAGCCGCGCACGACCTATTTGGCGCGGGTGAGCAACCCTAATCCCGAGATGCCGGTCACTGGCGCCGGGGCGAATCACGGCGAAGAGCACTCAATGTCTGCTCAAGTGACGGAGGCATAACCAAGTTGGCGACCCAGGTTCATCCTCTAGAAGACGCGGTCATTGGGCCGAATCAAAATAATACGACGATCACCGAGAAGATCTCGGACATCGTATTGGGCAAGGACGCGCCGCTGTTTTGGTACATCGGAGTCTTGGCTGGGCTGTCGTTGGCGGGTGGTATCGCCCACGGCGCTGCCTGGCTTGTTCTGAAAGGCACAGGCGTCTGGGGGCTTAATATTCCCGTCGGTTGGGGCTTCGCCATCATCAACTTTGTTTGGTGGATTGGTATTGGTCACGCGGGTACCTTGATCTCGGCGATCCTGTTGCTATTCCGGCAAGACTGGCGAACGTCGATCAACCGGTTTGCAGAGGCGATGACGCTGTTTGCGGTGTCCTGTGCGGGCCTGTTCCCGTTGCTGCACGTTGGTCGCCCCTGGTTGGCGTTCTGGCTAATGCCCTACCAGAACACGATGAACGTTTGGCCGCAGTTCCGTTCTCCTCTGGTCTGGGACGTGTTCGCCGTCACGACGTATGCGACGGTTTCAGCGCTGTTTTGGTACACCGGCTTGGTTCCGGATCTGGCCACAATGCGCGATCGCGCCAAGACGAAAGTCGTCAGACGCATCTACGGCATTTTTGCGCTCGGCTGGCGCGGCTCCGCCCGCCACTGGGAGCGTTACGAATCCGTTTACCTAATTTTGGCGGGTATCTCGACACCGCTGGTCGTATCCGTGCACACGGTCGTTTCGTTTGACTTCGCGGTCTCGGTGATCCCTGGCTGGCACGCGACGTTATTCCCACCGTACTTTGTTGCTGGCGCTATTTATTCCGGCTTCGCCATGGTTTTGACTTTGGCGATCCCGGTTCGTCACTTCTACAAGTTGCATGACTTCATCACCATGCGGCATATCGAAAACATGGCCAAGATTACGCTGGCCACCGGGCTGGTCGTGTTCTACGGCTACATGACGGAACTGTTCTTCGGCTGGTACTCCGCCAATGAGTACGAGCAGTACATGGTCATGAACCGCATTTCCGGTCCTTACTGGTACATGTACTGGACGCTGATCTTCTGCAACGGCTTGACGCCTCAATTGCTGTGGTTCCGCAAGATACGCCGCAACCTGGTGTTGCTGTTTGTGATCTCGCTGGTCGTCAACGTCGGCATGTGGCTGGAGCGGTTCGTTATTGTCGTGACGAGCTTGCACCGCGACTTCTTGCCGTCGTCGTGGGGTATGTACTTCCCCACATTCTGGGACATCATCTTGTACCTGGGAACGATCGGACAGTTCGTATTGTTGTTCTTCTTATTCCTGCGCTTTGTGCCGATGATCGCGATGTTTGAAATGAAGCATCTGGTGCACAAGAGCGAACAGGTGAAGCAAGGTTGAGGAGAGGCGCGAGACGATGAGCAATCTGTTCTGCATCGCAGCCGAGTTTGACGACGAGCACAAGTTGCTCGAAGCCTGTAATAAGACTCGTCAAGCCGGCTACAAGAACATCGACGCGTACACCCCTTTCGCCGTGCACGGCATCCGTGAGGCTCTGGGGCAACCGGCGACGAAGATGCCCTGGGCGGTCTTTGCCGGCGGGCTGCTCGGCCTGAGCGTCGGTTTCGGACTGTGCTACTGGGTCTCGGTGCTCGAGCTGCCCTATAACGTCGGCGGCCGTCCCCTGAACTCGTGGGTTTCGTTCATTCCCGTCACATTTGAATGCACGATTCTGCTGTCAGCGTTTACGGCGGTGTTCGGCATGTTCGGCTTGAACGGGCTGCCGCTGCCGAATCACCCAATGTTCAACCTGCCGTCGTTCCTGCGCGCGAGCCAGGACCGTTTCTTTTTGGTCGTGGAGTCCGACGATCCGAAGTTTGAGCCTTCGAAGGTCTCGGCCTTTCTCGAAACTTTGAATCCGCTTGAGGTAAGGGAAGTTGAGGACGAATAGTACCTACGCAAAGCGGTTCCTGCTCACCGCAGTCGCTGTTGCGGCTTTCGGGCTCTCGGCCTGTCGTCAAGACATGCACGACCAGCCGAAGTTGCAGCCGCTCGAGCGGAGCGAGTTTTTCAGCGACCATCGCGCCTCACGGCCCCCGGTCGACGGCGCCGTCGCGCGCGGCGAGCTGCACGAAGACGAGCTGTTCTACACCGGCTTCGAGAATGGCGAGTTGGCGACCCAGTTTCCGTTCGCGGTAACTCGCGAGGTCGTCGAGCACGGTCGCCAGCGCTTCAATATCTACTGCACGCCCTGCCATGGCCAACTTGGCGACGGCTTGGGGACGGTGGTGCAGCGCGGCTTCCAGCGTCCGCCGTCGTACCACATCGATCGCTTGCGGCAAGCCCCGGTGGGCCACTTCTACAACGTCATCAGCAACGGCAAAGGTCGGATGTACAGCTTCAACGACAGGATTCAACCGAACGATCGCTGGGCCATCGTTTCCTACATTCGCGCCCTACAGTTAAGCCGCCACGTAAGCGTCAACGATCTGCCGCCGGCAGTGGTTGCGGAGTTGAACGCGGAGGCCGCCCAATGAGTACGCAGGAAACGAATTCCGAACTCGCGGGCCTGCAGACCAAGGCGCTCCTCGTCGGAGCCTTGGGTCTCGCCGCCGCCGCCGCCGGATTCGCGATGGACTCGGAACAGTTCTATCGTTCGTACTTGACAGGCTATTTGTACTGGCTGGCGCCGACTCTCGGCTGCTTGGGTTGGACGATGATTTACCATCTGACCGCTGCCAGCTGGGGCGTCCCGGCACGGCGGATTTGGGAGTCTGCCGGTCGCACGATGCCGTTGATGGGGATCCTGGCGATTCCCGTCGTGATGGGCATGCAAACGTTGTTCCCTTGGGCCCGCCCCGAGGCTGTCGACGACGCGCTGATTCAGGCCAAGGTCGCCTTCTTGAATGAACCGTTCTTCCTGGCTCGGGTTGTCTTCTACGTCGTACTCTGGAGCGCCATCGGCATCCTTTTGTCGCGTTGGTCCTTGCAGCAAGATACGGAAGGCCCCCAGCCCGCGATCCGCAAATTGCGGGCCTTGAGCGGCGCCGGTCTCGTGCTGATGGCGTTGTCGCTGACGTTCTTCTCGGTCGATTTCGTCATGTCGCTCGACCCGCACTGGTTCTCGACGATCTTCGGCTTCCTGTTCGCCGCTGCGGACTTGCTGGCGGCCATGGCCTTCACGGTCCTAGCCGTGCGCTTCCTAGAGAAGACGGATTCGCTCAAGAAGCTGGTGAACGTCAATACGTACCATGACTACGGCAACCTCTTGTTGGCCTTCATCATGCTGTGGACGTATATGAACCTGTCGCAGTTCCTGATCATCTGGTCGGGCAATACGCAGGAAGAAGCGCCCTGGTATCTCGAGCGCATGGGTGACGGCTGGCTGGTGATCTCGCAAGCCCTGATCATCTTTCACTTCGCCTTGCCGCTTCTGTTTCTGTTGACGCGATGGACGAAGCGGAACCCGTCACGGCTGGTTTTCGTGGCCGTCTGGATCCTGGTGATGCGCTTCGTCGATCTGTACTGGTTGACGCAACCGAGCATGTCCCACGGCGGCGGAGTTCACCTGCACTGGATGGACTTGGCGGTCTTGATCGGCCTGGGTGGCCTGTGGGTCGGCTTTTTCGCCATGCATTTGAAAGACAAGCCGTTGCTTGCCAAGAATGATCCGCGGTTGGCCGAGGTTCTGGAAATCGCTGGAGGGCACCACTAATGGCGAACTTCTCACCGACGCATGACCACGAGCGGTCCGACGCGCATGTCCGTCCCGTCGCCCTCTTCTTGGTATTCATGTTCTGCAGCGTCCTCGCCGCTTACGGCCTGATCACGGTTTTGTTCGAGTACTTGTCCCAGCGGCAGATATCGAAATACGGCAACCCTGTGGAGTTCTCCGCACCCGGCGAAAAGAGCGGCGCACCGCAGTTGCAGGTTGTCCCCGGTCTGGACTTGCGCGGCATCCGCGCCGAAGAGGCCGAGCAATTGGACGGTTACGGCTGGGTCGACCAGCGCCAGGGTCTCGTACACATTCCCATCGAGCAGGCGATCGACATGCTGCTCGAACAGGGCGTGGCGACCCGCGGCGCCGACGCGGCGGAATAATTTGTTCGGCGGTTGAGCTGGTTCTTAGAGAAAGAAGGGTTATCGAATGAAGCGAATAGTACAAATCTTGACGCTCAGCTTCGTGCTGCTGACTCTCCCTCTGTCGGCGGACGAAAGGCCGCTGGCGCCTGCCGGATCGTTGCCGGCGGGACTTGAGAATGTCGGC
>JAQCLD010000091.1 GCA_027592785.1 Acidobacteriota bacterium
GTCGCCGGCGAGTTTGAGGCGCTTGATCTCTTGGAAGACGAGGGCGCCGGCGAAGGCTTGGTTCTTCCACTTGGGGAACAGATCGCCGGTGTAGAACTCCAGGGCGCTCATTCCCGGGGAGGGCTTCCAGTATTTGACCGGCTGCTCCATGCCTTCTTTCTCAGTGATCACGGGCAGGGAGATCGGTGTGCCGTCGTAGTCCAGGCCGTAGGTAATCACGGGCCAGCCGTAGTTGCGGCCGAGGCGCAGGACATTCAGCTCATCGCCGCCCATCGGACCGTGCTCGGTGCCCCAGATTTCGCCGGTCACCGGATGCTGGGCGATGCCCTGCACGTTGCGATTGCCGACGGTATAGATGGCCTCGAGAGCGTCCGTTCTTCCGGCGTAGGGGTTGTCCGCGGGGATCGAGCCGTCGCGGTTAATGCGATAGGTCTTGCCGGCAGGCTTGTTGAGGCGCTGGACGTCGTCGTTCTCGCGGATGTCGCCGATGGTGAAGAACAGGTACCCGTCTTTGTCGAACAGTAGACGGCATCCCCAGCGTCCGCGATTGACGAAATATAGATCGTCGGGAACGCTGAAAAGCAACTCCTGTTCGACCCACTTGTGATCGGACACGCGACCGCGAATAATTCGCGTCATGGCCGGGCGTTCTTCGGTGGGGCCGCTGTCGCCGAGCGGGTGGACGTAGCCCATGTAGACCCAGCCGTTGTTGGCGTAGTCGGGGTCCAAGGCCAAGTCCAGCTGGCCGCCGGTGCCGTATTGGATGGTCTCGGGCGTGCCGGTGATCGGCTCCGGATCGAGCTTACCGTCAACTAGCCAACGCAGGCCGCCGCGTTGTTCGCTGATCAGCGCACGATGTTCGTCGACGAACTCAATACCCCACGGGGCGGAGCGGAAACCTTCTGTCACCAGGCGCTCGATGTGGACCGTGTAGTCCGTTAGCTGCAAAGTGTCGGGCTTGGCGGCGGGTGCGGGCGGCAGCGTGTCGCGGCTGGCGATGATGTAATCGACTATCGCATCGACCTGCTCGGCGGGAATGACTTTCAACCAAGCGGCCATCTCGGTGCCGGCGACGCCATATCTCACGGTACGCAGCAGCTCGTCTCGCGAGCCGCCGTACATCCAGTCGGTCTTGCGCAACGCGGAGTGCTGGCCGCCTTCCATCTGCGCACCGTGGCAGCCAGCGCAGTAGTTCTGATACAGCTCGGCAGCGGGTTGGGCGTAGGCTCCAGCGGCTAGAAAGAGGGCAAGAATTACGGTTTTCATCGGCGCCAGTCAGTCTAACACCATTCGGCTTGCCGGGCCGCCACAACCCGACGCCCATATCATGGAGGAAATGCATCCCAGATTACGTCGAATTCTCGGGCCGCTGATTCTGCTTTGTACGGCATTCTGCGGCCACGACGAGGCTGATCGAGAGTACCTCACGGCGTTGCGCGGCGAGGAAGAGGATATGACACGCGAGGAGCAGATCGCGCATATCGACCGCGCGATCGAGATCAGCTCGACGCGGGCTCGGTACTGGGAAGCACGCGCGATTTATCGGATCGATCTACACCAGTTTGATGCAGCGCTAGCGGATCTCGACCGAGCGGTAAAGCTGGCCGAAAGTCCTTATATACGTTTTCTCCGCGGCCTGGCGCTTTGTCAGAGCGGGCGACACGCGGAGTCCCTTGCAGACTTCGACGCCGCCATCGCCGGACAACCCGAGAACGCGCAATTTTATCGCGGGCGGGCGTTGGCACGGGTGGAAGTCGGGATGGCGGCGGATGCGCTGGCGGATGCGGATCATCTTGTTGCACTGGCTCCTCAGCAGGCCGCATCCCACTATGCGCGGGGACGCTCTTTGGCTGCGTTGGGCCGCGATAGGGAAGCGTTGGCTCAGTATGACGAAGCCATCCGCCAGCGCCCCGAGCTGGTCTATCCGCTGCGGGCACGTGCGGATAGCCTGGAACGCCTAGGTGAAACAACAAGGGCTGCGGCCGATCGCTCAGCGGCAGAAAGCTCCGCCGGCGAGCGCGAGGCGTGTGCGGTCTGCTTGGACCCTTTCCGCTACTAGCGTGATTGTTGGCTGACTGGCGCTAAGTTGTAGCGCGCCATGTCATTGAACTGCCCTGCTTGATCAACCGACGAATTGGACCCGCCTACCGCAATGGCCAGGTGGCCGGTGCCTAGCGCCTGCCTACCGCCGTGTGTAGGCACTCTGTCAACTGGATGGACGCGATTCGACCGTAGGCCTCCGGCTGCGGCAAACGAACAACCAGGCTTGATACGCCGCGATGAAAGAGGCGTAAGGCAGATCGCGATTCCGCCCCAGCCCAATCGCCGAATCCAGTTCATCAGAGCGCGACCTGGCTGGCTCCCTTGGGCAAATCAAAGCAAGCCGTCACTGCTCCGCCCTGCCGGTGGAAGGTCCCGGCGACCAACCGCAGCGGATCGCGAACTTCAGCAAGAGCGACCTCGCGCCCCGCAACCGCAACTCGCGGCGCAGCCTCGGACTGCGCAGCGACTTTGACCGTAAAGTCCGGCGCGGCGAAGGGAGCGCTGAAGCGAACGCCTTGAGGGGTTTTCTCGATCCCGGTCAGCTCCTTCGCCGCCCAGTAGCGAGCAATCTCGCTCAGCTTCATCCAGCGCAGGTTGTCGTACTTGGCGTGCATTCGGCGAACCGCTTCTTGAAAAATCTTGAAGCCGGACTCTTGCCCGTTGAAATGGATGCCGGTCCAATGGGCCAGCATTAAGGCCGGCTCGCCCCTCTCAATCACTTCAACCATGCGGCCGCTGCCGAGGTCCGCGGTGATGAACTTGTCGACGTCGCCGTGCTCGATGCAGTCCCAGCCGCCCGTCCAATCGCCTGTGCAGGCGACGATCGAGACGACGCAGCGGGGATCATCGCTGTCGAGCCCTGAGGCGTACTCCACGCGGGGCTGGACGCTGCCGTCGCCGGAGTCCGTGACGTACTTGAAGTAATGCGGAATCTCAGCGCCGAATACGTCGCGCACGGACTGGAAGGTAGACTGGGCCAACTCACCCTTCACACCGCTGCCGAACCCGCCCGGCGTCGTGATTCCTTGGCAGTCGAGCCCGACATTCTTCAGAATGCCAAGTGCGTAGCTCAGGTAGTTGGTCAGCTCGTCGACCGACTGACCATCCGCCCAGCGCCAGTTCTCCATGTACTCCAGTCCGAACCGCGGAATGGGGTGTCCCGTGTTGGTATCGATGACCCGTGTATGCGTGACCATCTCTGGGTGGATGTCCCAGTTGGGCATCATCAAGTTGCGGACGAGGTCGATGCTGGCTTTTAGTTCTCGGCTCGTCCAGCCCGGCAACTCGCGGTCGATCCGTCCCACGCAGGCCGGGTAGGGCACGATGCTGTACTTGCCTTTGATCTCATGCTCGCCGCACCATTCACCGAACTTGCGCACGAAATCGTCGGGGATCTCGACGGGCATCGATCGCCAATCCTGCGTGTAGTTCTTGTAGTCGTATGCAGCCGCGAACTGGGGAATTGAAAAGCGGTTCAAGTTCACCAGACAGGTTGAGTCGTCGATGATGAACGACAAGGGCACGCGGTTCCGCGGATTCAGCACCGTAACGGAAGCGTCTTGGGCTGGCCGCTCCCCCGGAATCGGATCAGCGGCATTCGCCGGCCGAGCGAAATACCCGGCGGTGGCCCCTGCGCCCATCTGCAGCAAACGGCGTCTTGAGAGAGCAGTCATCGCCAGGCCATTCTACCGTCTCTCAGCGACGACGGACCTCGCTGGCCAGTCACAGTGCTAGATTGTTGAGCGTCATGCGCCTCAATCGTCGTGAATTATTAACCGCCGCCGCTGGTTCGATCGGGCTGACGGCCTGCGGCGAATCGAGGCCACCGAACATCCTATTTCTGTTCCCCGACCAACTGCGTTGGGACTGGTTGGAGACGACCTCAGGAATGCCGGTGCGAACGCCGAACATTGCCGCTTTGGCCAATCGCGGCGTACTGTTTGAACGAGCCTGGTGCGCCTCGCCGCTGTGCGCTCCATCGCGGGCGTGCCTCGCCGCCGGAATGGAGTACGACCGCTGCGGCGTCCGCGGCAACGGCGACAACTACCCGGTCGACAAGCCAACGTTCTATCAAGAGCTGCGGACGGCAAATTATCACGTCGCAGGCTGCGGCAAATTCGACCTGCACAAGGCTAGCTCAAATTGGGGCCTCGATGGCAAACACCTGTTGCAGGAGTGGGGCTTCTCCGACGGCATCGACAACGCGGGCAAGTTCGACGCGATAAATAGCGGCGCGGAAACCCCCGCGGACCAGTACATGGGATACCTGCATGCCAAGGGCCTGGCTGAGATGCATGTGTCCGACTTCAACGACCGACGAGGCAGAGTGGGCTACCGTAACGTCGCCCCGACCCCGCTGCCGAACCACGCCTATTGCGACAACTGGATCGGCCAGAACGGCATTGACCTGTTGAAGGCCACGCCCGCCGGCAAGCCGTGGTTCCTGCAAGTGAATTTTGCCGGACCGCACAACCCGCTGGACATCACCGAGAGCATGGTTCCGCTTTACCGTGACGTGGAGGATCTACCGCCCGCCAACCGCAATACGCAGTATTCCGCTGACGAGCACCTACTGATGCGGCGCAACTATTCTGCCATGGTCGAAAACATCGACTACTGGTGCGGACGGTTGATTGAGGAAGTCGAGGCTCGCGGAGAACTCGAAAATACGCTCATCATCTTTTCATCCGACCACGGGGAGATGCTGGGGGATCATGATTGGTGGGGAAAGATTGTGCCTTACGAGGCTTCGGCCGGCGTGCCGTTGGTCGCTGCCGGGCCGGGCGTCATAAGAGGTGTCAGAACCAGCACGCCGGCCAGCGTGATGGATGTCGCGGCGACCTGTCTCGATTACGTCGGATTGCCTGTACCGGCCAGCATGGATAGCCGGTCCCTGCGGCCTTTGCTGAGCGGCCAATCGGAGTCTCATCGCGAGTATTTATTCAGCGGATTCGAGCCCTGGCGAGCCGTGACGGACGGGCAGTACAAACTGGTCAGGGGCTTCGACCAGAGTCTTGGAGCCTACCCCTCCGGCTCTACGTACGCCGAGGCCCGCAACCTGACGCCGATGCTTTTCGATCTCGTCGCAGACCCATTCGAAAACCGTAACATTGCCGATCAAGCGCCTGACGTCCTACGGCGCTTGGACGAAGCGCTGTCAGGATAGGGCGACTCCAGGAGCGCTGGCCGTTCGTCTCGCAGCGCACAAGCTTTTCTAGATTCCCCGGCCCACGGTTGCCGAATCGTACGAGGAATGCCGATACTGAGTCAGTTTTGCGTCTCGGTGAATTGCCGGATGCATGCTCAGCGAGTAGATTTTTCATGCGAGTTCCCACTAGCGGCTGGTTGATCAGAACGTCTCTGGCCCTGGCCATCGGCTCGGCGCCCTTATTTGCGCAACTTACCGGCTTCAGCAAGGAAGACCTGATCAAGTACACCGCCGACGTGCCCTACGAGCGCTTTGACGATGGGCGCCCGAAGGTTCCCGAGAAGTACATCGAAGCCCTCAAGAATTCGTCGTCCGAAATGGTTTGGGGACCGCTGCGTCAGGCGGGTTTCACCAACCAATGGTCAGGCGACTGGCAGCTGATCCATCCCGAAATGAAGCTCGTCGGCCGCGTCTTCACCGCGCAATACATGCCGCTGCGTCCGGATGTCGACGATGTCATCGAAGCTGATGCCAAGGCCAAGGGCCTGGCCAGCCGCAACCAAAGGGTGATTGACATGCTGCAGCCGGGCGACGTCCTGGTCGTCGACATGTTCGGCAAGATTGAACAAGGTACCTTTGTTGGCGACAACCTCGCCGCGGCGGTCTACGCCGCCACGGGCAACGGTTTCGTGATCAACGGCTCGGTCCGCGATCTGGACGGCATCTATCCTCAGGGCTTCCCGGCTTATGTGAAGGGCTTTCACGTCAGCGCAATCGGCAACGTCATGCTGACGGGGGTCAACGTCCCGATCCGCATCGGCGACACGACCGTCATGCCGGGCGATATCGTCATCGGTGACCGCGAAGGCCTGACGTTTATTCCGGCGAAGATTGCCTCCGATGTGGCCACGGCCTCGAAGATGACTGAGCTTCACGATGTCTGGACGAAGGAGAAGTTCGCTACCGGCAAGTACAGGTCCAGCGACCTGTATCCGCGCCCTAGTGACCCGGCTCTCATCAAGGAGTTCGAGACTTGGCGCGACGCCGAGTTGAAGAAGATTGGCATGGAGCCGCCCGCTCCGCGTAACCCATAACTCGAACAGGACAGGGGCCCGTGGCAGACGCGTGGTCCCTGCTGATTTTTTATGCGCACTACTTTTCTGATCGCTTTCGCCAGCGTGCTTATCCTGGCCCAGTCCGCCTTGGGCGGCGACGCGAAGTTCCGTAAAGTCACGATTGACGCCGACTCGCTCTTCTCGTCGGTCGCGGCGTACGACGTAGACCATGACGGCGACATCGATATTGTCGGCGGCGGCTTCTGGTACGAAGCGCCCGAGTGGACGAAGCACAAGATTCGCGACGTCGAACACTTCGAGCGTGACGGTATGCCTGACGGCTTTGCGGCGCAGCCCTACGACGTGAATCAAGACGGCTGGATGGACTTCTTCGAAGTGAACTACCGCAGCCGCAGTTTCAAGTGGATCGAGCACCCCGGCGCGGCCTTAGGGGAGTGGACGGCACACACCATCGCCGAGCCGGGCCCCATGGAATCCGGGCGCCTCTACGACATCGACGGCGACGGACAGCTCGACATGCTCACCAACAACGTTCGGGCGCCCTCGTGGTGGCAGTTCGTTCCTCGCACGCTCGCCGATGGGTCCAAGACAACTGAGTTCATCCAGCACGCATTGCCCGCCGAAATGGCCAGCCACGGCATCGCCTTCGGCGACGTTAACAGCGACGGGCGCGACGACGTGCTGAGCGGTAAAGGCTGGGCGGAAGCGCCGGCAGATCGCATCAACGGCGAGTGGAAGTGGCATCCGGAATTTGAGATTGGAGCCGTGAGCGTGCCTTTCCTCGTGCGCGATGTCGATGACGACGGTGACGCCGACTTGGTCTACAGCATCGGCCACGGCTACGGAGTTTTTTGGCTAGAGCAAGACGTTGCCAACGGCGAGCGCACCTGGACCAAGCACGGCATCGACACGACCTGGTCGGTCGCTCACTACTTGCTGTGGGAGGATCTGGATCAGAACGGCCAGCCTGATCTGATTGCCGGCAAACGCTACAGAGCGCACGGAGACAACGACCCAGGGGCCGACGAGCCTCAAGGTATCTACCGCTACGAGTTCAACAAGGCGAGCAGGACTTGGACTAGATACGTGATCTCGGACGATCCGATCGTCGGTTGGGGCCTCGACGGCAAGGCTGTCGACATTGACCAGGATGGCGACCTGGACCTGCTCTGCCCCGGCCGCAGCGGCCTGTATTTGCTGGTCAACACGCTGCGCTACTCTGAGCGCGATGGGAAGTAGTCCTCCTCTTTTCCAAGCGCCCGAAGAGCCTCGCGTCAAAGACGTGGGGCTCTTCCTCTACAATGGCCACCATGCAACGTCGCGATTTTTTGGCTGCCGCGGGCCTCTCCGCGCTGGCCTGTTCCACCGTGCCTGCTCCTGACCGCCACGCCCTGGCCATCCGGGTCACCGGGATTGAGATCTTTCCGCTGAAGGTGAACGCGCGCGGCAACTGGGTGATTGCCCGGGTGCTCACCGACGCCGGACTAACGGGGCTCGGCGACGCCTCACACTCGGGGGCCGATGATCCGGCGATCGGCAAGCTGCAGGAGTACGGCGCGCTGATGACGGGCCGCTCAATCTACGACATCGAGTGGCTGCGGCAACAGACCTTCCCCGAGTATGCCGCCTTTGGCCGGGCAACTTCCTGCGCGGTGAGTGCCATCGACCAGGCGCTCCACGATATTCAGGCGCAAGCGGCCGGTATACCGCTGTGGGCCTTGTTCGGCGGCAAGCTGCGCGAGGAGGTGCGCAACTACGCCAACATCAATCGCTCGGTCGACGTGCGCACTCCCGAGGGGTTCTCTGAACTGGCGCAAAGCGCGGTCGATGCCGGGTTCGATGCGATCAAGATGGCCTCCTACGACGGCATGCCGTTGAACGGCACGGCGGCGCAGATCGCCGCTCACACGCGACTGGGGACCGATTGCATCCAGGCCGTCCGCGAGGTCATCGGACCCGACCGGGACCTGCTGGTGGACGCGCATAGCAATTTTGATCTCAGACGCGGTCTGCAATTGCTCAAAGATCTTGAGCCGCTCGAACTCTATTGGCTCGAAGAAGTCTCGCGGCCCCTCGATATTCTGGCCGAGATCGGCAAAGCCGCGCCAATGTCGACCGCCGGCGGAGAGTCGCTGTTCGGCGTCGGAGAGTTCTTGGAATACGTCAAGTACGACCCGGTCGACATCGCCATGCCGGACATCAAGTACTGCGGCGGCATGCTCGAGCTCAAGAAGATCGCCGCGCTGTGCGAAGCGGCGGGAATGGAGGTGGCCCCGCACGGACCAGCCAGCCCTATCGGCAACATGGCGGCGGCGCAGGTTTGCGTGACGCTGCCGAACTTCGCGATTCTCGAGTACTCGCACGGCGACGCGCCTTGGCGCCACGAACTCCTCGATCCGCCCGAGCCGCTCAGCCCTGGCGGCATGCTCAGCGTTTCCGACGCGCCCGGTCTAGGCCACAAGCTCAATATGAAGATGGTCGAAGAGCGCAAGGCCTAAGTTTTTTCGTCGGGCCCCAACGTGCTACAGTCTGGCGGGACCTCGTCGACCTATGTGGGAACAAAATTATCTACCCGTCGCCAATAACCTCGGTTACTCCACGTTAGTGGCCGCCATTCCGCTGCTGATTCTGTTCTTTATGCTGGGCGTCAAACGCAAGCCCAGCTGGATGGCAGGGCTTACCGCGCTAGGAGTAGCTCTTGTGCTGGCGGTGGCTGTCTTCGGCATGCCCATTGGGCCAGCGGGCGCGTCGATTGTTTACGGCGCGGCTTTCGGAATGTTTCCGATCGGCTGGATTGTGATCGCATCGCTGATTCTCTACCGCGTGACAGTGGAGACCGGTCAGTTCGAAATCATTAAGGATTCGATCGGCGCATTGAGCGATGACCGTCGGCTGCAGGCCGTGTTGATCGGCTTCGCCTTCGGCGCCTTCATCGAAGGCGCAGCGGGCTTCGGCACGCCTGTCGCTGTTGCCGCCGCGATGTTGACTGGCCTGGGCTTCTCGCCGTTCTACGCGGCGTTTATCTGCCTGGTCGCGAATACGGCGCCGGTCGCCTTCGGTTCACTGGGCATCCCCGTCGTGACGCTGGCGGGAGCGAACATCAGCGGCTTGCCATTAGATGCGCTGAGCGCCATGACCGGACGCTTCTGCGCGCTGATCGCGCTGATCATCCCTGCCTACATGGTCATCATCATGTCGGGCTTTAAGCGTTCACTCGAAGTGCTGCCGCCGGTGATGGCTTGCGCGATTACCTTCGCGGGTGTGCTTTTTGGCGTGACGAACTACATCGGCCCCGAAGTGGCCGTCATCCTCGCCTCGATCGCCGCGTTGGCGGCTATGGTGCTGGCGATGAAGATTTGGAAGCCGAAGCAGGTCTTCCGCCTCGAAGGCGACGTTGCCGTTTCGACCGAAGGCCACAAGCATACAGCCGGAGAGATCCTTTCGGCATGGAGCCCCTACGTCCTGCTGGTGATCTTCGTGTTGGTGTGGCGCTACCGTCCGATCCAGGACGCTCTGAATTCGCTCAGCGTGGCCATCCAGGTGCCCGGGCTGCACAATCTGATCACGCGCATGCCGCCGATCACCGCGGAAGCTTCGGCGTACGGCGCGGTCTACAACTTCCAGTGGCTGTCGGCCGCCGGGACGTCGTGCTTCTTGGCAGCGTTCGTCGCTTCGTTGGGGCTGGGCATGTCGATCGGCAACTTCTTCGGTGTCTGCGGCAGAGTGCTCAAGCAGCTGTCGCTTCCGCTGCTGACGATCGCCTCGGTGTTGGGTTTGGCCTTCTTGATGAACTACGCCGGCATGACCTCGACGCTAGGCTTGGCCTTCGCCGCGACCGGCACGCTTTTCCCGTTCTTTAGCGCGCTACTGGGCTGGATCGGAGTCTTTTTGACCGGCAGCGATACGTCGTCGAACGCCTTGTTCGGCAACTTACAAGTCGTCACGGCCAACGCCCTCGGCTTGAACCCGGTATTGACCGCATCCACTAACGCCGCCACCGGCGTCATGGGCAAAATGATCTCGCTGCAGAGCATCGCCGTCGCCGTGGCGGCTACCGGAATGGCTTCATCCGAAGAAGGCAAGCTTTTCCGGGTGACGCTCAAACACAGCATCGCCTTGGCGCTCTTCATGGCCGTCTTGACGATGATCTTCGCCTATGTTCTGCCGCACTGGGTGCCGCAGGTCACGCCGTAGACGAAGCAAGCCCCCGTCGTCGTCGCCTAACTTCCGCCTTGGCGGCGTGAGCACCGACGTCGGTTTGGCCCGAAGCGGAATCAAGAAACCGGCAAGTGAGTCACTATTGAGGCAACACGGTGATCCCAAACTATTTCTGCTGGTCCAAGTTCGGCACGGAGTCAGGTCAGTCCGTCGAAGAAATCTTCGAGGCCAAAGAACAACAACGTCGCTCTGGCGGCGGAATATTCCTTTGGGGCATCGGCAATTCGATCGGACCGGCGATACCAGAGTTGCTGAGACGTTCTCCGCAACCCGAGGTATTATTTAGCCCAATGAAGGCCAAGCCGAAGCAGCACGATTGCACTCCTTCCGAAATCGCTAATTGGGCTTGCGGTCATGATCCCTCGGGGAAAGGCTACACGTTCCCCAATGGCGCTTCGGTCACCAGCAGATTTGACCCACAACGTCCGAAGTTCCAACATTACGCGCTGGTCTGTCGAAGCGATGGGCCGCTCCTGGACCAGATTAGTACGGAGAAGCTGTGGCTCCAGAATCTGGTTAACCTGCGGTCTGGAAGACCGGTTGGCGGATCTCAGGTGACAGCCGTAGTGGAGTATAGGTCTGTCAAGAATAACTGCCTTGTTGGGGCACCATACGCAATTTCTATGCGAGTCCACCTCGTTGAGCCATATGTGATCACGCTGACGGCTCCGCTCGTGTACCCGCAGCAACCAGAACTAGGATAGCTGACTTACCTTTGAAGGCCGCCCCCAATGGGCCTATCATAATGTCCATGCTCAAATCGAATTTCTGGTCTGGCTGCGCTTGCGCCATGTTGACGCTGGCCCTCGCCGGCGGCGCCTTTGCCGCCGAGGATTACACCGAAAATCCCGGCAAGGAAGGTAACGGCAACTTCACGATTGGACCCGACTATGAGCCCTCTCCGGAGTTGCAAGACCAGGGCAATCCACAGGGCAAGTCCTTCCAGTTCACCATGGCTCTGGCGGACAGCAAGATCTTCCGCGGCGACGACGAGACGCTAGAGCCGACGAAGGGTTTGCGCAAGGCGCGCAACATCTACGTCTACGTACCTGCTGCCTACAAGGACGGCACGAAGGCGCCGTTCCTGGTGATTCACGATGGACCCGGACAGCTGCGAAACGTCAGCACCGCGCTCGACAATCTGACGATTTCGACTGACCCGAACCGCAAGCTGCCGGCCTTTATCGCTATTGCCGTGCAGAATGGCGGCGACGACAGCAAGGGCAGCCAGCGCGGTTTGGAATACGACACCATGTCGGACCGTGAGGCGCGCTTCATCAACGACGAAGTGTTGCCGGCCGTACTCCAAAACAAGGAGATCCGGGCCGCCTATCCGAACATCGCCTTCACCGACAACCCCTGGGGCCGGGGCGCGATGGGCGGAAGCTCCGGCGGCGCGGCGGCGTTGACCATGGGCTGGTTCCGCCCCGACTTGTTCCGCCGCATCATCACCTACTCCGGCACGTTCGTCGACCAACAGGACGATGATGCAGCCGAAGAAAAGAAGTATCCGCTCGGCGCGTGGGAATACCACTCGAGCATGAATTTGATCGGCAACAGCGAGAAGAAGCCCTTGCGCATCTTCATTCACGCCTCGGAGAACGACAACGGATCCACGCTGCCCGAATCGAGCTATCACAACTGGGTGATGGCCAACGAGCGGACCGCCGACGTGCTGAAAGAGAAGGGCTACGATTACCGCTACGTCTACTCGCTTGCCTCGGGACACACCGACCGCCGAGTGTATGCGCATACCCTCGCTGACACGCTGGTCTGGATGTGGCGCGGCTACCACGACTAGCCGGTTGCAAACTTGAGCTAGTGGAGCGACGGTCAGCGATGGCCGCCGCTCATTCTTTCTTAGGGTCGACCGTATAGCCCTGGCTGACGCCGACGTATCCTTTATCAGCAAGCACGACGCCGCGTTCGCGATAGAAATCGGGATCGTCGGGCGTCAGTGTGGCCAGTCCGTCGACATAGCGGTTGAACATGCAAAACGCTGCGGCGATGAGCACCGTGTCGTGAATTTCGAGGTCGGTAGCGCCGAGCTCGCGAGCCTTGGCAATGTCTCGTTCGGAAACGTTCTTGGCGCCAAGCTGCACTTCGCCTGCAATGGTTAGCAAGGCTTTCATCTTCTCGGAGAGAGCAGCGCCGGCCAGATTCTGCTTGGCCTTCTCGACCAAATCTTCCCCGCCCTCCAGCTGCTGCGCTGCGACCGCTCCGTGGATCGAGCAGCAATAGCGGCATTCATTGCGGGAAGACACGACTGTAGCGATCAGTTCCCGTTCGCCGCGCGTGAGGGTGCTGGGTCCTCGGAGCAGAACCTCGACCAATTCATTGAGCGGTTTTGAAGTCTCGGGCCGATAGCTCATCAGCGCCCGGATGCCCGGCAAATCAGGAAGACCGATGTGCGGCAAGACTAGCCTCCGAATTCAAGCATCATGCGCAGCTTGCGCTTGATGCCGCGATAGAAGACGCCGTGGTTGGGGCTGACCAGGCTCTCTTGGACGTCTTGCGGGTTGTAATCATTGAGCAGGTTGAACAACCGCACGCCCACGCGGATGCGGCGCGTCTTGCCCATCACGTTGAACGCCAACAGTCTCGAAACCTGAAGGTCGACGCTACGGTAACGTGGCAGCCGACCGGCTCTGGCTCGCGGTCCCACGTAGTTGCGCAGTTCGTCCACGTTGGAATACGGGAACCCCGAGCGCCACTCGACCACCGGCACGGCGCGGAGTCCGAACGGCAAGCCGACCTCGGACCAGGCCAAGAATCGGTTGGGCGAATCGAAGGGCAGCGGCGCACGCTGGTTCTCGCGCAGCAGCCGGAAAGGCACGGCTCCGAACAACGAGCCCAATGCGTTCAGGTCTCCCACCGATGACGAGCGCACGTAGGAAAGCGTGAGGTGGCCGCTCGCCGGGAGCCGATAGCGGGTGCTCACTTGCCATTCGCGGTAGTTGTCGCGGCCATCGTTCGACAGCGTAAAGAAGCCCGTTCGATTGAGCGGGTCGAGTGCCGAGTCAATCTCAGTCTCGATGAGCAAGTTGCGCTTCGTGCGACGGACTTGATAGCCCAGTCTCAGGAAAAGATCGCGCAGGACCTCTCGATCCAACTGCAAACTCGCGCCAAAGCTTTTCGGATTTCGCAAACGACTGCGGGCGGCGTAGCTGTAGGCCGTGCTCTCGATAGGGGCTCCGCTCAGCGCGTAGGTAGTCTCCGTTCGCGTCGGCAGCTGCGTAAACGTGGGCACGACAAGACTCAGTCCGTCGTAGAACAAGCCGGCGCCGCCGCGCAGCACCGTCCTCGAAGCGCCGCCCACCGCATAGGCGAAGCCGGCGCGATAGGCCGGGTTCCATTTGGCGGCAATCGAGTCGCGCTCGACGCGCAACCCTAGGTCCAACGTCAACGCCCGCGACACCGTCCACTTGTCCTGGAAATAGGCCGCATACTCGCGCTTCGACGCAGTGAGATTGGCCGTGGGGCCAAAGGCGGTAGCGAAGGCGAGCCGGTCACCGACGCCGAGCCACGAAATCGGACTGAAGGTTTGGCGGTCGTCGTAGGCCTCGCTGACAAACTCCACGCCTGTCTGGAAGCGGTGCAAACCGGCCTTTTCCAGCGGTGCAAACGTGTATCTTGCGCTGAGCTTGCCGCGCGTTGAATCTCGCTGCTGCCGGTAGTAAAACGGCCCCTGCGCCTTCTCCAGGCCCACCACATAGTCGCCCTCGCCGCGAGGGTTCACTTCGTTCGCTAGATCTTGATACGAGAACTGCGAGACGAGCGCTGCGCCAGAACCGTAATCACGCCGGTTGCGCAAGGTGTAGAGATAACCGCGCCTTCTCAGGTCTGGCGTCGAGCCCTGCAGGTTGAATGCGTTGAGTCCGTGGAAATTCAGTTTTTCGGGATAGATCAACATCCCACCGGTGGTGATGTTTTGATCGGTGTGGCGAACTTAAACTTCCGCGAAGATGTTCAACGCCTCGCGTTCTATGTCGCGCTCAAGAAGCGGGAGATTGGCATTCTCTTGATCGGAGCGGACGAATTGATATTCCGTAGATGCGAGAAAGGCTACCTTGCCGCGCTTGAGCGGCCCAGTGACCGTAAGCCGCGGCGTAATGGACTCCACGCCCATGATCGCCCCGTCGCGGCGGCGCAAACGCGGTCCGAAGTTCTGCAGCGAAAATTTCAGGTCCTGGAAGTTCGCCGGTTTGGTTTGAACCGTCGACATTGCGCCCGCAAAGCCGCCGTACTGCGCGTCGTACGGGTTCGAAAGCACCTGTACATTCGACACGGCTTCGATGGGCACGTTCAGCGACGACGTGCCGCTGACCGGATCGGTAACGTCGACTCCGTTGAACTGCGCGCCGGCCTGTGCCGCTCGCGAGCCGTTCATGTTCATCTCGCCCGAGGGCCCGCGCAACACGCCTGGGATCAACGGCAGGACGTCCTCATAGCGCTTGTTGGCCTTCGGGGCATTGGCCAGTGTGGACCTGCCAACAGCCCCGGTGGACGAGGTCTCGGTAGGATCGATGGCCACGGCTGCGGCGGTAACCTCTACGTTCTCGATCACGATGTCGAGAGTCATCGCCACGGTGACGGCTTGGCCCTCCGCCAACGGCAAGCAAAACGCGTCACTCTGGCCTACCAGGCCGGGAGACTTGGCGGTCGCCAGATAACACCCCTCCGGCAATTCTGAAAAGCGAAAGACGCCTTCGGCATCGGTTTCAACTACAGGAATCGCAGGTTGTTCGGGCGGCCTGCCCGATACCGGCGTGAGAGTAATCGTCGCGCCCGGTACGGCGAACGTTTGGCCGGCGGCGTCTCGATTAACCGCCTGCCCACTCAGCGAAAGCTGCTGTGCCTGTGCGGGAACTACTGCGCTGAATAGGAAGACAACTCCTACGACGTAGACCAAACGCCTAAAGGATCTGAAAAGCACGCGTGACGTCAATTTACCATGTGCATTCTGATGGTTCTCTGACGCACAGAGTAAGGCGACGCCGCCTTCGTGGACCCAACCGCGCCTAAACTAAACCACGTAAGGTTTCCGGTAATCGCGCGTCAGCAGCTTATTGGCTTCAGCATCGTTGACTAACTTGGGACCTGTCTCGAGCGTCAGCTGCCTTCCCACGCGGTAGCTGATGTTGGCCAGGTGACACATCGATGCGCTCAAGTGAGCGTTGGCGATTTCGTCGGTCAGATCCTGATAGCGTCTCGATCTGCTGGCGGCCAAGAAGTTCTGCATGTGCAGGCCGGTCGCATCACTGCGGTCTTCGGGTTGATCTTCCAAGACCAGTTCATTGCTTTCGCCCTTGAAGACCTGAAAACCAGAATTGGTCATTGCCGCCCAGCCTTCCGTGCCGTAGAACAGGTTGCCGATCTTGACGTCCAGGGGAGCGGCGCCTCCTTCGGGAGCAGTCACGAAGCCCTCTCCGCCCGTCAGCAAGCCTCTTACTTCGAACACCAGCTCGCGCCCGCCAAAATCGAAACTCGCCGTGAGCGTGTTCGGCGTCTCCTGATCGTCGTCGTAGGCGAACTTGCCGCCGTGAGCATAGACCGTCAGGGGCCAGGCCGGATCCGACATGCCCCAGCGCGCGATTCCCAACTCATGCACGCCCTGGTTGCCGATGTCGCCGTTGCCGGTATCCCAGAACCAATGCCAGTTATAGGCGAAGCGCAGTTCGTTGAAGGGTCGCAGCGGCGCCGGTCCCAGGAACATGTCCCAATCCAAGCCCGCAGGCGTCGGCATGTCCGGCTTGGTCCCGATCGATTTGCGGCGTTTGAAGCAAAGCCCCTTGGTTTGATAGATATCGCCGATAAGCCCGCCCTGGAGCGCTTCGAGAGCTCTCATCTTGAACGGCGTGCTGCGATGCTGAGACCCGATCTGCAACATGCGCCCGGTGTCGCGCGCCGTTTGGATCATGACCTGACCTTCGTGGACGTTGTGACTCGCGGGCTTTTCGCAATAGACGTCTTTGCCCGCTTTCATCGCCCAGATCGCCGACAGCGCGTGCCAGTGGTTAGGAGTGGCAATGGAGACGGCTTCGATGTTGGGATCCGCGAAAGCATCGCGCATATCCCCAAACTCTTTGGCCGTCTCGCCGGTATTCTTCTTCAGCGTGGCCTGCGACCGCTCTCGAGCCGCTTGGTTGACGTCGACCAACCCGGCGACACGCGCCTCAGGCAGCTGCGAGTAGTTGTTGAGGTGGTTCCTCCCGCGGCCGCCGAGTCCGACGATCGCCACATTGATTCGATCATTTGCGCCCCACACGCGCATCGCCGATGCAGCGGTGGCGGCTCCAATGAAAATCCTTCGCGTTGTGCTGTTTGTCATGACGGCTAAGCGCTCCTATTCGCGCCAAGATCATACCAAAAAGACCCGCCAGGCGGCGCAACGAGATTGTCGGCTACAACGGAATGGAATCGGAAGGAAGGAAATGGCGACCACGACGAGACGGGTCTAACGGCTCGGGCGCACGAGAGCGTAAGGCGTTAGATCGCCGTCCGAATCGACTTGACGAACTCGCACCAAAGCGCAGGATGAAGCAACAAACGGTTACAAGAAATGGTGACAATGGCCTGGCGCATTTAGACTGGGCTCCAAGGTGCTGGTGCCGCATCGTGACGCCAACCCCTGGGAACAGGCCGTTTCGACCAAACTATGAGCTCGGCGAGGCCAGTGTCCCTTATCGGGCGATTCGGCTCGACTTCGGCTGGGTTTTAGCTACCGGAAGCTGCGGCCAGAGCCGACGAGAGGCCTTCGAGCGATTGCTCCTGCCCGCTGCCATCGGATGAGGAGCGGATCTGCAGACCAACCATGAAGCTGTGAGGCTGCTCCGTTACGTGGCGGACAACGCATTCCAGTGAACGTTCTGGGGTTCTGACTGTGATGGACTTACCTTGCGGGAAGCCCCTATCGGTCCGAATTCCGAAGCCTCCGGCGGAGACGTCTTTGATGACAGCGGTGGATTCACATGGCAGACGATTCTCGTCCAGCCAATAGATCAGCACGACGGCTCTTGTGGAAGTTCTTGGATGGCTGCGTTTATTGACGGATACGGCGATTGCCGGGGCCATCTGTGCGGCTTTGGCGGGGGTTTCGGTGTTGCTCATTAGTTCGCCCTCCTTGGGGACGACCTCAATAGTTCATCATCCCTGCTAGGGACACCTCCACAATAAATCCGGGGCGCCTCGTGCGAACTCCAGAGCTCAGCTGACTTTCGTGATGTCAACGCAAAGTAGAAAGATCCCCTAATCGCGCAAAGTAGGAAGTTCCCCATGAGTTGCCTGCTCAT
>JAQCLD010000092.1 GCA_027592785.1 Acidobacteriota bacterium
GGCCCCTGCTTACTAGACTCTCCGCTTCCCACGCCGCTGCTGCTCCTCGCTTACCAACGGATCGGGGGCAGGACGCTGCATGAATTGCCACATGATCCGTGGAGAAGGCGGCTACCTCGGTCCCGACCTCACTAACTTGGGCGTAACCACCACGCTCACCGAAATTCGCGAAGCCGTGCTTGAACCCAACAAACGATTCACCAAGGGCTACATGCCCGTGCTGGTAACCCTGGGCAACGGCGAGACGATTCGCGGCGTGGCCCGCAACACCTCGAACTACTCGATACAGCTATTGGACGCCGACGGCGAACTGCGCTTGCTCAGCAAGAGCGCAGTGTCGAAGGTAGACTTCCCCAAGAACTCGTGGATGCCAGCCAACTACTCAGAACGGCTCAGCCAGCAACAAGTGACCGATTTGCTGGCGTTCTTGAGCCGCCAGTCGGTTCGACCGATTGAGACCGTCGAAGGAGACGCCCAGTGATTCGCGTCCTAATTACTTTCAGTGCCGCACTTATGCTCGTCCTTCCGTCGTCCGCGCAAGTGACGTACGAGGACATCCTGGCGGCGCCCAACGAAAACTGGCTGACCTTCATGGGCGACTACCGCTCCAATCGTCATAGCCCGCTCGATCAGATCAAGGCCGACAACGTTTCGAATGTTGTCGCCAAGTGGCCCTATCACGTTCCTGGCGCGAGCAGTCTTAGCTCGTTTCCCATCGTTTATGACGGGCTGATGTACGTGACCAACGCCAACTCGGTCTATGCGCTGGATGCGACCACCGGTAGGCTCGTTTGGGATTACGAACAACCGGATGTCGAGATGCAGCGCAAGAACCGTGGCGCGGCCATTCTCGGAGATCGCGTCTACTTCGTCACCAGCGATTGCCATCTCGTTGCGCTCAATCGCGTCACCGGCGCGGCCATCTGGGACCAACCTTATGCCGACCCTGCTGACGGCTACCACTGCACGGTTGCGCCGGTCGCCATCAAGGATCGTCTGATCGTAGGCGTCTCCGGCGGCGACAGCGGCATTCGCGGCTTCTTGGCGGCGCACTCGGCTGACAGCGGCAAGCAGCTTTGGAAGTTATGGACCATTCCCGGCCCCGGCGAGCCCGGCTCCGAAACCTGGGGACCGAAGACGTTGCCCTACGGCGGCGCCGGCACTTGGATGCCCGGCAGCTACGACGTCGAAACCAATCTGTTGATTTGGCCGACCGGCAATCCCTGGCCGGACTTCTATGCGGGCGACCGGCCTGGCGACAACCTCTATACAGACTCGCTGCTCGGCGTCGATCTCGATACGGGAGAAATGAAGTGGAACTTCCAGTTCACGCCCCACGACGTCTGGGATTGGGATGGTCAAGAGCCGCCGCTGCTGCTCGACGTTGAGGTGGACGGCCGCCTGCGCAAGGTCGTCATGCAGGCTAACCGCAACGGCTTCTACTACATGCTTGACCGCACGACCGGGGAGTTCCTGCGGGCCACTCCGTTCGTCGACAAATTGAACTGGGCGACAGGCGTCGACAAGACCGGCCGGCCGATCTTGGTCGACGGCAAGGCCCCTTCTCCGCAAGGTTCCTACGTGTGCCCGACCGTTTGGGGCGCGGCCAACTGGATGTCCGATTCCTATGACCCAGCCACCGGCTGGCATTACGTGATGACCATGGAAGCCTGCGACGTCATGAAGTCGTCTTCCCAAGAGCCGGTCCCCGCGATCGGTTTCGCCGGCACGGGCGGCGAACGGCCGTCGCGGAACGAGGGCCACTTCGTGCTGCGAGCCATTGATCCAAAAACCGGCAAGCGCATGTGGGAGTATCCGCTGTCAGGCGAAACGAACTCCTGGGCCGGCACGCTGTCTACGGCAGGCAGAATCATCTTCTCCGCCGATGACGACGATCATCTGATCGCCGTCGATTCGCGAACCGGCAAGCACTTGTGGCACTACAACGTCGGCGAAACGGTCAACGCCTCTCCGATCACCTACTCGGTCAACGGCAAACCGTACGTCGCGGTCGTCTCACAAACTGCTGTCTTCGCCTTCGGGCTATTCGAGCCGGTGCAGTCGATCCCCATCGTCGACGAGCCTACATTCCGCCGCTAGTTGCCATACGGTCGGCCGGGTGCGATTCCATCGTTTCGATCCGCGTGTGCCGTCCCGCGCCGCACGGAATTCAATCTAGCGGTTGGGCGGGGCGATTCGGACTTCTTCAAGAAATGTCCAGCAACCGATCTCGGCGCCCCTATTCGTCCTCGTCGTCGTCCTATTCGCCGCCCAGCCAACCCTTGCGGCGGAAGTAGTAGACCATGCTCAGTCCGACCGCCAGCATGGCCACCCACAATAGCGGGTAGCTGTAGCGGAAGTGCAGCTCCGGCATGTATTCGAAGTTCATGCCATAGACGCCCGCCATAAACGTCAACGGGATAAAGATGCTGGCCATAATCGTCAGCACCTTCATCACTTCGTTGGTGCGATTGCTGACGACCGTGAGATACGTATTGGCCACCGCCGACACCAGCTCGCGGTACGACTCGACGACCTCGGCAACTTGCGTGCAGTGGTCGTGGGTATCCCTCAAGAACAGCCGGACGTTCTCGGTCACCAACGAGTTCTCGTCGCGAATCAGCGAGTTGATCGCTTCCCTCTGCGGCCAGAGCACGCGCCGCATCAGCAGCAGCGTCATGCGCACCTTGTTCGTCGCCCGCAAGGTATTCTTCGACGGCCGCTCCAACGACTCCTCTTCCAACTCCGCCAATTGGTCCCCTAAGCGTTCGATCACCGGGTAATAGCCGTCGACCACTGCATCCAACAAAGCGTACGCGAGGTAGTCTGGGCCACTGCTGCGAATGCGGCTGTCTGGATTACGCAGCCGTTGCCGTACGGGCTCAAAACAGTCGCCGGGACGCTCTTGGAAGGTCAGCACGAAATGTTTGCCCAAGAAGATGCTGATCTGTTCGTTCTCGATGGCCGCGCCGTCCAGTACCGCGATCATGCGCGTGACCAGGAAAATGAAATCCTTGTACGGCTCCGTCTTGGGACGCTGCGGAACACTGACGACGTCCTCCACCGCTAGCGGATGCAGGTTAAACAGGTCTGCCATGCGCCGCAGCAAAGCCTCGTCGCCAAGTCCTTGTACGTCAACCCAAACCTGGCCGGGCTGGTCGAACAAACTCTCGAACGTATCCGAACCGTCCGTCTCCCACTCTTCAACATTTTCCAGTGTGTAGCGGAAAACCAGAATTTTGGGCGGCGGCCATCCTTCGTGGATGTGCAGCGTCCCCGGACGCGCCCCCGATTGATGGTGTTTCTTATGGAAAATCATGCCGAGTACGTATGCAGTTATAGCAGCGGCGAGGTCGGCGGCGGGTCGAGGCTGCGGCTCGAATGCTCCATCACTAAGGGAGCATTCAGAACGTCTTCGCCGGCCCATACGCGATCATTGGTACGACGACCACGCCTGGACCGCGATATCCGGGTAAAATCGTGACGGCTGGGTTTTTCAATGAGGATTGGGGCTTATAGGAACACCGCACGCGCGCTAGCCATTAGCGCCCTCGCCGCCGCTAGTCTGTCGGCGCAGGAGTCCTATGCTCTCGCCGACGGGCAGGTCTTCTTGTCCACCTACTGCCAGGCCTGCCATCAAGGCAAGTCCGGCGCCGCCGGCTTCCGCATCGAAGATATCCAAACCATCGAGAGCTTCGAGACTGAGGCCTCCGACTGGGGCAAAGTCGTCACCCGCGTCTCGAACGGCGCAATGCCGCCGCAAAACGCGCCCGCCCCCGAGTTGGACGCTCGCGAGCGCTTCACCCAGTGGGCCAACGAGAGTCTGCACACCGCGGCCTGCTCGCTGGGCATCACCGCCGGACGCCGCTCTATCCGCCGCCTCAACCGCGACGAATACGCCGCCACCATCCGCGATCTGTTCGATCTACAGATCGATGTCGCTGGCCTACTCCCGGTTGACGGCGCCGGCGGCGAAGGCTTCGACAACGCCGCCGAGACGCTCTTCCTATCGCCGCTGCACTCGGAAAAATACATCGAAGTCGCCAAGCTGACCGTTGATTTCGCCTCCAAAGAATTCAAATCGCGCCAGAAGATCTTCGTCGCCGAACCCGGACCCGGTAAGTCGCCCGAACAGGCAGCCAGAGAGATCCTCGCAGCGTTCCTGCCCCGAGCCTACCGGCGCCCTGTCGCCCAGAGCGAAGTCGAGTCCTACGTGCAGCTCTTCGAGGCCGCAACCAAGCAAGGTAACGACTTCGAGCCGGCGATTCTCTTCGCGATCCGTAGCGTACTCGTCTCGCCCCGGTTCCTGTTCCACTACGAACCGCCGAACAGCAGCAGCGCAAAGCAACTGCTCGATCAATACTCGATCGCCAATCGGCTGTCTTACTTCTTGTGGGGCGGCCTGCCCGACGAGCTGCTCATGGACATCGCCGCCAAGGGACGACTGCACGATCCCGAGGTCCTCAGGCCGCTCATCCAGGTCATGCTGCGCAACGACCGCGCGCTGACCTTTGCCGAGCGCTTCGTCGAACAGTGGCTGCGCACCCGCCAACTCGAAGACGACAAGGCTCCCGACGCGGAACTGTTCCCCAGCTACCAAATCGACGAAGAACTGCGCTCCGACATCCGCCTACAACCCGTGTTCTTCTTCCAACACGTTTTCAAAGCGAACCTGTCGCTGCTGAGCTTCCTGGACTCCGACTCGACCATCATCACCGGCACGCTGGCTCAACACTTCGGCCTCAAGTTTGAGTTGCAGCAGTCCAAAGACCCCCGTTGGATGGAACTGCCCGCAGGCTCCAATCGCGGCGGCCTGCTGGGTATGCCGGCCGTGCTGGCCGTATCCTCCTATCCCTATCGCACCAGCCCGGTCCTACGCGGCGCCTGGATTCTCGATTCGATCCTGGGCACGCCGCCGCCTCCGCCGCCTCCCAACGTCCCGGCGCTCGAACAATCCAACCGCGCCAAACCCAGCACGGTCCGCGAACTGCTCACCCAGCACCGCGAAAACCCCGTCTGCGCCAGCTGCCACGCGCGCATCGACCCGCTCGGCTTCGCCCTCGAAAACTACGACTCCATCGGACGCTGGCGCGACAACCAGGGCGGCACGGATCTTGATTCCTCCGCGCAACTTTCCGACGGCACCGCTTTCCACGGCCCAGAAGGCATTCGTGCCGCGCTGCTCGAGCGCAAAGATCTGTTCATCCGCAACTTGACGCGCAAGATGCTCGGCTACGCCCTGGGGCGCGGCCTGACCTTGCGGGACTCCTGCACGGTCGATGAAATCGTCGCCAAAGTGAAGCAAAACGATTATTCCGCCCTTACACTAATTGAGGAAGTCGCCTTGAGCACGCCCTTCCTCTACCAAGAAGGCTCAACGCCATGAACATACTTCGCAAGCAAACCCTCTCCCGCCGCACGTTGCTGCGCGGCGCAGGCGCTGCACTCGGCCTGCCTTGGCTAGAAGCGATGGCGACAGCGGCCCCCGAAGTCGATAAGGGTCCAGTGCGGATGGCGATGCTCTACATGCCCAACGGCGTGAATGTCGCCAAGTGGAAACCCGAGGGAGTCGGCCGCGACTTCACCCTCTCGCCCACGCTCGAACCACTGGCCAAGGTCAAAGACTCCGTCACCGTGCTCAGCAATCTGTGGAACGAGCAGTCCAAAGACGGCGACGGCCACTACGTCAAAGAAGCCGCGATTCTCACTTGCGCGCGCATCAAGAAGACCCAAGGCGCCGACATCCGCAACGAAGTCTCGATGGATCAGCTCGCCGCCAAACGTGCTGGCGACCAGACTCCGCTGCCGTCGCTTGAACTCGGCATCACTCCGGTCGCTGTCGGCAACGACGCCGCCGTGGGCTACACACGCATTTACGGTTCGCACATTTCCTGGAGCACGCCGACCACGCCGCTGGCCCGCGAGCTGAATCCGCGTTCGGTTTACGAGCGGCTGTTCCGCGCCGCCTCGGGCCCGCAAGGCAACGAAGCCAAGATGGACGCCTTGTTGCTCGACCGCGTACTCGACGACGCCAACAAGTTGCGCAAGGAAGTAGGCTCCGCCGACAAGGTCCGCCTCGACGAGTATCTCTCGGTGATGCGCTCGCTTGAAGAGCGCGTCGACCGCGCCAACAGCGGACAGCAACGCCCCTGGAAGCCGCGCTTCGAAATCGATCCCGCAGGTGCCCCGACCGATCGCCCGACGACCCATGAGGAGCACGTGCGCTTGATGCTCGACATGATCGCAGTCGCCTTCCAAAGCGACACCACGCGCATCAGCACCTTCATGTTCGGCAACTCGGTCAGCAACGTGAACTTCCGTTGGCTCGAAGGCGTTAGCGCCGGGCACCACGACGTTTCGCATCATGGCAAAAACGACTCGAAACTCGAGCAGTATTACCTGATCAATCGCTGGCACATCGCCCAATACGCATACCTGCTCGAGAAGCTTGGCGGCATGCGCGAAGGCGAGTCGACGGTTCTCGACAATTCGATGATCCTATTCGGCTCCGCGCTGAGCGACGGCGACCAACACAACCCGCATCATTTGCCGCTGGTACTCGGCGGCAAAGGCGGCAAGCGGATTAACAGCGGCCAACACCTGGTCTACACCGAAGACTCGCAAGTGTCGGACTTGTTCGTCTCGATGCTCGACGCTTTCGGCACTCCGGTCGAACGCTTTGCCGACAGCAGCGGCCCGCTGCCCGGCTTGCTCAACAGCTAGATGCGTTTGCGTACGGCCATCCTCAGCGCCTTGCTGCTGACCCAAGGACTGCCGGCGGCTGATCTATTCGGCATCTGGATGGGCCAAGTTCCCGGGCGCCGCGGCGCGACGGACGACATCTCCTTTCAGTTCGCTCAAGAAGGCGACAACCTAAGCGGCAAGCTTTACGAAGATTTCGGCAGTACGCCGCTGGTTGAAGGCGGCATCGAAGGCGATCAGCTCTTTTTCGTCGTCGTTGCCCGCGAACAAGCCGGCAACCAAATCAACCTGGTCACTTACCGCTACGAAGGCAAAGTCGTCGACGGCGAGCTGGAGCTGACCCGCGAACGCATCAAAGCCGTCGACGCCGTCTCCGGCACCGAATATGTCCTCAACGAGCGCCCCGACGACGAAAAGACTGAACCGCCAAAGATCAGGCTGAAGCGCTTGCTGTAGCCGCTTTTAACCCGCCAGTCACCCCTCGAGCAAGCGCAAAGGAGCCGCAGGCGTGAGCCTGCGTCTAGTCGCGCCCTCACGGGCGCGGCTCCTTCGCGCTCGCCCATCCGCAACGCACTGGCCGACGCGCTGCGCGTTCCGCATGAAAAGGCTGCTGGCGGAACACACTGTCGGTCGTGTTGCGCTAGGCTATCCGCATTGAGCTTGCTCGTTGGGCCCGAGCGTCCCGCTGCGGAACCATGGGCCTACTTCATCACCTTCGCCTGCTACGGCACTCGATCTCACGGCGATGAATGCGGCTCCGTTGACCGTAGGCATAACGGTTGGCGAACTCCGTATCTATCCGACAACCCTGACCGCCTGCGTTATGAACGGAAGCGGATGGGTCGTGACGCCGTGACGCTCTGTGCAGCTGCACGCGACATCGTCCTCGCGACGATCTTGTCGGTGTCGCGACACGAACGCTGGACCGTCTACGCTGCGCACGTCCGCAGCACGCTTGTCCATGTCGTCGTCAGTGCTCCCGTCAAACCTGAAGCGGTGATGGGCAAGCTAAAAGCGTATTCGAGCCGTGCACTCAACCGCTCCGTCGGTACAGAAACCAAGCGCTGGAGCCGACACGGCAGTACAGTCTATCTCTGGGACGTCCATCTTATGCGCCGTGCCGTTGACTATGTGGTCCGCGGCCAGGGGCCGGCCATGTCCTGCTATGCCAATGCCGAAGCCGACGCTTGAACAGACACGACGAACGCGACTAGGGGATAAGCCGCGGTATGAATTTGCTGAGGCCTCTAATCGCCACCTCACCCGCGTAGACATTGCCCTGCGCGTCTACGGCGACACCTTCGCCCATCGATCCGTAGACACCCTGGCCCGGAGCCCGTTTCGTGAAATGTTCCGGCACTAAATACGTCACTTCTCCGGTGCGGGCGCTGCCAACCCTAAGGCCCTTCCTCCAGCCTGGATTGCGAACCTCGTCGGAATCGGAATCGATGGCATACAGCACGTCGTTCGCGGCGATATAGACCCCGCTGGGGCGGCTGAACTGGTACCAAGTGTCGAGAAGCTTGCCGTCCTGGTCGAAGATCTGAATTCGGCTGTTACCGCGGTCCGCTACGAACAGTCGTCCGAGAGAGTCCATGGCCAAGGAGTGCGGCGATCGGAATTGCCCCGGCCCGCTGCCCCACGAGCCCCAGCTCTTGGTCAATTTCCCATCAGGAGAAAACTTGGACATCCTCGCGACGGGCGCTGGTGCTGCGTTGTCCGCCCCCTGGCTTACATGCCCTTCGCCCACGAAAATACTCCCGTCGGGCGCCACCAAAACGTCGTTCGGCTCGGTGAAGTGCGTTGGCAGATCACCCGCTGTACCGGGCGTGCCGAGGGTCATCAACACCTTGCCTTGCGGGCTGAACTTGATCACCACGTGTCCCTTGCCTGCGGCGTCTGGGGACGTTTCGAGTTCCTTAGGCGTCGCGGAGCGTGTGTCGGCCACCCAGATGTTGCCTTGGCGGTCGACATCCATGCCGTGAGGCCAAATCAGCATCCCCGCCCCGAAGCTCTGGACGACCTTGCCGTTCGGGTCGAGTTTGACGATCGGGTCTACGTCGGATCCAGCGCACGAGTTGGTTCCGCAACGGTCTCCGGCCCAGATGTGCTTACCATCCGCGTCGACGTTAACCGCGCTGACCGCCCCCCATGTTCGCCCGTCTGGCAGTGTTCCAAAGTTAGGTACGGTCTCGTAGGGGTTAGGCAGATAATTGACCGGCTTAACTTTGACCTGTTCAGGCGTCGCAGATTGTCCACCGCCTTGCGGTGCGCCGACCATTCCAGGAACGAAGGCCGCGAGTATGGCCGTAGCGGCGATCGCGGTGAAGATCGGAAAGGTGGTTCGCAAACCCAGTTTTTGGCAAAGTGCCGTTTTCAATGTGGGCATCATACGCCGAATTCTCCCTCGTCTCGCTGCAGCTCAACAACCTTCATTCGCGACTCCGATTCTGCCGCCCGGGTTGGAGTCAGACTATCACAGGTGGCCAATTCGCCTTGCCCTCCGAGTGTTGGTTGCTACATCCCGCGGACTCAACTTGTCGACGCAAGAATAGACTTACAAGCTGGAGCCGCTAATAGCGATCACGCAAGTCGTCGCACTGCAACGACAGGCCGTTGGGAAGCGCAGCTAGTGGGGGTAACCCGGCAGCCTCGGCATCCCGGGTTTCCAGTCTGGAAGGGGGGCGAAGGCAGTACGATTCGGCATCTCGATCTTCGGCAGGCTCTTCGCGTCTATCACCATGTCCTCCGAGATGAGATCGTTTATGTAGAGCATGTAGGCCGTCAGCGCGTAGACCTCATCAGCGGTGAGGCTTCCCTCCGCACCGAGCGGCATGGCTCGATTGGTGTAGTCCCAGATCAAGGTCGCGTAAGGCGCGCGGATCGGCAGGATTCGCCCCAAATCCCAGGCGTCGCCACCTGGCTTCGCATCGAGTTTCACCAACCTAGGCGCTGGGCCCCCTATGCCCTTCTCACCGTGGCATGCCGAGCACGCTTTCAGCTGATAGACCTGCGCGCCTTCCACTGCGGTCCCGCGCCCTGGCGGCAGCTCCTCGCCAGTAGGACTGATGGAGATATCCCAGGCACGGATTTCCTCCGCGGTCGGGGTCTTGCCCAGGCCGTAGGTCTGTGATTGCGCCAGCGTGACGCCCCCCAGGAGCATGGCGATCGGCAGGAGCCTAAGTAATCGCGTTGTGAACGGCGCCATCGCTTGCGATCCTCCATGGCTGAATGGAATTATCCTGGCCTGGAACACTGAATCCACTTCCCGCGCGGGCGTTAAAGAACTCGGCGACCTGGGCCCGTGCGGGTTGTACCTGGCCCAATTCGTCCGTGCAGCGCGACAGCAGCTCGGTCTCTTTTCCGTCCCAATTCCACGTGAGACCGAACCGGGTGTGCGCCATGCGATAGGCCGTGCCTTTAATCTCCGCGTCCATCCAGCGCCGGCCGCCGTCGGTGGAGACTTCCACTTTGGAAACAGCGCCGCCGCCGGACCAGGCTAAGCCGCTTATCTGGTAGAACCCCTTGCCGGGCAACTGCTGTCCCCCGGAAGGAAAAGTGATCACCGATTTCGGGCCAATCTGATAACCGAGCGCAGCGCGTTCGGGTTCCCGATTCAGATGCCCATAGTCGCTGTAGGTCATGTAGTAGCGGTCAACCGCTTTGATTCGCCGGAGATACTTCGAATGGAAGATGCCTTCGAAGCCGGGCACCAGCAACCTCACCGGAAAACCTTGTTGGGGACGCAGCGCCTCGCCGTTCATGCCATAAGCAACCATACAGTCGTCCATGGCTTTTGCCATCGGAATGCTGGACGCTCCCTTCACTTCCTCCGCGCCTTCGGCAACGATCCAGGGCGCCGAGTCTTTCACGCCGGCCTCCTTGAGCAGCACGGACAGGAGTACTCCGGTCCATTCGGCGCAGCTAGTCATTCCGTGCGATTCCTGAACCGATTTATGCTGTGGCCTCGAACGGTTCCCCGCGCACTCGATGAAATGAGGGCGGGTGACGGAAGGGAGGCGCTTCAAGTCCTCCATGGTGAAGGTCAGCGGACGGTCCACCATGCCGTGGATCATGAGGCGATGTTCGGTGGGATCGATGTCCGGAATGTAGGAGCCGCGGGTGGTCCCCACAAAGTGCAGCGAGGATGGCGTGATCATCCCCACCGAATCCTGCAGCGGAGCCGCCACATGAAAAACGAGCCCAAAGCCATCGGGCGACTCGCGGCCCCCTGGCGGGTGCGGCATGCGCTTCGAGGTCACAAAACGGGAGCGGTCCCCGTAGGCGATCATTTCATCTGTGCCTTTAATGAACTGTCCAGATTCTGGTGTCTGGCCTAGCGCAGGCTTTACCGCGCCGAGGGTTAAACTGCCAGCCAACGCCGCGCCGCCTTTTAGGAATCGCCTTCGATCCGGTCGTTTCGAATCCATGGATCTCTCCTTCGCCGATGATGTTGCCCGCTGATCGCTCTCTGTTGGTCTAAAGTATACGCCCATCGCGGGGTCCAATCCAGGACAATCCGGAGTGTCCCACTGCGTGGGTCGATGATGGGGGCGTTGCTGCGACCGGAAGAGCGGCCTGAGTGCGGCTATACTGCCGATGAAGCTATGAAAATTATTACCGCGGGGATTGGATGTTTGGCGCTGGTTCTGGCGGGGTGCAGTCCAGCGCCGGTTGAGCCCACGTCGGTGACGCTGCTGCGAGTGCCCGCGGGCGGCATTCAGCCTCGGGTTGTGCAGGCTGACGGCACGCTGCACTTGCTTTACTATGTCGGCGAGAACACGGGCGGCGATCTGTTCTACGCGACCTCGACGGACAGTGCGACGACGTTTGCGGAACCCGTGCGCGTGAACACTCAGGCAGGCAGTGCGCTTTCGGGCGGGACGATTCGCGGCGGCGAGATTGCGTTGGGCGTGGACGGGCGTGTGCATGTCGCTTGGAACGGCTCGACCGTCGCTCAGCCGAAAGGGCCATTGAATCCGGCACAAGAGGCAGACAGCCCTTACAACGGGACGCCTTTTCTCTACGCACATTCGGACGGCAAGGGCGGATTTAGCGAGCAGCGCAATCTGATGCAGTACACGTTTGCCCTCGATGGCGGCGGCACGGTTGCAGCTGACGGCGAGGGCAACGTTTACGCTGCTTGGCATGGCTCTGCCCCGGACTCGGCTCCGGCCGAAGCAGGACGGCAGCTATACCTGGCTCGCTCCACGGACGGCGGCGAGACTTTCAGCGAAGAGACGGCCATATCAGACGCGGCGCAAGGCGCTTGCGGCTGTTGCAGTGCGCATCTGTTCGCCGGCTCCGGCGGCAAGGTCGCGGCGTTCTATCGCACGGCGCGCGAAATTGAGAATCGCGACGGGTTTCTGCTGACGTCCACTGACTACGGCAAGAGCTTCCAGGGTTCGATGCTGCAGCATTGGCAGATCAGCGCTTGTCCGATGAGTTCGGCGTCATTCTCGGAAGGTCCCAATGGCCTGTTCGTGAGTTGGGAGACGGACGGCCAGGTTTCGTTCGCACCGATCGACATCGAAAGCGGCAAGATGACTGGCGAGCCGATCGCGGCGCCCGGGGAAAAGTCGGCGCGCAAACACCCTTCGCTGGCGCAGAACGATAAGGGCGAGATTCTGCTGGCTTGGACTGAAGTCGGCGGCTGGGGCCAAGGCGGAACCGTTTACTGGCAACTGTTCGATAAGAGCGGCAAAGCGCTGGAGTTGCGCGGCAGCGCGGAAGGCTTGCCGGCCTGGAGTTTCGCCACCGCGATCGCGCTGCCTAGCGGCGAATTCGCCGTCATGTACTAGCGCCAAGCTGATAATCTGATAACGGATTAAACATGCAGGCCGCTCCTAAAGAACTTCCACCGCTGGGCATCGTTTTCGACAGCGACATCGGCAACGGAATCGATGACGTCCTAGCCTTGGCGCTGCTCTACGGCGCGCAGGGACGCGAAGATGTCGCTACGGTGGTCGCTTCGATCAGCCTCACGACGCCGAGCTTGAGTGCAGCGGCATACTGCGAAGCGCTCAATCGATTCGTCTCTGCCGTCGCCAACCGCAACATCCCTGAGCGCTTCCGCCGGGAGAACGTGGGCACGATTGGCCTCGCCGAAGCAGGCCCAGGGCCGAGCGAGACGCCGGTGCTGGCCAAGGTACTGGCCGAAAAGGACGATGCCGGCGAAGCGCTGTATCCGTCGGAAATCGAGCGCGTTATCGACACGGCGGATCCGGCGGCGCTGATTCGCAATGCGTTGACCGCCTACGACGATCAGAACGCGATCGTCGTGCTAACCGGGCCGGCGACGAACCTGGCCAAGGTGCTAAGCCTCAACGGTGCGCGGGAACTCATCACTGCGAAAGTGAAATTCCTATCGGTGACGGCAGGCGCGTTCCCCGCGGGCGCACCCGAGTACAACGGGAAGACGGACATCGCGGCGGCACAGAAGCTGTTTAGCGAGTGGCCGACGCCGATCATCGCGGCGGGTTACGAATTGGGCAAGCAATTGGCTTACCCGGCCGAGAGTATTGAGAACGACTTCAACTGGGCTCCGCGGCATCCGGTGGTCGATGCTTACCGCGCCGCTGGAACGATGCCCTACGACGCGCCTGGCGGGGATCTGGCGGCGGCGCTCTACGGCTCCCGTCCCGATGCGGACTATTTTGGCTTGTCGGAGCCGGGAACGATCGAAGTGCTCGACGACGGCAGTACCAAGTTCACGCCCTCGTCCGCGGGCACGCACCGCTACCTGACCGCTGACGACGAGCAGAAAGAAAAGATCGTGGCGGCGTACCGTGAATTCGTCGCCGCCGAACCGGCGGAGCGCCAATTGCCGCCTCGTTTCAAAGCGCTAATCGAGGCGGAGCTCAAGAAGGAAGAGGAAGAAAAGCTGAAGAAGGAACAAGAGGCCCAGGAGCCGCCGAAGTAGCCTTCCACGGCGTAAGAAGCATAGAAAAGCCCGCGACTTCGGTCGCGGGCTTTTTCGCTTCTGAGCAGCAAGCGGATCGACTCTAGGCTAAGTCGAGGCCGTTGAGGTGGCCGGTGGAGTCGGCGAACTGTTCCATGTGCAGACCCATGCGGTCCATCATCGACAAGTACATGTTGGAAATCGGCGTTTCGCGGCGATAGACGACGCGGCGTCCGGTCTTGAGCGTACCGCCGCCGCCGCCGACGATCATGACCGGCAGGTCGTGGTGCGTGTGGCGATTGCCGTCGGCCAGACCTGCGCCGTAAACGATCATTGAGTTGTCGAGGATGCTGGAGCCACCCTCGTCGATCCCCTTGAGCCTCTGCATCCAGGCGGCGAACTGCTCGACGTGATAGGTGTTGATCTTGGTCACCTTCTCGATCAGCTCGGGGTTGTTACGGTGGTGCGTGCAGGGGTGGTGGCCGTCGCGGATGCCGATCTCGCGATACGGCCGCGACGTTCCCTCACGGGTGACCAAGAAGGTCAATACGCGGCTGAGGTCGGCTTGGAAGGCGACAGTAATCATGTCGGACATCAAGCGGAAGTGCTCGGCGAAATCGGACGGTACGCCGTAGGGTTTGCCGATGCCTGGATCGATCTGGGCGTTCTCTGACTCGGCACGGGCAATCTGGCGCTCGATCGAGCGAATCGACGAAAGGTACTCGTCCAGCTTGCGCTTATCGGTCGGGCCGAGGTCGGCTTGCAGCTTCTTGGTGTCCTCGGAAACGAAGTCTAGGATACTTTGGCGGAAACCGTTCCTGCGGGAGCGCTCTTCGGGAGTCAGATGCGCGTCGACGCCGAACAAGCGCTCGAACAAGTCGCGCGGATTGAGCATCGGCGGCAGCGGCTGTGTCTCGCTCTTCCAGGCTAAGTTGTTGGTGTAGGCGCAGGAGTAGCCCGAGTCGCAGTTGCCCGCTTGGCGAGCGTCTTCGAGGCCGACTTCCAGCGACGGAAAGGCGGTCTTCTGGCCGATCGCGTTGGCGACGTGTTGGTCGGCGGAGATGCCGGCATGAATGTCGTACTCGGACTTCTTGACGTGAACGCCGGTCAGGTACGCGCCGCAGCAGCGGCCGTGAGCGCCAGGGCCGTCGAGCAACGCGCGGCCGTTGTTCTGGGTCAAGTTGCCGAGCAGCATCATGTCCTGCTTGAGCGGCTCCATGGGCTGCAGGATACGCGGCAAGGCTTCGCGGAACTCGCCTTCGTAGTTCGGCCTCCAGTGGTCCTGGTTGATGCCGTTAGGCACGTAGACGAAGGCCATGCGGACGGGCTTGCCACCGGGGATCGTACTCGACGACAGCGCCGGGGCCATGGCGTCCATGAACGGTAGGGCGACCGCAGCTCCGATGCCTCGCAGGACGGTACGTCTGGCTAGTTTCTTGCGGGTAATCATCGTTGTGCAATCTCCTTCGTCTCGCTCACGGCCTCACCTCGGCGTTCGAGGAAGGGCAAGCTTTGGACGACTTCGTGAATTAACGTCTGGAAACGGAAATCGTCCTTTTCCAGACTGGTCATCAAATTATTGACCGTCACCCGGTCGAACGGCTCCAAGCCGCGGCCCAGGGCGTAGGTCAACATCTTCTCGGTCACGTTGCGGGCAAAGACCGGCAACTGCTGCTGCAATATTCTACTCAATTCCTGGGGACTCTCAAAAGCCTCTCCGCTGGGCAGGACGCCGCTCGCGTCGACGGGGAAAGCGCCGTCCTCGGTGCGCCACTTGCCGATGGCGTCGTAATTCTCTAGACCGAAGCCGAGGGCATCCATGCGGGCATGGCAGGTAGCGCAGGCCGGATCGGAGCGATGGGCTTCCATCTGCTCGCGTAGGGACGCGCCCTGCCCAACGGCTTCTTCATCGAGCGCGGGCACATTCGGCGGCGGCGGGGGCGGCGGCGTGCCCAGGATGTTCTGGAGGACGTACTTACCGCGGATCACCGGCGATGTTCTGGTCGGATAGCTGGTCACGGTCAGCACGCTGGCTTGGCTGAGGATGCCGCCGCGCTGCGGGCCGTCGAGATGCACCCGGCGGAAGTCTGGGCCTTCCACGCCTTCGATTCCGTAGTGCTTGGCAAGCAATCCGTTCAGGAAAGTGAAGTCAGCGCTGAGAAAGTCGCTCATCTGCCGATTTTCTTTGAGAATGGCCTCGAAGAAGAGCGTGGTCTCGGTCTTCATGGCATCGCGCAGTTCGGGCTTCCAGGCAGGGAATTTTTCGGGGTCGGGGTTGACGCTTTCGAGCGCCCGAATCTCCAACCACTGACCGGCGAAGCTTTCGGCGAGCGAAGCCGCCTTGTCGTCAGCGAGCAGGCGATCGACCTGGGCGCTAAGCGTAGCGGGATCGCTGAGCTTGCCGGCTTCGGCGAGGCTGAGCAGCTTCTCGTCCGGCATCGAGTTCCAGATGAAGTAGCTCAGGCGAGAGGCAAGTTCGAAGTCGGAAACTTTGTGATGAGCGTCTGGATCAGTCGGGTTCGGGTCGCGCTCGATGCGGAACAAGAAGTTCGGCGAGACGAGCATGGCCTGGATCGACAGCTGAATGCCCTGCTCGGGCGACAGACCTTCGTTGACTGCCAAGTCGAAGAAATGAGCGAGTTGGCGGACTTCGGTCTCGGTCACCGGCCGGCGGTAGGCGTGGCGAGCGAGACGCGAAATGATCTGGTTGACGCAGGGCTTGCCCGTGCCGGGGTCACAGGTCAGAATCGTTTTGCGGCTGGCCGGTTCCTCGTTCGTCGCGAAAGGTCCGACGAAGGTGATGGACTCTAAATACTTGTTCTTCTCGCGCTTGTAGTAGTCTTCTTCGGTCAGGGTCTTAGGAAAGGGGTCGTCGATGAATCCGGCACGGAAGACGTGGTCGCCGGCGGGAAGGGTAATGCGGAACTCTTCCATCGAGTATGGATTGAAGTATTCCAACCCGGAAGGCTTCGTTTCGGCGGTCATCTGATGGAGCAACTCGCCATCCATCCAGAAGCCCAGTTGCACGGGGGCGGCATCGTCGGCGCGTTCGCCAGGCAAACCTAAGCGAACGATGTACTCGGCGTCCCAGTCGACGCGGTGTGAGGCTTGGATGGTGCTGACGTCGAGGCGCTGGATGGCCTTGTCTTTGGCGTGATAGTCCCACTCGATCGGCTTGGCAGGCAGTGGGTCGGCTCCGATGGCGCGCGAGGCGATCATCTCAGCTGCCGCCATGTAGCGCTCCATCAGAATGGGGGAGATGGTGAGAACGTCGCCAATGTTGTCGAAGCCGTGTCCGGAGTCATCAGTCGGGAAATCATTCAGGGCGTTGAACGACACGCCGAGCAGATCGCGAATCGTGTTGGAGTACTCGGTGCGGTTGAGGCGCCTAGCGGTCACGCGGCCCGGATCGGGCTCGATGGCGGCGTCGGCAGCGACGAACTGCTCGCGAATGAACGAGTCAACAGCGGCGACATCGGTTTGGGCTGGCTTGGGCATGCCCGCCGGCGGCATTTCGCCGGACGCCATTTTCTGCAGGATCAGGTCCCACTCGCCACGCTGGTCGGTGATCGACGAAGGCGCTAAAAAGTTGTTCAGGTTTAGCCCGCCGGACGCGGATTGCGCGTTGTGACACAGCGTGCAATTGTTTGAAAACAAACCAGCTACGCGCTGCTTGAACTCTTCCGTCGTAGCCTGCTGGGCTATAGCGGGAGTGAGCGTACTGAAAGCGATAACGGTCGCGAGCCAGACACGGCCAGTGAAGATCCTAAACATCCGTACTGATTCTATCGGTAAACTTGCAAACCGGATAGCGGTTGGACAAATCAAAATGGCGCGGGCAGGCCACCTGCGGGAAGCTACATCCGGGCCGAAATCGGAGATTTGGCCCGGATGAGCGGCAGGGTTAGCGCCAGCATTGGGGTCCGTGGACATGATGCCGCTGGTTGCGGAACCGGCGCTGGTCCCTTAACCGCTGCTTTCTCAGCTTCTTGAAGTACCGCTTGCTGTGTTTGAAGCGCCGCGAGTCTTGGTAGTAGCGGTCGCCGTAGCGATTGAACCGGCGAATTGTCAAGGGCGGAGTAAAAATAGACCAGGGCGGCGCCGGAAAACTAGACCAGCTTGGAGTGGAACGG
>JAQCLD010000008.1 GCA_027592785.1 Acidobacteriota bacterium
TGGAAGAACCAAGCCTTCGCCGGCGCCCTCGTCTTCCAAGAGATCAAGCGCCTCAAACTCGCCGGCGACACCGTCGAGGAAGAAGAGATCTTCATGAAGGGCTATGGCCGCGTCCGCGACATCAAGACCGGCCCCGAAGGCGCGATCTACATCCTGCTCAACGAACCGGATCAGGTGCTGCGACTAACGCCGCAGTAGGCGCCGCGACAACCGTGTTGAGGGGCCCCTCACTTGCGTTCAGGGTTCGGATGGGCCTGCCAACGACAAGTTTCGAGGGCTCTTGCTACGCTGCAGGAGTTGATCGTTCCTGAAGCGCCAACGCGGCCCGCTGACGGCCCTGCGGCGTATTTCATCACCTTCGTCTGTTATGGCGCATGGCTACATGGCGCCCAAAATGGTTCGGTCGATCGCTACCATAACGTCCCTAACACTTCATTGCTTGGATCAAATCCTCGCCGACTGCGATTTGAGCAAAGGCTCATGCCCGGCGATGCTGTCCATCTAGACGCCGGCCAGCGAAGCCTCGTCCTCGCAGCGATCGAACAGCACTGCCTCCACCGTCAATGGATTCTCTACGCAGCGCATGTGCGCACGAATCACGCTCACGCCGCACTCTGGGCGGACGTCGCGCCGGAAAGGGCAATGGTGCAGCTAAAGCTCCGTGCGTCTCGAGCGCTCAACGCCTCTGGCGGTAGCGCCCCACGATGGTGGGCGCGCCACGGCAGCACGCGATACCTCTGGCGCCTCGAGCAGATCCCCGCTGCGGTCGACTATGTCATCAACGGTCAGGGCGAACCGATGTCGCTTTATCCGAACCCCAAACGCAAGTGAGGGGCCGCAGTGTGTCAGTTACGGTGAAGCGATCGACCCATCATCATTTGTCGGCAACAACATGAACGGCTTCGTTCCCTGGAACGGGTACTTCTTGAAATCTTCTTCGTTTAGTTCAAACCCCAAGCCAGGTTTGTCGTTGAGCGGGTAGTAGCCATCGACCATGCGCATGGCCGGGAAGCCCATCCACTCTTCCCACATCTTTTCTTTCTCTTCGGGCTCGACGCTGCTGCAGATTTCTTGCACCAAGAAGTTCGGCATTGCCGCGTCCACATGCATCGACGCGATAGCGCCGACAGGACCTTCACAGGCATGCGGAGCCATTTGAATGCCCGACGCCTCGGCCATCGCGGCGACCTTCCATAGCGCGCTGATGCCGCCCACGTGGTTCACGTCCGGCTGCAGGATATCGGCGACCTTCTGCTCGATGATTTCGCGGCAGCCGTAGTGCGTAATCAGCCGTTCGCCCGTGGCGATGGGCACGGTCGTGCGGTCCGAGACGCGTTTCATCGCCTTGACGTTTTCGGGCGGGCAAACCTCCTCCATGAACATCAGGTTCAGCGACTCGACTTCCTTGCAGATCATCGCCGCCACCGTCGGGCCGGCCTTGGCGTGGAAGTCGATAGCGATATCGATCTTGTCGCCCATCTCCTCGCGCAAGATGAACAAGTGGTCGACAGCTTCTTTGATGCGTTCGTGCGTGTCGAGAAACTCGTAGAAGTCCGGCACGCCCGTCTTGAAAGCAGTGACGCCGTACTGCTCGGCAAGCTGGCGAATAAAGCGCAACTGCTCACGGAAAGTGGCGTTGGCCGGCATGCGCTCGCGGATACTCCCAGACAGCAGGTGATAGTAGCCGCGCACGCCGCGCTCGTCGACTGGGCCGCCTAACAACTCATAAACGGGCTTGCCCAGCACCTTGCCGCGAATATCCCACAGCGCTTGGTCGATGCCCGAGATCGCCGAGCCCAGCACCGGTCCGGCGCGGTAGAAACCGTGGATGTACATCGACTGCCAGTGATGCTCCACCTGCATCGGGTCCTGGCCGATGATCGCGTAGCTCATGTCGCGGACAGCTTGCATGGCGGACTCCGCCTTGCCTTCGAGCGTGGCCTCGCCCCAGCCGACGACGCCGGCGTCCGTTTCGATCTTGACGAACACGTAGGGCCGGTCCCGCGGCACGGACGCGGGACTCACGCCGAAAACCTTCATGTCCGTTACCTTGAGGCGTGGCGCGGAAGGCAACGCCAGGGCGGCGGCCGCCATCGGCGCACAGCCGCAGGAGGAAAGCATCTGCAGCGTGCTTTGCGGCGACGCAAACGCGGGCAGCGCGGCCGCGCCGAGCAGGGACGTCTTGAGTAGTTGTCTGCGATTCATGAACGTCTCCTTAGCTGGCGATAGTGAACTCGGCTAACGCGGCATCGTTCACCCGCAAGCCCAAGCCGGGGCCTTCGAGCAGCGGGAAGAAACCCTCGACCGGCTTCTCATCCCAGCCCGAGATGCGCTGCCGCATACGCTGATCGGCGGCATTCGTCGAGAACGGTGTTTCTTGAATGAACGAGTTGGGCAAACAGGCCGAGATGTGCGTGCCCGCGGCGGCGGCGATCGGGCCTCCGCGATGATAAGGACAAATAGCGATGTAATAAGTCTCGGCAAGCGCCGCTGCCTTGCGAATATTCGTCACCGTCGTGGTTGTCAACCCAGGACGTAGGACGTCGATGCCGTCTTCGCGCAGAATGTCTTGGAACCTTGAGTTCTCTTCGAAGTTGCGCCCGAAACCGATAGGCGTCACGCTGCGTTTCGATATGGAGGCTTGCGCTTCGGCGTTGATGTCCGCCGTCGGTTCGTCCAGCCAAAGCAGGTGGAAATCTTCCATGCGGTCGGCGATGGAAGTGGCCTCGCTAGTCGTGGTCTTGCCGGCGCAATCGAGTACGAAGTCGCAGTTGCTTCCCGCGGCAGCGCGCAGCGAATCCATCATCGAGCGGATGTCGACGTAGAACGCACGTCCGCGCACCTCGGACATCTCTAGCGGGATCGAAAACGCCCGGTGCCCCACGGCCTTCGCCGCTAAGACGGCAGACTGCATCTGGTCGGCCGATCCCGGCGCAATGACAGCCATCGAGCGCGCCTTGTTGCGCGTCGGCCCGCCGAGAAACTCGTAGATTGGCGCCTTCGCCGACTTGCCCGCGATATCGAGCATGGCCATACACAGCGCAGCGCGCGCGCCCGCTGAGGCGTCGGCGCGCTGCAAGCGTATGTCGGCCAGCAGCGTGCGGTCCGGGTTCGCGCCAATCTCGCCGGCGAGTTCACGCTTCAGACGATCGACGGTGACCTGTGCATCGGAGTCGACCGGCGCTTCGCCATAGCCGAAGATTCCTGCGTCGGTCGAGACCTTGAGCACAACGTAGCGGCGTCCGCCGGGTTCGGCAATCGCTCGAGGCTCGATGGCGGTGATTTTCAAAGCAGTTCCCCCGCGGATATCGCAACAAAAAGGCAAAGCCGGCCGCAAGCGATGCGGCGGCCTTTCGGCGGAAATTATCTCTTAGTCGGTGTACGGATCGGTCAGCTCCGAGCAACACGGCGTCTCGACCGGTTTGCGGATCATCATTTCCGTCCTCGTGTTGTGCTGGTCGAACATGTGCAACAGCCAGCGACCGTCTCGCGCGATGCTTGGCATTCTTTCGCCTTGGTAGCCACGGGCAACAACGTCATCGTAGACCTTCTGCACGTCATCCGTTCCCAGGCAGACGTGGTGCCAGTTGCCCAGCCGCCGCGCATCGGGAGGATTCTCGTGATCCGCGAGCATGTACTCGATCCAGCTGCTGCCGTCCGGCAACAACAGCGAGATCCACTCCGCTTTCTCGTCGGTCATGCCGCCTCTCCAAAGCGGACGAAAGCCGAGCAAGCCCTTGTAGAGCGTGTCGACCAGAGCTTCGTCGTAGAAGTGAATGCCCACATGCAGAATATGGTCCGAGACACGGTTTTCGCCAAGGAACTGACCGGCAGTCTTGCCTTGCACCGAGTCAGGCAAATATTCGACGAACTCGACGTCGTGTCCTTCCGGGTCGGCGATGTGGAAGCTCATGTTGCCGTCCGCGTCTTTGTCCACCGTCGCCGGAACTTCGTAGCCCTCTTGCGCGAGATAGTCGCGCAGCTGTTGCGCGTTGGTCGTCTCCAGGCCAATCTGGATCAGCTTGTCGTCGTCTTCGTTGTTGAGCGTCGGGCTCAACTCGATGAACTGCGTGTCGTTGACCTTGAAGGCCAACATGTCGCCTGCGACTCCAGGTCGCGTGTGCTGGAAGGCTTCCTCGTACCCGAGGTACGTGCCGTAGAAAGTTCTCGCCTCTTCCACGCTGCCGGTCGTCACCACAAAATTGGCGATGCCGACGATGGCGGGACGCTCGACGCGCGCGGCAGGTTCTTCAGCCGGAGGGGCCGAGCACTGCCAGGACAGGCCAACGACGAAGACGGTCAACAGGGCTTTCTTCACGCAATAATCTCCTTGAGTACGCGAGCGGGGTTGACCCCGATCAGCGTTTCCACACGGCCGTCGTAATCATAAGTCAGCTTGCGCACGTCGATGCCCATCAGGTGCAAGATCGTGGCGTGCATGTCGCTGTGCGACACGGGATTCTCGACCGCCTCATATCCGATATCGTCCGTGGCGCCGTAAATCGTGCCGCCCTTGATGCCGCCGCCGGCCATCCACACGCTAAATCCTTTGGGATTGTGGTCACGTCCCGTGCCGCCTTCCGTCGTCGGCAGACGGCCGAACTCGCCGCCCCATACGATGAGCGTTGAATCCAGCAGGCCGCGCTGCTTCAAGTCCTTGATCAGACCAGCAATTGGGATATCCGTTTGCGCCATGCTCTTGGTGATCAGCGGCACGATGTTTGAGTGGTGATCCCAACCTTGTTTGGTGATCTGTACGAAGCGCACGCCGCCTTCCACCAGGCGCCGCGCCAGCAGGCAACGCCGGCCGAACTTTTCGGTCACCTCGTTGTCCATGCCGTAGAGCTTCTTGGTGTCTTCGCTCTCTTGCGAAAAGTCGACCAGATCCATCGCCGCAACCTGCATGCGCGCGGCGAGTTCGTAGTTAGCGATACGCGTATCCAGTTCCAGCAGTTCCGGGTGCTGGTCGCGGCTGAGTTGATTCAGGCCCTTGACCATATCAATGACGCTGCGCTCGTCCATCTCCGAGAGCGACTCGGGGCGTTGCAAGTCCGGTATCGGAACCCGTTCGAGTTCCATCAACGTTCCGGCGTATGTCGGCGGCAGCCAGCCTGAAGTCCACGCCCGTGCGCCGATCAGCGCATCGCCGTCCTTCAACGCGACATAGCCCGGCATGTTGCTGTTTTCCGTGCCTAGTCCGTAGGCCACCCAGGAACCGATCGAGGGAAAGCTGCTGGCATTGCGTCCGGTTGTGTAGTGGTACTGCGCCGTATCGTGATCGATTCGCTCGGTAACGCCCGAGCGGATCACCGCCAGTTCGTCAACAACAGTCGATAGCCCCGGAAGCAAGTCCGAGACTGGAATGCCGGACTGCCCATGCTGCTTGAACTTGAACGGGCTGGCCATCAACTTGGGTTTGTCGACGTCTCGTCTCGAAACCACCGCGGTCGGCGGCGCCTGGCCGTCATGCGAATCTAGATACGGCTTGGGGTCGAGCAGATCCATCTGGCTCGGCCCGCCGGGCATGAACAAAAAGATGACCGATTTCGCTTTGGGCGCGAAGTGCGGCTGCCGCGGCAATAAATCGAACGGCGTCCTTCCGTCCGAGGCCAGCAGCGGATTCTCGTGCAGCATGTGACCCAGCAGCACACTGCCTAAACCGCCCATGCTGCGGGCGATGATCTCGCGCCGCGTCGGAGGAATGCTGAAGTTCGGTCTACGCATCTTGGGTGCTCGCGTCTAATCGATGTAAAGGAAGTCGCTGGAGCCGAGCAAAGCCTGGCAGAACAGTCGGAATCCTTTGTCTTTGTCTTCTTGTTTCTCGATCTGGCCGAATCCGAAGGCGATCTCTGCCTCCGTAGCCGGCCGTGCATAGACCAGTTCAATCGCTCTGCGGATCTTCCCTACGGAATCGTTTCCCGTCTCGACGCTGGCGCGCTCCGCTAAGTTCTGCGAGGCCATCATCATCAACGGATTGTGCAGCGACGACAGCGCCTGCTTGGGTACCGCCGAACGGAAGCGTACCGAGACATTGGTATCCATCAGCGGCTGATCGAAAGCTTCTAGGAAGCCCGCCGCCGCAAGTCGCCGGATCTGCAAATAGATACTGCGCCGATTCGGATCGCGTTGCGCATCCAACTCGCCCTCGGGCTCCTCGCACGGCGGCGGAGTGAAGTCGAAGCCGCGCAGGTTCTTGCCGTCGATGCGGCCCGAAGTATCCGGCAGATAGTTGCCGTCCGGGGCCGAGCATAGCGCGATCGGCTCGCCGTACATTGTTGTGTTGAGCAGGCCGCTCACCTGCAACACCGAGTCACGAACAGCCTCCGCCTCCAACCGCCGCGGCTGCCAACGACTGTGCAACTTGTTCGGCTCGTCCAGCAGATACTTGGCGTGGTCGGTCTTGGAAGTCTGCCGATACACGTTCGACAACATGATCTGGCGGTGCAGCCACTTCAGGCTCCAATCGTGCTCGATCAAACCTACCGCCAACCAATCGAGCAACTCAGGATGCGTCGGCGCGGCGCCCTGTGAGCCGAAATCGTCCGGCGTGGCGACGATGCCTTCGCCAAAGTGATACTGCCACACGCGATTGGCGATCACCCGCGCCGTCAGCGGATGCTCCGGCCTGGTCAACCATTTCGCGAAAGCCAACCTGCGGCCAGTCGTCTGCGAACCATCGGGCTGTGCGGGAATCGTGAACGGGTTGTCCGGATCATCCAGAATCACAGGCACACCAGGTTCGACCACTTCTCCCGGTGCCTCGTAGCTGCCGCGGATGAGCACACGCGTCAGATTCGGCTCCGTCGTGACGTCCCAGGCGGCCCAAACCAGCTCCGGCTTAGCCGCGGCGGCTTTCGCGGCGTTCTCTTCGGCCTGCTTCTGCAACTCCGCTAATTCCGGCGAGTATTCGGAGAGCTCGTCGTTGGAAATCTCAAACTTGCCGGATTCCTGGCTGAAAAGCTCTGCCTGCTCTTCGGTCCGATCTCCAGCGGCGATATCGGCGATCTCTAACATCTGCGACCGCAGCGGCTCAGCCAAAGTCTGGAGCTGTTCCTTCAGCCAGTTGCCCTTGACCTCGTTGCGTTTCCTGAAGACGTCGCGGAAGCTTGGACCCGCCTCTTGCAGCTCCAGATACCGGTCCATCTCCGCCTGCGTCGCGTTGGGCACAAAGCGCGCCGGCCAGGCGCCGGAGCCGATGTTCGCGGGCAACCAGTGCGAGTCCTTCGGCGGGAATGTCGGGTCCGGATCGTAGACCGACTGATAGATGCCCATGATCCGGTAGTAGTCCTTTTGCAGGAATGGGTCGAACTTATGATCGTGGCAGCGGAAGCAGTTGATGTTGATGCCCATCAGCGCCTTCGTCGTAACTTCCGTCATGCCCAAGAAGGCGTCCCACTGCTTGTCGATCTAGTAAATCGTCTGGTTGTCGGTTCCATCCGCCGGCAGACGCAAAAAGCCCGTAGCCTGCAGGTTCTCGATGGCTTCAGCAGACAGCCGCTCGCCCATCTTCCAGTCCACGATCTGATCGCCCGCGATCTGGTGCACCAAGAACTCGTCATAGGGCATGTCCTTGTTCAACGCCTTGATGACCCAATCGCGGTATTGCCAAGAATGCGTGCGCGGCTCGTCGCCCAAGAAACCGTTGCCGTCGGCATAGCCGGCGACGTCCATCCAATGCCGCGCCCAGCGCTCGCCGTACGCGGACGAGTCAAGCAGCCGGTCGACCAAGTCCTCGTAAGCGCGGGCCGAGCCGTCTTTCACGAAGGCTTGCACCTGTTCCGGCGTCGGCGGCAGACCAGTTAGATCCAAGTAGGCACGGCGGATCAGCGTCTCGCGGTCCGCCTCTGGATTGAGACTCGTTCCAATCGCTTCCAGCTTCTTGAGAATGAAGGCGTCAATCGGCGTGCGCAACTGAGCGATGTGCGCGACCTGCGGTGCGGCGCGTTTCACCGGACGCTGGAACGACCAATAGCTCTTGGCCCGCTCGCGGACCTGCTGCGCCTTGGCAGCGTCATCCGCAATCGAGTCAGTCGTTGGGAATTGGCCGTTTGTAATCCACTCGCGGATCAGGCTCTTTTCAACGTCAGTCAGCGGATCGCCGCTCATCGGCATGGCGTCCGAAGCAATCTTTTCCCACAACACGCTGCTCTCAGGATGCCCGGGCGAGATCGCCGGACCGTTGCTGCTGCCCTTCATCACCGCTTCGAGCGTGCGCAGGTCCAGGCCCCCAGACGCTTGTGCTCCGTGGCAAGCGATGCAGCGCTGCTCCATGACTGGCAGCACATCGTGTTGAAATGTCGGAGTGGCAGCGGTGAGCGTGCCGTACGAAACGGCAAGTAGGACGAAACTCAACGAGGCCGCGCGTAGCGGTCGCTTCATGGTGTGGCTATTATAGTGCGGGGTGGTAATAAAATCAGTAACTTGGCCGAATCGTCACCCGTTGGTAAGTCCGTTTTGACACGCTAAAGAAATGCGCAACCGCAGGACATGGATTGCTCGAACCGCGATAGCCACGGCTTTCCTCGCGGCGCTGGCCTGGATGGCCACAGCCCAGACCGGCGTCCCGGCCGGCCATTGGTATAAGGGCAACCTACACACCCACACCATCAATAGCGACGGCGACACTTCTCCCGACGACGTGGTGCGCTGGTACAAAGAGCACCGCTACGACTTCTTATCGCTTACCGCTCACAACTTCCTTACCGAAACCGGCGGACTCAGCGGCGTGTTTGGCGCCAAAGGCAAATTCCTACTCCTGCCCGGCGAGGAGGTTACTTCCCGCTACTCCGGCAAGCCCATCCACATCAACGCTTTGGACGTGCGCTCGCTCATCGAGCCTGCTACGGGAACCTCGGTCGTCGATACGATCCAGCAAAACGTCGACCGCATTCACGCCGCCAACTCCCTGGCCTCGCTCAACCATCCGAACTTCGGCTGGGCCATCACCACCGACGAACTACGCCAAGTCAACGGACTCAAACTGTTCGAGGTCTACAACGGACATCCCACCGTTAACAACCAAGGCGGCGGCGGCCAGCCAGGCCTAGAAGAAATGTGGGATTCGCTGCTCACCGCCGGCCGGCGTATCCACGGCATCGCCGTGGACGACGCACACCACTTCAAGACACTTGGCCAGGGCTACTCCAACCCGGGCCGCGGCTGGGTCATGGTCAAGGCCGCGGAGCTCTCCGTCGCTACCGTGCGGGCTGCGCTCGAAAACGGCGACTTCTACGCCTCAACCGGCGTTGTACTTGAAGACGCCGAGCGGCTGCCCAACGGACTGCGCCTGCGCTTGCCCCAAACTGGAACGACGCGCTTCACAACACAGTTCATCGGCGCCAACGGGGAAGTGCTGGCGACATCCATCGACGCCGCCCCCGAATACCGCCTCAAGGCCGGCCAGCCCTACGTCCGCGCCGTCGTCACCGACTCCAATGGCTGGCAAGCCTGGGTCCAGCCTGTCTTCGCCGACTAATCCGAGAACGTTTGAACCTCTTCGTGCCGCGCCGTGACTCACTTGTTGAGGAAATACGAGCAGGTCGACCCTCTGGCATTAACATAGGTGGCGAATGGCCGCCTCTGATGTCGCTGGGCCGGACCAAGAAACGCTCTGGGTCCAACAGATCGCGGCAGGGGGCCGCTCTGCCTTCGAGAGCCTCTACCGCGTTTATCAACCCCGGTTGTATGCGTATACCTACCGCATGCTGACGGATGAAGGAGCGGCTGCAGAGATAACCAACGACGTGATGGTGACGGTTTGGAAGCAGGCGGCCCAATTCGAAGGTGCGCGGAGCGAATCCGGGTGCGCTCCGCATCGCCGCCCAGATCGGCGAGCCGCTCGCTCAATGCACACCAACATCCGGCACACGCCAGGCCCCTTGGACGGAATGTTCAAGGGGCTTTGCCGCGTTTGCGCCTCGGCCTGGCGAGCGTGGTTCTCTACTGCGCCGGATCCGTCGGAGCCTCAGTCCCGCCATCGTCGTCGGCGGGCGGCTCGGTGGGGGTCTCTTTCTCCTTGACAGTAAAAGTTGCGGAGCCGCTCGTCTGTAAATCTCCCACTTTGACGCGGATTCGATAACCTTTTGCCGCTGTGTCGTCGCCGACGGTTAGAGTGGCGGTGATTTGCGTATCGCTGTCGACCTTGTCGACTTTTCCGGCGAGCCCGCTATCGACATCCAGAGTGGCCCCTTCTTTGAAGCCCGTGCCCTTGATCTTGACCGCCACGTCGCCGGCTCCTTGCACAGCATCTGCCGGGGTCAATTCCGCAGCGATGGTGGGCGGCGTGCGATTGTAGCTGACCGTCGTCGTATGTTTCGTCTCGTTTGCATCTCGCGTGACCGTAAAGGTCAAGTCCGTGTTGGGAGGAATCGGCGAAGTGGATTTGAGGGTAAAGTTGATCCGCGTATTCGTTGTTTCGCCGACGGCCTCGACGGTCACCCCGTCCGGCCCTGAAACAGTTAGTTCAGAGCCTTCGAGGAACCGTCCAACAACCCAGCCGTCGACTTGCGGCGCCGGCTTCTCCCAGTCGGCGGCAGTCGCCTTCAGGACGACTTCGCTAATCATGGGCGGAACGTCATCCAACTCGGTAATGAAGTGGCCGCTAACCTTTGCATGCATAGGCAAAAAATTTTGCATGCCTCTGTAAGGATCAGTCCGAAACGCTTTCGCCCGGTACTTGCTCATCAGCATCGATTGCGGCACAAAACCGACCATCACCCGTGCATACTCGTCCGGGATAATGGTGTTCGCTGCATAAGCGTTGTCATTCAGGCGATTGAGTTGGTTGAGAGTGTGGTCCGGTATGGCGCCCTTAAGGGCCGTGACGATCGGTCCGTTAAATGCGGCGACGCCGATGCCCCACGAAGTGCTCACCGGGTTGGCTACTCCGACAACCGCCCCGGCGATTGCGCCCGTGGCCTCAAGAGCGCGCATGAATACGTTCCGTGGGTGCTGGCTCTGACCTTGCTCCGCAACGCCGCGCAGCAGCGCCAAGTCGATGGAATGGTACTCGAGGCAAGTGCCGTTATTAGTTATCCCACAATTCTGGAGAGCAATTATCCGCTCTTGCAGTTCGTCCGCTGTCGCCTGAGCGTCCAGCTCCTCACCGTCCCGCAACGGCCCTGGGATTCGAGGTATCCGCAGATTGAGGCTATGGATCAGAAAGTCAAAATCTTCGCTGTTGTTGCCTACCGTGACCTGAAACGCGACAAAGCGGCGCGAGATCCGGCGCCCAAACGTATCTTTGACGGTTTCCGGGTCAATGACGGCAACGTTCACCTCGATATTTTTGAGGTCCTTGTCGCCCATTGAGGCGGAGCCGCCGAGCAGCATTCTCAGCACGTCGTAGCGCGCCCGCCCCGCACACCCTGCTTGCGGAGCCTTTCCTCCCAGAACCAAACTGTCGAAACACACCTCAATCTCCGTGGGGTTGGCGGCTAATGGCTCGGCATAGTACAGGCGAAGTTGCTGGAGGCTCCCGAACGGAGCCTCCACGCTGCCTATTGCAATAGGAGTCCCGGAACTCTTGATATGAACCGCGCTAGCCGCCGGAGGTGTGACGTTTTCGTCGAACACAACCTCCAAGTATTCCCTATTCGCAGTCGGGAGAATCTCCCCCAGGGTGGCGCTCCAACCGATCGCTGACAGCGAAACAAGAAGACCGAGAATCGCTAGTAGCCGATTCATCGTTGTGCTTCCCGCTGCGCGAGCAGCGCGACGTGGACCAACGTGGCGACCAGGCGGATCTTGACGTTGGCGTCGACGGGAATACCGTTCTGAATCTGCGTTGCAATTTGAGGCAGAAGGAACGCCAGCAGATTCTTGAATGCCGGGATCAGGTCATTCGTGATGCCGACTTGTGTGTCGTCGAAGGTTAGGTCGAATAGATTCGGCGGCGTGACCGAAGGAGCCGGCGTCAAATGCACCGTGATTGGGTGCTAATCGTCGCGATGGCCGTAGCCACCTCCAAGCGGCCGTCCTGAGCCACCCGTTTTTGCTCCAAAGCCTGAATGCTCGCTTCGAGTAAGCGATCTCCGGGGCTGGGTTTGGCGCTCGATTTTGCCATAATTATCTCCTCGGGGTGAAATCCCAACCAACATGGGAAAGCATACAGCATGCGATTTTGAAATCAAGCGATTTATTTCAGAAGTGTCTTTTAAGTGGAACAGAAGCCCCGCTTGGATGTGGTGCAGCCGAGCAACCGCCATCCATGCTGGAGGCCCATAACGTCGATAACGCATGCCTTTGCGGCAGCGAAGAAAAGGGACTCGATTACGATCAGTTCAGCGATTACGGGCTGCTGCGCAAGCCTACGCCGTAGTACTGAAAACCTGCCTTGGCCATGGTCTTTGGGTCGTAGAGGTTCCGTCCATCGAAAACGACGGCGTTCTTGAGTTTGCGCTTGAGGTAGTCCAGGTCCGGCGTGCGGAACTCATTCCATTCAGTGAGGATGGCTAGCGCGTCAGCGCCGTCCGCGGCTTCATAGCGGTCCGGGCAATAAACGATACGGTCTTCGTAGATGGCCCTGACATTCTCTTCGGCAACCGGGTCGTTCACCCGGATCATGCCGCCGGCCGCCAGAATCTGGTTGACGAAAACTAAGGCCGGCGCCTCGCGGATATCGTCCGTCTTGGGCTTGAACGACAAGCCCCAAACTCCGATCGTCTTCCCTTCGAGCTTGCCGTCGAAGTAGCTGTGCACCTTGCGAAACAAAGTCTCTTTCTGTGCGTCGTTGACCGCGTCGACGCTGCGCAGAATGCGCGGCTCCATGCCGTAGGCTTCGGCCAACGAGGCCAGGGCCCGAACGTCTTTCGGGAAGCAGGACCCCCCATAACCGACTCCCGGAAACAGAAACTGGAAACCGATGCGAGCGTCGAATCCAATGCCCCGGCGGACTTCGTTGATGTCTGCGCCTACCAACTCGGAAAGGTTCGCCATCTCGTTGATGAAACTAATTTTGGTCGCCAGCATGCAGTTGGCAACGTACTTGGTCATCTCCGCGCTCTCGGTATCCATCGCCAAGAAAGGATGTTCGGTCCGCAGGAACGGCCGATAGAGTTCGCGCAATACGTCGATTACGTCTTCGCTGTCGGCGCCGACCACGATGCGGTCCGGCTTGGTGAAGTCGTCGATCGCCGCCCCTTCTTTCAAAAACTCCGGGTTCGACGCCGTGGGCACGTCGCGGCCGGCGGCCTCCTTGAGCCAGGCGGCGACTTTCCGATTGGTGCCGACCGGAACGGTGCTCTTGACGACGACGATGGCGTCCTTCGGCAGATGCGGCCCCATGGTCAGGCAGCAGTCCCGCACGTAGTCCAGATTTGCCGATCCGTCTTCACGCTGCGGCGTACCGACGCAGATGAATACGCAGTCGGCATTGGAGACGGCCTTCGCCGGATCGTCAATGAAGCGCAAACGTCCAGCGCGAGTATTGTTCTTGATTAACTCGCTCAGACCCGGCTCATAAATCGGAACATCGCCGTTCCGCAGCCGAGCGACTTTGTTCGGGTCGTTATCCAGGCAAGTGACGTCGTTTCCTGAGTCCGCCAGGCAGGCGCCGGTGACCAGACCGACATAACCCGCGCCGATGATGCTGATATTCACGCTCTATCTATCTCCAAATCTTCACTCTGGCCCTAATCGTCGCCCGCCGGGGAGGCCCTCGGGCATCGGGCAAGCACCGCGCCGAGCGGTTCGATTCACCCTAGGCTCATGGTACGATACGCCTTTGTTTCCACACCGATCCCCGTGAAACGCGCAAGCGACATTCTAGCTACCGTCTACCGCCAGGGCGGCGACCCGAAAGAAGCCGATCGGGACCTGATTTTCTGCTATTGGAAACAAGCTGCGGGCGGCCGTTTGGCGCAAGTGAGCCGCCCGATTCACTTCACTGGCAGTTTGCTCGTCGTCGAAGTCGATTCGCCCGAATGGATTGTCGCGCTGGAAGCCGTCAGGAAGCGAATCCATGCGAAGTTGAATGCGGCGATCGGCTCGAAAGCCGTAGGCCGTATCATGTTTCGCGCCGCATCGACGCTGCGCAAGCCCGCGGCGAGGGCCGAGACGGCGGACCCATCCTTGCAGATGGCTGACGGGGTTCGCGACCCTCAACTCAGGCGCCTATATTTGGCTTCGAAACGCACAGCCGAGAAGGGCCGCTGAATTCACCGTGAAAATTACCGAGAAAGAAGTTCGCAACATCGCCGAATTGGCGCATCTGAACCTAAGCGACGAGGAGATCGTCGCCTACCAGGCAAATCTCGAAGAGATCCTCAGCTACGTCGACAAGCTCAACGAACTGCCCACGGACGACATCGAGCCTATGGCCCAGGTGCTGTTCGAAGGGGCCGAGCAAGAAGGGCTCCGCGACGACGTTCTGGAGACGAGCATACCCGTCGATAAAGCCCTCTCAAACGCGCCGCTCTCGGGGGCAGGGCAGTTCAAAGTGCCGCGGGTCTTGGAGCGTTAGCCATGGCCGTCGACAACTACAGCTCGCTGACCGTTGATGCGATTCAGCAAGGCCTGCGCTCTAAGGCTTTCTCCGCCGTGGAGATCGCCCAAGAGGCGCAGCGTTTCTGCGAAGCCGAGAATCCCACGTACGGCGCCTTTTTGAGCTTCTGTGCCGCCCGCGCCCTCAACGCCGCGGAAGCGGTCGATAAGAAACTCGCCGACGGCGAAGATCCAGGCGCGCTGGCTGGCGTTCCGATCGCGATCAAGGACGTCATCTTGGTCGAGGGCGAGAAGAACACTTGCGCCTCCAAGATCCTCGAAAACTTCGTCGCGCCTTACACTGCGACGGCGGTGCAGAGAATCGAACAGGCCGGCGCGCTGGTCATCGGCAAGGCCAACTGCGACGAGTTCGCCATGGGTTCGTCGAATGAGAACTCGGCCTACTACCCGGTCAAGAACCCCGCTGCGCCCGATCGGGTGCCCGGCGGTTCGTCGGGCGGCTCGGCGGCGGCAGTCGCGGCGGGCATGGCCCCGCTGGCGTTGGGTTCCGAGACCGGCGGATCGATCCGCCAGCCAGCCTCGTTTTGCGGCGTGGTCGGCGTGCTGCCGACTTACGGACGCGTCTCCCGCTACGGGCTGTCGGCGTTCGCCAGCTCGCTCGATCACATCGGGCCGTTCTCGAGGAACGTCAAAGATTCGGCTCGCCTGTTGGGCGTGATGGCCGGCAAGGATCCGCGAGACTCGACATCGGCGGGCGCTGCGGTAGCCGATTACGTCGCTGGCCTCGACGGCAACGTGAAGGGCATGAAGCTCGGCGTGCCCAAAGAATACTTTGCCGCCGGTCTCGACCCTGAAGTGAAGACCCGCGTCGAGGAAGCGATCGCGGCGCTCGAAAAACTCGGCTGCGAGATGGTCGACATCAGCCTGCCGCACACCGAGTACGCGGTGGCTACCTACTATCTGATCTGCACGGCGGAAGCGAGCGCTAACCTGGCGCGCTACGACGGCGTGCGCTACACGATGCGCTCGAAGAACGCCGAGACGCTGAGCGAAATGTACCGCAACACGCGCCACGAAGGCTTCGGCAAAGAAGTCACCCGGCGCATCATCCTCGGCACCTACGTATTGAGCTCGGGCTACTACGAGGCCTACTACCGCAAGGCCCAAAAAGTCCGGCGGTTGATCTATCAAGACTTCAAGAACGCCTTCGCCAAGGTCGATGCCATCGTAACGCCGGTGTCGCCCTCGCCGGCTTTTCCGCTGGGCGCCAAAACCTCCGATCCATTGGAGATGTACCTGTCCGACATCTACACCATCACCTCCTGCCTCGCCGGCAACTGCGGCATCAGCGTACCCTGCGGCGCGACCTCCGAAGGCCTGCCCGTCGGTCTGCAAATTCTCGCTGATCACTTCGCCGAAGACAAAATGTTCCGCCTCGCCGACGCCTACGAGAACCGCTAGCGCGGCGCCTGGCCGGCCTTCGCCGGGTGTGGCCCTGCGGGGGAGCGAGGTTCGGTATTGGGGCGGACAAGACTCGCCAAACATTCGGCCATTGCTGGCCGTGTGCGTCCTGTAGGCGGTCGTGCGGCGGTACGTTTTGGCCGCCGGTGTCCGCGAGAGGGCCGCGAATGTCCGCTGATGTCCGCTTGGGTCCGGAGTGCGATGGGGCTATGTTGTTGAGGACATGGGGCGTACTGGTATTCGACGTGTTGTCGGCGGACATTTTGCGGTTGGTCCGGCGTTAGGGCCCGACGCTTACGTGTCTGGGCTCAAGTCGCTGGGCGGCGCGAGGGCGGCTGATCTGAAGGCCAACGCCCAAAGGGCTCCTCAGATGAGGAGCCCTTTGGGACGAAGGTTGGATTCCCATCCAAGCGGGGAATCGGAGATGTCTTGGGGTCGACCCTAGTGTCTGTATCGCTCTTACGCTGCGGCTCGTCTGGCCCTGACCGCGTGCCCGAGACCCTGCTCCCACTGCAGTGGAGCCCCTGGCCGTATCTCGCCTAGCCAGGGATCTTCTGCATTTATGTATAGCACCCCGTGTCAAGCGCGCCGCCCTGGCGGGCGGGATCGCTCCCTCACAGTCGCGGCTCAGAAGCGCTTGGTGGTGCGGATTGAGGTTGGGGGAGGCTACACCTGGCTTGCTACCTTCATGGCCGTTTCCGCTGTTTTCACGAGAAGTGTTGACGCGAACAGTTGAGGCTGACCTGGGTTCCTCCGAGAATGAGCTACTTTGCCCGGCACGTCGTGCGTGGAGGCGGAAGTTTCTTGAACGAGGAGAGACATGAAGATTCTTGCGAAACGGTTGATGAGCGCTGGTAGACGACGGCAAGCTCGCTGGCGTCACGACGCTGGTCGCACGGCACGGCAAGGTTGATTCGCAATTCTTCCGAGCCGCGACCGTGAGGGAGCGGTCTAGGACGTCGACACCAAGCGACATTCGTAGGCGTTTGGAACGCGCAGCGAGGGCGGAGAGGGGAGCGGCCGAAAGCGGTGAGGACCGCTCCCTCACGGTCGCGGCTCAGAAGGGTCGTGGTTGTCCGTTCGGAAGTTTAGGGGCGGTCGCGGTCGGGGAAGGCGTCGTAGCAGGCCATGGGCTTGCCTTGGCCGTGAAGGACGTAGGAGACGGCTTGGGCTGACCTGCTCGGGGTTCCAGAGCCAGCGGGTGGTTCCGTGGCGGGACCAGCGCTTGGTTCGGGACGGGGGCTCGGTGTGCTTGAGCGCCCGCGTGGCGTAGGCCTTGAATGTGGTCATCATGACTTCGGGCTGCTGCTTGGCGGCGACGACGATGTGCACGTGATTGCTGCGGACGTGGACGGCGTACAGGGGCCAGCTTCTGCAGGTGCAGACCTCTTGCATGGCGCGAAGAGTTCGCGCACGTGCCTCTGGGTTGAGGCGATAAGGCGGCTCGCTCATCAGGCGGGATTCGGCTCTTGCACGGCGCATGTCCTCGGGAACGTGTCGCCCTTTGGGCACGTTGTGGTCGCGATCGACGGTAGCTTTGTCCTCGCCGTGTAGACGAGCCCCATAGCAGGAGAACGTGATTAGGTAGGCCAACGGCATGGCGACCCATGCATTGTAGGTTGGCCGTGAGGACCGCTCCCTCACGGTCGCGGCTCGGAAGCTAGACTGGTGGTTGTGGATGCGCTGATCGTTTTTGCCCATGGTTCGCGGCGCGCTGAGGCCAATGAGGCCGTCGAGCGCGTGGCTGCGATTGCTGCTGAGAAGGGCGGGTTTGCGGTGTGGCGGGCGGCTTTTTTGGAGCTGGCGGAGCCGACGCTGACAACCACAGTGAAGGCCCTGGCTACTGAGGGTGTGACGCGCATCGTCGTCGCGCCCTACTTCCTGGTGATGGGCATTCATTTGACGCAAGACTTGCCTCGGCTAATGGCAGAAGCGCAGAAGGAAACTCCTGGCGTCGAGCTGGTTTCCACGCCGCCGCTAGACGGCCATCCAGCGCTGGCGGACATACTGTCCGAGCGGGCGCGAACGGCAATCGCCGAGTGATCCTCGACGCGAGGGCTCGATTTTTCCAACAATAGGCGTAGAGGTCTCATGGTCCACGTAACTCTGCCTGACGGCAGCGTCAAAGAAGTCGAAGCGGGCGCGACCCCGTTTCAAATTGCCGAGTCGATCAGCCCCCGTCTAGCGAGTGCCGCGTTGGTCGCTGAACTCGACGGCAAGCTGGTCGATCTGACCGAGCCGATTACGGCCGACGCGAAGCTGCGTTTGCTGACGGATCGTGATGAGGAGGCCTTGCAGGTCTACCGCCACACGAGCGCGCATCTGCTGGCTGCCGCGGTGCTGGAACTGTATCCCGAGACCAAGCTGGGCGTCGGTCCGCCGACGGACACCGGCTTCTTCTACGACATGCAGCGCGATCAGCCGTTCACTCCCGAAGACCTGGAGAAGATCGAGCAACAGATGCAGAGGATCGTCGACCGCGACGAGCCCAACCGCCGCGTCTGGATGGATCGCGACGAAGCGCTGAAGCTCTACCAAGAGCAAGGCGACACGATGAAGTGTGAGTTGATCACCGAGAAGACCGACGACCCGAAGGTGTCGATCTATAAGACCGGCGATAAATTCAACGACTTCTGCCGCGGGCCGCACGTCCCCTCGATGGGCCGCATCAAGGCTTTCAAGCTGCTGTCTGTTGCGGGCTCCTACTGGAAGGGCGACGAACGTAACGCGCGGCTGCAGCGGGTTTACGGCACATCGTTTTTCTCGAAGAAGGATCTCGCAAAATACCTCAATCAGATTGAGGAAGCCAAGAAGCGCGACCACCGCAAGCTCGGCAAAGAACTCGACCTGTTCTCGGTGCAAGAGACCGCCGGGCCCGGCTTGATTTTTTGGCATCCGAAGGGCGGCTTGGTCCGCAAGTTGATCGAAGACTGGTTGCGCGATCAATACCTGGCACGCGGCTACGGGTTGGTGTTTACGCCGCATGTGGCCAAGCGCGAGTTGTGGAAGATATCCGGCCACGCGGACTTCTATTCGGATGACATGTTCAAGCCGATGGAGCTGGACGACATCGAGTACCAGCTCAGGCCGATGAACTGCCCGTTCCACATCTTGATCTACAAAGACACGCTGCGCAGCTATCGCGACCTGCCGGTGCGCCTGGGCGAGTTGGGCACGGTGTATCGCTACGAGCGCTCGGGCGTGATGCACGGACTGTTGCGCGTGCGCGGCTTTACGCAAGACGACGCGCATATTTTCTGCACGCCCGAGCAAGTGACCGACGAAGTGGTCGGTTGCGTCGACTTCGCGCTGGATGTGCTGAAGACGTTCGGCTTTGAAGACTACACGGTGGAGCTCTCCACCTGGGACGGCGGCGCCAGCGGCAAATATGCGGGCGACCCGGAAGAATGGGAGCGCGCCGAGAAGGGCCTGAAAGACGCTTTGGCGCAGCGCGGCATTGAAGCGAAAGTGATGCCGGACGAAGCGGCCTTCTACGGCCCGAAGATCGACGTCAAGATGGTCGACGCGATTGGCCGTTCGTGGCAGCTGTCGACTGTGCAGTTCGACTTCAACCTGCCGCGCCGGTTTGAGTTGGAGTACGTCGCTGAAGACGGCGCCAAGCATCGCCCCTTCATGGTGCACCGCGCCTTGTTGGGGTCTGTTGAGCGTTTCATGGGCGTGCTGATCGAGCACTACGCCGGAGCCTTCCCGACGTGGCTGGCGCCGTTGCAGGTGAAGGTGCTGCCGATCACCGACGCTCAGTTGGACTACGCTCGATCCGTTGCGGCGAAGCTCATCGCTGCAGGCGTACGCGCCGACGTCGACGAACGCAACGAGAAGGTCGGCTTCAAGATTCGCGAAGCGACGATCGAGAAAGTTCCCTACATGCTTGTTGTCGGAGCCAAAGAAGCCGAGGCAGGCAAGGTCGCTGTGCGCGAACGCAAGGCGGGCGACAAGGGCCAATTGACTGTCGAAGAATTCCTGGGGCCGCTGCTCGAAGAGATCGCTGAGAAGCGCGTTTCCTAACTAGCCGAGCGAGCCCATCAGATGTCGCGGACGCAACGGAAGCCGATGTTGCCGGCAGCGCTGTCGGGCGTGTTGCCCGTGCGTGCGCCGAGGCGATAGCGGTTGCAGTAGGACTCGTGGCACAGATAGGAGCCGCCCTTCATCACTCGCCTCGTGCCGCTGGTTGGACCGACGGGGTTAAATGGATTGGCATCGACGTGATAGTCGGCGCTGAACCAGTCCGCGGTCCATTCCCAGACGTTGCCGATGGAGGAGAGCATGCCGTAGGGGTTGGCGGGGAAAGCGTCCACTGGAGCGACGCCTGAGTAGCCGTCGGCAGCGGTGTCTTGGTCGGGGAAGCGGCCCTGGAAGACGTTGCACAGGTGCTTGCCGTCGGGTTCGAGGTCGTCGCCCCACCAGAAGAGTTGTTGTTCGGTGCCGCCGCGTTGGGCGTATTCGAACTCGGCCTCGGTGGCGATTCTCTTGCCGGCCCAGTCGGCGTAGGCGGCGGCGTCGTCCCAGGAGACGTGCGTGACGGGATAGTTTTCGAGGCCCTCGATGGAGGAGTCCGGGCCTTCGGGATGCGCCCAGTCGGAACCAGGAACCTTGCACCACCATTGGGCGGCCAGCACGGTGTCTTCGACTAGTTGCTTGTAGCGCTCGCCTGCAAGGTGGCCCTGGAACACGAACGACCAGCCGAAGCGCTCGGAGTCGGTCTGGTAGCCGGTTGCTTTAACGAAGCGGGCGAACTCCTCCGTGGTGACCGGATGGGCGTCGATCCAGAAAGGGTCGATGCGTATCTGGCGCACCGGGCCTTCGCCGTCGGCGGGGAACCCTTTGTCGTGGTCCGTGCCCATGAGGAACTTGCCGCCGTCGAGGCGTAGCATGCCGGCGGTTTCGCCGATGGTCGTGCGGCGACGCGTCCGCGATGCCGCGCGGGATTCTTCGAGGTGCGCGGCGTGCTCCATGGTGGGCGCGCAGCAGGCCTTCTTGTGCGCAGGTAAGCTCATGCGTCGGCTGTTGCGGAGAAGTCCACAGTGGCGGCGGCGCGAGCCTTGTCGATAAAGGCTTCGAGCACTTCGTTCCGCCGCAGTGTCATGATCTCGCCCGCGACCAGGTCGCGAACTTCGCTAAGCGGCCGTTGGCTTTCGGGACGGCTGTCGAGGACCTTGACGATGTGGAACCCGAAAGTGGTTTTGAAGGGGGCGCTGACTTGTCCTACTTGAAGACCGAAGGCGACTTCGTCGAAGCGGGGCACCATTCGTCCGCGCGGGAACCAGCCAAGTTCGGCGGGGGCGTCGGAGTGCTTTTCGGCGACCTCGATGAAATCGGCGCCGGCGTTGAGCTCGGCTTTGGCTTCTTCAACGGCCTTCTTGGCGTCCACGGCGGTGACTTCTTCGTTGACGCTCTTGAGGATGTGGGCGGCGTTGACGCTTTCGGGTACGCGGAATTGGCTGCGGCGCTTGCGGTAGAACTCGGCGATGTCTTTTTGCTTCGGGGGCTTGAGGTGAGCGGTAAGGGCGTTGACCAGCTTCTCGATCTTCGCTTCGGCTTCGGCGTCTTCGCGGGCTTGTTCTTCGGTCAACCCGGCTTCGTCGAATTTCTCTCTACCGCCGAAGCGCTCAACGGTTTCCGCGACGGCCTTTTCCAGCACGTCGTCGGGGACAGGTTCGGGGTTCTTGCAGGCTTCCTGGCGCAACAACATGCGCTCGACAACGTTCTCTTGAGCCCACTCGGCGGCCTTCGCGCGCATGGCCTCAGGGGTGGAGAAGCCGTAGCGCTCCAGTTGTTCGGGCGGGAGTTGCTGGAAGCGCCCCATGAGCGCGTTCATTTCGGCTTCTAGCGCGCCCTCGGGAGCCGCTTCGCCGTTTACTTTCAGAGTCACGATGACCATTTTACGCTGCTGGGGGTGAGGGGCTAAAGCCGTGGCCTGCGGGTAAGCCCGCTGAAGCGGGCTGGGAGGAGGGACAGGAGCCGGGCTCGTGTAACCAGGCCTAAAGTCCTGGCCTAACCATGAGCCCCCTGAAGGGGGCTGAAAGCGCGGGGGCGAGGTTCCTATCGTGCGTTGTCGGCTACAGTGGACCCTGAGGACGATGGAGACCTATGTTGCACCGAGGGCCGCTGGCGCTAAAGGCATTAGGTTGGGGCGTGCTTGGAGGTTTGGCGTGCTTCGCCTTCCAGGCGATATTGACGATGGCTGTGGTCCTCGCCATCCAAGTAGTGGTGTCTGGAGACGCGTTAGCGGACCGGGCGGCTGGCCTGGGTCGATACTATGCGCCGTTGTTTTCTGCGGTCTTGTTGGTCTTGGCCTTGGCCGTGGGTGTAGCGATTAGAAAGCGTCGGAAGGCCTTTGTGGTTGGTTGGTTCATTTTAGTAGGCCTCCGTGCGATTCAAGTCTGTTACTCCTGGCTTGACGCTGCGTAGCCTCCGAATATTTCTGGCTCTTGGCTCCCAAACGAAGCGTCACCTGCCGGATCAACAGCTTGGTGCGGGCGGCGACAGGCAAGCTTGACTGGCCCCTGCTGCTGTTATCATATTCGGCGGCATGAAAACTCTGACTAGTTTGCTCTTGTTCGCCGCGACGCTTGCGGCTCAGCCCGGCCTTAAGGTCGATACGCCGATGGCGCCGCCGGATTGGGCGCTGATGGAGAGGGCCTTGCTCGATGCCAACTCCGAGGCAGTCGAGGAGTTTGCCGACAAATACATCGATGAGCGCGGATATCTGGCGCACACGCCGCGTTGGGGCACGCTGGACGGTCCCGATGACGCCATCGAGACCTATTACAACTGGACGCTGCTGCACGCGTTGGGCGGATCCGACGGCGTGCTGGAGGCGTTCAAGAAGGGCTACGAAGGACACCTGCGGCAGTACGGCGAGTTGCGCACCAAGGATACCGAGTTGGCCGCGAACGGGGCCTATCACAAGGACTTCATCACCTCTTCTGACTGGTTTCATACGGCTGAGGGTATGCGCGCGTTCTTTCTGTGGGGACTGTCGGAGCCGAACAATCCGGCGTTGGTGAACCGCATGAAGCGTTTCGCCGCCATGTATATCGGCGAGGACCCGGAGGCCCCGAATTACGATCCCGAGAAGAAGATCATCAAGAGCTTCTGGAACGGTTCGATGGGGCCGATGATGCGTCAGGCGACGCTCTATGACTGGGTGGGCGACGCGATACCGGGTACCTTCCACCTGCTGCATAACCCCGCGAGGTCTTCTCAGATGTTGAATCTGATGGAGTGGTATCCGCGTATGTTGGCGCACTGCACGGAGTATCTGGATACGCTCGGCGATACATTTTTGAATATGGCGTCAACCTTGCTGACCGTGAACGCTTACGCGCTTACTGGGGACGAGAAGTATCGAGACTGGACGCTTGAATACATGGATGCCTGGAAGGAGCGCGCCGCGGCCGCGGGCGGCATGATCCCCTCGAACATCGGGCTCGACGGATCGCTCGGCGGCGAGCACAACGGCCAGTGGTGGAAGGGCACTTACGGCTGGAACTTCACAATTTTCGACGGCGAACTGGAGCAGATCGCGGACCGCAACTATTGGCACGTGTCAATTTTTGCCGGTTTCGCGAACGCCTTGCTGTTTACCGGCGATCAGTCGTACATCGACGTGCTGCGGCGCCAGATGGATCTGTTCTACGAGAACAAGAGGGTCGAGAACGGCAAGACGCTGTTGCCGCAGATGTACGGCGATCCGCGCGGCTACAAATACGATGGCGAGCCGGAGTGGTACCGCTACACGGGCAATATGCATACGGATCGACTGACGGAGATCTATCTGTGGTCGATGAAGCGCAGCGACTTGGAGCGCATCCCGACCGACACAGGTTGGGTCGGCTTTTTAGAAGGCAATAACCCGAGCTATCCGGTGCAGGCGATGCAGCGGGACATGGAGTACATTCGCAGGCGAATGGAGAGAGTGCGCACCGATCAGACTACCGCCGACACGCGGCTTGCGGACTACTTGCTCAACTTGGTTCCGGCGACCACCGATACTCTCACCGAGCTGACGACGGGCGGCTTTTTCGCGAATGGAAGGGTGTGGGTGTTGCATAGCCGCTTGCGCTACTTTGACCCAGTGAATCAGCGCAGCGGGCTGCCCCAGGATGTGGCGGCGCTGGTCGAGAAACTGACGGATGACTCGGTTGTGGTGACTCTGGTGAATACAAATCAGGTTACGGCGCGAACAGTCGACGTGCAGGCGGGCGGCTATGGCGAGCATCAGTTCACAGGCGTCTCGTGGGACGGCGGCGAAAAGGAACTCGATTCGCAGACGCTCTCTGTGCGGCTCGAACCGGGCAGCGGCACCAAGCTGACCTTGAGCATGAAGCGCTATGTGAACCAGCCGAGTTTGGCGCAGCCCTGGAACCCGGCTTGGGTGAACTAACCGTTGCGACTAGCGAAGGAGCATGGACTCGCGTCCATGGCTCGGGTTGAGCGAGGGCACGTCACGGGGCGTAAGGTTCGCTAGTTAGTTGCGTCGGCAGATGCCTCGAGAGGAACTGCGTACGAAGGCGAGCAAGTTTTCAATGTGTTCGCCCCTGCATGCGGATTCGATCTGAGTGAGCGCCTCGTCGAGCGGGCCCGGCGAAAGGAATAACAGGCGGAAGGCCTTCTTGAGCGGCGCCAGTTCGCTTTGCGTGAATCCGGCGCGGCGCAGCCCAACTGCATTGACGCCTATCGGGGTGACGTCGAAGCCGCTGTAGAGGAAGTAGGGCGGCACGTCTTTGTTGACGCGCGTGTTTCCGCCGATCATGGCCAGATCGCCGATCTTCGAGAACTGGTGCACGACAACGCCGCCGGAGAGGAAAGCGCGATTGCCGATCTCGACAAAGCCCGCGATCAGCGCGCAACTGGCGACGACGTTATCGTCGCCGATGACGCAGTTGTGAGCGATGTGGCCGGACGTCATGATGTAGTTGCGGTTGCCGATGACGGTCGTTGACTCGGGCTGGGTGCCGCGGCTGATGGTGTAGTGTTCGCGAATGACGTTGTCGTCGCCGATCACGAGAAAGCTGCGCTCGCCGCTGAAGTTCTTGTCGAGCGGATCGGTTCCGAGTACGGTTCCCGCTGAGATCGAGTTGTTCTTGCCTAGCGTCGTCCAGCGCTTGATGTAGACGTGCGGCTCGATACGGCAGCCCTCGCCGATGACCACGTCGTCTTCGATGACGCAAAAGTCCGCGATCCGAACGCCGGGGCCGATGACGGCTCCGGGCGCGACGCGAGCGGTGGCGGCGACCTGTGCCGAGGGATCAATAGGCATGCCGCGGGTTACTCGAAGACGTGATCCGCCGGTACGATCTCGATCGCTCCGAGGTCCAGCTTATAGTTCCTGATCAACAAGTCTTCGGCTCGCACGGCTTCAGCCGGGGGCGAAGCGTAGGCGGGCCTGGCATCGTTGGCTAGTATCCGCCGCCGGAATCCCTGGGCGTCCTGCGTAGTGACGATGACGTCCAGATCCGTCGCGCGCAAATGATCTTTGATCGCTTTGTTCACAGCCTCGCGGGTCAGCCCATCGAGCTGCCCTTTGAACCACGAATTAAATTCGCCCGTGCCGTAGTACTGACTGTCTAGCGAGTAACCTAGTTGGTCGTCCTGAGTTTGTGTAAGCAGATTGACGTTCTTGGAGAGGAACAACTTGGTGGCTTGAAAGTCTTCTTCACTGATGCCTTCGCGAATCAGCTTATCGAGTTCGTACAGGGCAATCTTCAGTGCGAAGGGGCCGTTCTCGGGCTGAACCGGGCGAATCCAGATCTGGAAGATTTGCTGTCGCCGCGCCAGATTCGCGTCGGGTTGAAATTGGTACATGCCGCGCGGGAAGTACTCGATGTAGGCGTAGTTGCCGTAGTTCATGCCCCGGATTTCGCGGATCTGTTGGAAGAGCAAACTCTTCGACGAGCGGTGTTGGCCAAAGTACGATTGCATCAGCTTTAAGGCTGGCCAATCTGGATGGGAGCGCGTCACGTCGATAGGGAACCCAATCGAGAGCAATGTGGAGCGCGTGTCTTTCTGCAAGATGTGGACAGCGGTCTTCTTGGCTGCCGTCGGCGCAGGCAACTCGACCGGTCCTGGCGCGTCGGCGGCGAGCGTTTCGAAGTCAGCCTTGACGCGGGCGGGGAAGTCGGCAGGGTAGCCGCCGGAGATGGCGATGATGACGTTGTCGCTGCGGTAGTTCGAGCCGTAGAAGTCCTTCAAGTCGCCGATGGTCATGGCCTCAAGCGCGGAGACGTTGCCGCTGTTGTGGTGGCCGTAAGGGTGCTCGGGGCCGTAGATCGTCAGGTAGAGCGTCTCTTTGCCGAGTTCCTCTTCGTTGTTGCCGCGCAGGCCGATGCGCAGGAAGTTAATCGCATCGTCCTTGAGGCGCCGGAAATCGTCTTCGCGCCAGCCGGGTTCGAGCAGCATCTCTTTGAGCGTCGAGTAGTAGGCTTCGAGATTCTCGACGTGGGTCGTACCGGAAAAAACGGTCATCTCCTTGTCGACTTGCGAGCCCACTGAGGCGGCCATGGGGAACATCTGCTCGACGATCTGGTCGTAGGTGCGTTTGGCCGTGCCTCCTTGAGAGAGCATTGAGGCGGCGAGTGACGCGGCGCCTTCTTTGCCCTTGGGGTCAGCGGCGGCCCCGGTGCGGAACAAGATGCGAAACGAGACGAGCGGCGACTCGCTGGGCTGCAGCAGCGTCTCGGCAGCCGGCGCTACGTGCGACAGCGAAAGAGCCAGTGCCGAAGTTAGAAGAAAGTTGCGGAAACTCATTGTTCCTCCGCCGGCATGCCGTCCATCACCGGGCCGAGCCGTACGATGGTCTGCGCTTCGGGTTTGAAGTATTTTTGCGCCACTGTTTGGATGTCTTCGGGCGTCACCGCATCGTAGAGGCGATAGCGCTTGTTGACAGTCTCGGGCGTGCGCCGCAGGCCAAGGTAGTGAGCTAGCGTGCCGGCGATGGCCCCCGTCGAGTTCATCGACAAGGCGAATTGATAGCGCAGGTGCGACTTCACCGCCGCCAATTCTTCAGCCGGAATCGGCGTAGTCTTGAGCGACTCGATCTCAGCCAAGATCTGTGCCTCGACGTAATCGAGATCGTTAGGATCCTTGACGCGAGCGACGATGCCGAACGGGTAAGGATCGACGTGGTCGGGGTAGTCGGTGAAGAAGGCGTCGACCTTCTGCTCTTCGATGACTAGCTTCTTGTAGATCGGAGAATTCTCGCCAAAGGCTTGAAAGGAGATGACGTCGAGGACGGCGGAATCGATGATCTCGTCGTCGTAGGCCGGGCCGCGGTAGGCGATCTCCGTAAACGGCAGCGTGGGCGCGTGGAACTCTACGTTGGCGCGCCTGGGTCCCTCTTGCGCCGGCTCGGCGGGAATATCGGCTTGGTAAGAACCGTGCTCCCATCCGCCCCAGTATTTTTCGATGAGCGCCTTGGACTGAGCGAAATCGACGTCGCCGATGATGCTGACCGTCGTGTACTCGGGGCGATAGTAGCGATCGAAAAATTGCAGTCCGTAATCATACATTTCGGGCATCGCTTCGACGTCGGCGATGTAGCCCATCGTCGTGTGCTTGTAAGTGTGCTCTGAGTAGATTGTGTCGCGAAGCGCTTCGTCGAGCTTGCGGAAGGGGTCGGCAAAACTCTTGTTGTATTCACTCAAGACAGCGCGCGTTTCGGTACGGAACTGCTCTTCGGAGTACTTAAGATTCTGAAAGCGGTCGGCCTCCAGCTCAAGGATTTGTTCCAAGTCTTCTTTGGCTAAAATCGCGTGATAAACGGTGCGGTCATCGGTCGTGTAGGCATTGGTTGCAGCCCCGGCGGCCTGCATGATCTCTTCCCATTTCTCGGAAGGGAATCGCTCGGTTCCGCGGAACATCATGTGCTCGAACAGATGCGCGAAGCCAGAGCGTCCCGGCTCGACTTCGTTTCGCGATCCCACTTGCACGACGATATAAAGCGCAATCAAGTTGGGATAGCTGCTGTCCACGACCACGCCGCGCAAGCCGTTTGGGAAGTCGTAGACCTCGGATTGATAAGGGAAAATTTGCTGCTCGACGTTCGACATCTGACTGCAAGAAAGCAGCAGAACCGTCATCGCCAGGGCCAGAAACTTGGACATGGAGAGGCGTCCTCCGATTCGCTCATCTTAGCGAAAGTCACTCGTGCGAAAGACTTTCGCCGACCAGACCCAGCACAGGCGCCAGGCGCACGGCGGGCTTGCTGATACAATTGGGTTCGCTTTTGGCTTCCCGATGAGTGGTTCGACGCCCCCTAGTACAGACGTTTCCGTTAAGTCGTTCGCTGCCGCTGCGAACGCGCAAATGATTCCGGTAACCGGTTCGCTGAGCTATTGTTCCGTGACGCCGCTCGAGGACGTGGACCTGCAAAGGCTTATCCACGATCCGGCGTTGGCGACGCCTCCGGTTATCTCGTCGATTCTGCCCCGGCTGCATATTGTCCTCGCCCCTTATTTGGTGAAGCCTCACGGCAAGGCCGCCGGAGGCCCTGTGCTTGCCTTCAAGCCGCCGGTCGAATCCAGGAAAGTCTTCTCGGCGCACGTCCAGGAGGACGGTGAGGACTTCATCTTCCTGGCTGCGAAAGATGAGGATGTGGCGGATTATCACGACGCGCTCTATTACGAGTTAGCGACGCTGGTTGTCGACCGCGCGGAAGATTCCACTGGGCAGTTTTACGCGCTGCTTCGCGACGAACTGCGCAACGAGGTTCGCGGCGAAGTAGATGACAAAAGCTGGAAATTGAAGGATCAGCTGTTGAGCCGCCAGGCGGACCCGGCCAGGAACACCAAAGCCTTTCGAGCCTACGCCCGCGACGCGATGATCGACACCTTGACGCTCTATTTGCATGGGTTGTGCTGCGATTTGGACGTGGAAGCCGGACCGCGGCAGTTGCCGAGCCGCTTCTTGCGGCGGCGGCTAGAGTTGTTGCAGGGCCTTTTCCCGCCGCCCTCTGGGATCGCCGTCTTTCCAGAAGATCTCCCGCGGGGCTAGATAATCAACATGCAGTCGCCGTAAGAGAAGAACCGGTAGCGTTCTTTGACGGCGTGGCGGTAGGCGTCGAGCATCAGTTCGGTCCCGGCGAAAGCACAGACCAGCATCAAGAGGGTCGATTCCGGCAGGTGGAAGTTCGTTAACAGGGCCTGGACGACCTGGAACCGGTACCCAGGGTAGATGAAAATATCCGTCTCGCCTGAGCAGGCGCGGACGGCTCCGTCGTGGCGTTGCGCGGCAGTTTCTAACGTCCGAACCGCCGTCGTCCCGGCGGCGATTATCCGTCCGCCGGGGGGGCCAAGCGTTTCGGCTGCTGCGGCGGAGAGTTCGAAGCGCTCCGAGTGCATGCGGTGTTCGCTGAGCTGCTGCACACGCACTGGCTGGAACGTCCCGAGGCCAACATGGAGGGTGACTTCGACGACTTCGGCGCCGCGCTCGCGGCAGCTGGCGAGCACTTGTTCGGTGAAGTGCAGGCCGGCGGTTGGAGCAGCGGCGGCTCCGGGCGTTGAGGCGTAGACCGTCTGATAGCGTTGGCGGTCTGACGCTGTGTCTTCGCGGCGGATGTAGGGCGGCAGCGGCATGTGGCCGATGCGTTCTATCTTTTCGTAGAAGCCGGCGGCGTCGTTGAATTCCAAGGTGCGCAGGCCGTATTCGCCCTTGGCCGTTACACGAGCTTCGAGCCCTTCAGGGAAGACGATGAGCTGCCCGACGTCGAGTTTTTTGCTCGGACGCACGAGGGCTTCCCAGCGCGGGGGCGTGGCGGACAGCGGCTTCGAAAGCAATACTTCGACGACGCCCGTGGGCTGTTGCAGCGCTCCCGGCACGTCCGCGCGGCGGCCGAAGAGCCGGGCCGGAATGACGCGGGTGTTGTTGACGACGAGTCGATCGGCGGGAAGGACGTACGACGGAAAGTCCCGAAAAGCGCGGTCTTGCCAGACTCCGGCCTGGCGGTCGACGACCAACATACGGGCGCCGTCGCGCTCGGTCGGCGGCGCTTGAGCAATCAACTCCTCGGGCAGTTCGAAGCTGAAATCGGCGACGTCCACCTGAAGCTAAATCATGCCCAGGCGCTGCAGCCGTTCGATATGCGCGGCAATCTGGCGCTCCGCCATCGGATACTCTTGGAGGCCGATATCGGTGTAAACGGCCGGCAATATCTCAACCGGATCGCGCAACCCCTGGCGCCAAGCTTCGAGCACTTGCTGTTCGCGTCGCAAGCGATGAGCGTAAAGCGCGTTCAAACGCTCGACGCCGTTGGCGATCATCGTGCCGTGGGCGGGCAACAGGACCTTCGGCTCCAGTGCGGCGAGCTTTTGCAACGACTCCATGTAGGCCGTCATGTCGCCTTCAGGCGGATCGATGATGATCGTCGAATGACCGGCGACCATATCGCCGGTGATGATGGACTTGGTCTCTTCGACGTAAAACGACAGGTGTCCGCGGGCGTGCCCTGGCGTGTGGATCACGCGGATGGTCACCGGGGGATCGCCGGCCAGCACGACGACCTGACCGTCGTGCAACGGTTGGTCGACCTCGATGCCGCGCGCTTCTAAGTGCTGGGCCGTCAGCGGGTGTGCGCAGATCGGCGAGCCAACGGCCTGCTTCATCGCCAACGCTCCGCCAACGTGATCTGGGTGATGGTGCGTCAGCCAAATGGCTTTGACCAAGCCGCCGTCCTGCAGCGCAATGGAACGCACGGCGCGCTTGAGCCGGTCCAGCTCGTCGGCCTTTCCCGAGCCGGGGTCGACGATGATCACTTCCCGGCGGCCAATTAAGTAGGCGCTGGTATGAGTCGCGGGCGGCAGCGTGGCTGTTCTTTGCGGGACCGCGCTAATCTCCCTGCGGAACTCGACGCGATGCGGCGAGGGGCCGTGCTCGTCGCCGGGCAGCAATCGGGCGAGGCCTTTGAGCGGGCCGTCTTCGTGCAGCACGCGAAGGATGTGCAGCACCGGTTGTGGCACAAGCGCTTCGGCGCGCCGCCAGCGCTGCAGGGCTTCCGCCGCGGTAATCCACTCGCCCTGGTCCAGTTCGCCGGTCCAGACTTCTGGTTGCACGGGTCGTTCTTGGGGGTACTCCAGCAGAAAAAAGCGCGCATCGAATCGAATCGTCGAAAAAGGCGGCGTCACCCAACGGCCCGCGTAGGTCAGCTCGGAGGCGTCGAGTTGGACGCCGAGGCCGCTGAGGGTCTTATCGAAGGTACTCTTGCGGTCTAGGAGTTGGCGGCGCGCTTCCCCCAGAGCTTCATTCGAAGGAGTTGTTGCGCCGCTGTGGATGAGCACGCCGGTTTCCTCGAAAAGCTCGCGGATCGTGCAACTGAGCAAGCCGTCGATGAGCGTCGGGCGCAACTCGATTCCGTCGGTGCCGGGAACGTCGACGTAGTTATAGGCCGCATCGATGCCGATCGGCGAACCTTCGACGGGCGTTGATAAGTCGATCGCGCTGATTCCACCGCCGGGGAAGGCGTGCCAGCCGCCCATAAATCGAAGGATGGAGGAACGCCGCACCCAGAAAACTTCGATCTGGTTTTTCGCGTTGCGGCGCCACATAGCGACCGCTGCTGAGGGTCGTACACGTGCCGCGGGGGGCGCGGCAAAGGTCTGCCCGCTACCGGAAAGGACCTGCTCGTAGATGCTTTGGCCACTCACCTCTCTACTGTAGCCCAGTAGTCGGAGGCGTCGAATCGGGACCGTTGCGGCGGCGCCAGAGCGCCCTGCCGATGCCGGCGAGGATGAAGGCAGGAGGAGCGCCGAGCACCAAGATCGCCTGATTGAAGGCCTCAGCAGACTCCTGGCGCTGAGCGGCGGCGGCTTCCCGGCACATGGCGCACTGCGCCGCCAAGGATCCGGTCGAGACCAGCGCGGCAAAAGCCACAAACAGGACTGCCAGCGGCCGCTTCATGGTCTGAGACTCAAGGCGCGCATGCTGTCAGGTAATAGATAGGCAATCATCACAACGATACAAGCGATCAGCGGCGGTACGAGCATCCAAGTCAGCGCCGGCTTATCGAACTTCAGATGCATGAAATAGCCCATGATCATCGCCGCCTTGGCCACGGAGAAGGCCATCAGCAGAGTCAGCATCAGCCCCGGCGCGAGCTGGATATAGGCCAGCAGCACCTCGATCAAGGTCAGCGCGAGAAGGCCCGCCCAGACTTTGAGCATCAAACGTTGCGATGAACTAGCGTTTGCGGCCAAGACTCATTCTCCCCTAGCCGCTCGGTGCGACCGACAACAAATAGATAAGCGGAAAGACGAACATCCACACCAGGTCCACGAAATGCCAATAGAGGCCAGCGACTTCAACGTCTTCGCTGTCGAACTTACCGCGCCGAAAGCCAAAGGCAATCACGCTGAGATAGACGACGCCGATGATCACGTGGGTCATGTGCAGGCCGGTGATCAAGTAAAACGTCCCGCCAAATAAGGGCGCGCCCCAGGGATTGGCGAATGGCGTGACCCCCTCATCGATCAGGTGCCGCCACTCCATCAAATGCAGGACCACAAATACGACTCCGCCGAGCGCTGTCAGCAGAATATGCTTCATGGCCCGCGATCTGTCTCCCGCGTGGGCCGCCGCGACACCGAAGACCATGGTGAGGCTGCTCGAAAGCAAGACGAAGGTCATGGCCGAGGAGAAGACGATGGCCGGCGAAAAATCGAAAGGATGCGGCCAATCGTTAGCCAGCCGCAGATAACTGTAGGTGACGAGTAGAGCCGCGAAGGTCAGGGCATCGGAGACGAGGAACAGCCACATCCCCAGCTTCTTGCGACCGAGGTCCAACAGGGCGTTTTCTTGTGCAGCTGCGTGCGCCATTCGTCTACTACCCGAGATACAACAACAGAACCACGATATAGAGCCAAAGCACGCCAATGAAATGCCAGTAAAGCGCCGCCGCCTCGACCACCGCCTTCGGGCGTGGCCATGGACGGCGAATCGATACACGCATCACGACGTAGCCGAGCACGCCCAGTCCGCCCAATACGTGCAGACCATGGGCCGCCGTCAGCAGGTAGAAGAACGCCCCGCTTGGCTGGCCGCGCAGCACGACGCCCTGGGAGAGCATCTGGGACCAACCGGAAAACTGCCCGATGAGAAACCCGACGCCCAGCAGCGCCGTGAACAGCATCCACTTGCGAACGTCCTTGGCTCCGCGCCTGCGGACAGCCCGCTTAGCCGCTTCGAACGTCAAACTGCTGAGCAACAATGCGCCGGAGCTGAGCCAAAGGACCGGCGGCAGGGTGATGTGGCGCCAGTCTTCGCGCACGCTGCTGACGACCATGGCGCTTGAGATCGCGGCGAAGAACATCACGATTCCCGCAATGCCGACCCAGACGGCCAGCTTGTACCGCTGCTCTGAATGGAAGCCGTCTCCGCCCGAGTCGCCGCCGCCCCAACCGCGGGTATCCGGCGGAGGAGAACCGAAGCCGCCGCTGCCGGCGCTGCGAACGTCAACGCGCGTGGGGCGCTTGGCGTCCGCTGGAGGCTGCAGCGTCACGGCCATCGCTATTCAGCCGCTCCCGCGCCGTCAGGCTCGTGCTGCATCAAGAAATCCTTCGCGCTGCCAGGGACGCTGTAATCGTAAGGGCCGCGGCGAACGACTGGAATCCGGCCGGCGAAATTGTCGTGGGGCGGGGGCGACGGCAGTGTCCACTCCAGGCTGGTCGATTCCCAAGGGTTATCGCTCTGGGGCTTCTTTCCCGCGAACAGACTCCACAGGAAGTTCACCAAGAACAGTAGCTGCGCGGTCACTAGAATCATGGACGCGATGGTGATGAAGTAATGCAGTTCAGCGGAGCCCCGTTCGGCCAGATAGTCGACTCCGCTAATCTCCGCGTAGCGCCGCGGGTGCCCCAGCGTGCCGAGGAAGTGCATCGGACCGAACACGCCGTAGACTCCGAACATCGTCAGCCAAAAGTGCAGCTTGTTGAGCGGCTCGTTCATCATTCGCCCAAACATCTTGGGGAACCAATAAACCAGCCCGGCAAACATCGCCATGACCGCTGCCACGCCCATGATCAGGTGAAAATGCGCCACTACGAAGTATGTGTCGTGGAAGTACATATCGAGCGCCGGTTGGCCCAAGAACAGGCCCGTGATGCCGCCCGCCACGAAAATCGACACAAAGCCGATGGCGTAAAGCATCGGCGAATCGAGCCGCAAGCGGCCGCCCCACATCGTTCCGATCCAGTTGAACGTCTTGATGGCCGACGGCACGCCGATGGCCATCGTCAGGATCGAGAACGTCATCGCTGAGTAGGGGCTCATGCCGCTAACGAACATGTGATGACCCCAGACCACAAAGCCAAGCCCGGCGATCGCACCCATGGCGTAGATCATGGCGCGGTAACCGAATACCGGCTTGCGCGAGAACGTCGCGAGCACGTGCGAAATGATTCCCATGCCGGGCAAGATCGCGATGTAGACCTCCGGATGTCCGAAGAACCAGAACAGGTGCTGCCAAAGAATGGGAGATCCGCCCGCGCGGTCAATGAGCCGATCGCTGACGACTAGCCCGGCGGGAATGAAAAAACTCGTATCGAGGTTGCGGTCCATCAGCAGCAGAATGCCGCCGGCCAGCAAAACGCCGAAAGCCAAAAGGCCAATGACGGCGGTTGTAAACCAGCCCCACACGGTCAACGGCATACGCATCAGAGTCATGCCCTGGGTACGCATCTCGAGCGTGGTGACGATGAAGTTGATCGCGCTGAGCACCGACGCGAGGCAGAAGATCGCGATTGAGGCGATCCACAAATCCTGGCCATTACCCGCCGAAGTCGCCTCACGCAGAGCGCTCAACGGCGGATAGGCCGTCCAGCCGGAGCCAGGGGCTCCGCCGGTGACGAAGAACGCAGCCATCAGCGTCATGAACGACAGAAACGTCAGCCAGAAGGCCAGCATGTTCAGTCTCGGAAAGGCCATGTCCGCCGCGCCGATCTGTATCGGCAAAAAGTAGTTGCCGAAGCCGCCTTGGGGCGCAGTGGTCAGCACCATGAAGACCATGATGGTGCCGTGCATGGTGAGGAGCGCGAGATAGAACTCCGGCGTCATCACGCCGTCCGGCGCGCCAGTGGGGAAAAGCGTCTCAAGAAAAGCGTAGGGCCGGTCAGGCCACACCAGCCGGATGCGCATGAGCATCGACAGCGCCATGCCGACGAAGGCCGCCACGATCGCCAGCAGCAAGTACTGGATGCCGATGACCTTGTGGTCCGTCGAGAATATCCAGCGGCCCACGAAGCTTTTTGGCTCTGCGTGGCGCTCGACTTCGGTGTAGGTAATTGCTTCGGGCATCGTTCCTACTGCACGTACTGCGCTTGCTCGCTGAGCCAAGTCTCAAACGCCGCCGGCTCCATCACTTCCATGAAAGCTCGCATGCGGTAGTGACCCAGCCCGCATAACTCCGAGCAAGCGATCTCGTATGTCCCCTTCTTGTCGGGCGTAAATCGCAAGCGGCCTTCCAAACCGGGCACTGCGTCCAACTTGATGCGCAACTCGGGCACGAAGAAGTTATGCAAGACGTCCTTGGACTTCAACACGATCTCGACTTCGCGTCCCACCGGCAAGGCCAGGCGCGGCACGATCAGATCGTCCTCGCCCATTGGGTGCGTACGGTCGACCCCCAAGGCGTTTCCCATGGAGTCGTCGATCAACTTCGGATCCGTGGGCCCGAAATCGCCGTCTGGACCCGTGTAACGGATGTTCCAAACGAATTGCTGCCCAACGACCTCGACAATGAGTCGGTCAGCGTCGCCTGCACTATGGCGCTCAGCGTCAAAGCGGGCCTCGGCCCAGGCTGAATAGCTGGCCAGTGAGAGTCCGATAAAGATCGCCGCGCCGCCAGCGGTCCAAAGCATTTCCCAGCGAGCCGAACCCTCGATGTAGGTTGCTGCCTCTTTGCGCTTGCGTCCGAAACGCAACACGGCGTATCCCAGGGCGAATTGCGAAAGCAAGAAGATCGCGCCGCTCAGCACGAAAGTCAACGTCATACGGCTATCGATCTGCCGCGCTAAAGGCGTGATTGCCTCGGGGAATCCCCACGGCCCGAACCACGCCGGCAAGAGCAGCGCCAGGGCGAGCAACCAAATTGCGACTGCAACGATAAACGCCATAAGGATGGTCGATTAGTGTATCAATCCCCTGGTCCGTATCCGAATTCGTCCAGGATGGCACGAGCGCGCGGATCGTCCATGTAGTCGGCGAAGCGGTATGACGAGTCTTTGTGCAGGGCTGTTACCAGAACCGCTAACGCTTGCTCGATCGGATCGTACAACGCCGCCTCCAATTCGTAGATCTTGCCGTCCGACTCCCTCGCCAGCGACAGCGCCGTAACGGCGATGTCGGCGTTGCCGGATGCGGCGTACTGCTGGGTCATGCTGATGTTTTGGGCGTAGACAATCTTGCCCTTGAGTTGATTGCTGTAGCCCAACCGATCCAACGCTTGCTCTGCAGCGATCCCGTAGGGGGCGAACGCTGGATTGGCCATGGACACGTACTTCACGCTGGGATCGAGCAGTGCCTCGGGGCCGCTTAGCTCGAGGGGACCATCCTTGCGCGCCCACAACGCCAACCGGCCGCGGGCGTATACGTACTTGGAATCCGGCTCGGCAAAGCCGCCGGCAACTAGCTCGTCGACGTGGGCCACGTCAGCCGACAAAAAGATGTCGAACGGGGCGCCGTTCTCGATCTGCTGAGTGAGGTTGGACGTCGACCCCACGCTAACGACCGCCTTGAGTCCCGACGACGCCTCGAAGTCTTCCACTAATCGCGGAATTGCGCGGTCCAAGTTGGAGGCCGCAGCGACGATCACCGCCTCTGTTGCATCGCTCGCTCCGCCGCAGCCATAGGCGGCCAGAACGAACAGCCCAGCAAAGTAGATGCGGCGCATGGGCCCAGGATAGCGAACCCAGCGGGGTGATCTCGTGCGGTATGATACCGGCGAAAATGTCCCGTCGCCGATCACGAGCCGAACTCGCCTACAGTCCCATCCCATTCGGCCTCGGCGAGACGAAGCCGCATCATTTTCGCGATATGGCCCGCATCGCCTGGACCAATCGCGACAACCTCGGATACGCCTGGCGTGTGCTGACTCAGGGCGTCTGCGACGGCTGCGCGCTGGGCACCACGGGGCTCCACGACTGGACCATCGAGGGAACACATCTGTGCATGGTTCGCTTGGAATTGTTGCGTCTGAACACCATGGGGGCGCTTGATCACGACCTGTTGGGCGACGCGGAGGCGCTCGCGGCCAGCAGTTCCAAGGACCTGCGGGCCATGGGGCGGCTGGCCTACCCGATGCGCCGCCGGCGCGGCGAGAAGGGCTTCGCACGCGTTTCGTGGCAGGAATTGTGGGCCGATGTCGGCGAACGTTGGCGCGGCTTCGACCCGCAGCGTACGTTTCTCTATTTGACTAGCCGCGGCATCACCAACGAGGTTTACTACGTCGCCCAAAAAGTGATGCGCTATCTCGGCTCGCCGAACGTCGATAACTCGGCCCGCCTGTGCCACTCGCCCTCGACCGCCGGCCTCAAGGCGACGATCGGCGTTGCCGCGACCACCTGCTCTTACCGCGACTGGTTCGACTCCGACCTGATTGTCTTCTTCGGGTCGAACCCGGCCAACGATCAGCCGGTCGCGCTGAAGTACCTGGCTGACGCACGGCGGCGCGGCGCCCGTGTGCTGATGGTCAACGCCTATCGCGAGCCCGGGATGCAGCGCTACTGGATCCCCTCCAACCCAGACTCAGCGGTGTTTGGAACGAAGATCGCCGACCGCAACTTTTTGGTGAAAGTCGGCGGCGATCTGGCCTTCGTCAACGCCGTGCAGAAAGTGCTGATTGAGCGCGGCTGGGTCAAACGTGAGTTCCTGGATGCTGCCGTGGAGGGCTACGAAGAACTCAAGACGTCCCTCGACGCCCAATCGATGGACGACTTGCTGGCACAGTGCGGACTGCCTTTGTCTGAAGTCGAGGCCTTCGCCAAAGAGCTGTCCGAGGCCGATCTCGGCGTCTTCGTGTGGTCCATGGGCATTACCCAGCACGCCCACGGCGCCGACACCGTCACCGGCATCGTCAATCTGGGCCTGCTCAGGGAATACGTGGGGCGACCCGGTACGGGCATGATGCCGATTCGCGGCCACTCCGGCGTCCAAGGCGGCGCCGAAATGGGCGCCTACGCTACGGCGCTGCCGGGGGGCCTGGAAGTCAACGCGGAGTCGGCGGCGAGGTTCTCCGCGCAGTGGGGCTTCGACGTCCCCAATCAGCCCGGTCTGGCCACGGTCGACGCGCTCGAAGCCGCCGGGCAGGGAGGTCTCGACGCGCTTTACGCCATCGGCGGCAACTTCCTGGAAACGATGCCCGAGCCGGACCGTATCCGCGCCGGCCTAGAGCAGATCCCCCTGCGTGTGCACTCTGACATCGTCGTCACCTCGCAAATGCTCGTCGAACCCGCCGACACGGTCTACCTGCTGCCGGCGAGAACGCGCTACGAGCAGCAGGGCGGCGGCACCGAGACGACCACCGAGCGGCGGGTGATCTTCTCCCCGCACATCCCCGGACACGATGTCGGCGAGGCGCATTCAGAGTGGCAGTCCTTGCTCGATTTGGCTAGATCCGCCAAGCCAGAGGAATACTCGCGCGTGCACTTCGAAGACGCCGCAGCCATTCGCCGCGACATTGCTCAGGCGGTCCCCGTGTACGCCGGGATCGAGAAGTTTTCGAGCCAAGGCGATCAGTTCCAGTGGGGCGGGCCGCGTCTTTGCGAGAACCGCTCCTTCCCAACCGTAGACGGCAAGGCGCACCTGACGCCGGTCGTACCGCCTTCGCTGGGGGTGCCAACGGACGCCGACACGTTCGTCCTGGCCACGCGACGGGGCAAGCAGTTCAATTCGATGATCCAGCAAGACCGCGACCCGCTCACCGGCGCCGAACGAGATCACATCTTCGTCGCCCCTGCGGACGCGCAACGGCTGGAACTGCAGATGAACTCGCCAATCGAAGTCAGCAATCAGCAAGGCTCCTATCGCGGCCGCGCCTTCATCGCCGACGTGGCGCCCGGCACGCTCCAGGGCCATTGGCCCGAGATGCTTTGTTTGATTCCTCATGGCCGCGTCGACCCGCAAGGCGGCGTGCCCGACTACAACGCCAACGTGCGCGTCTCGAAGCTCTAGAGACGGGTTAACCTGAGGCATGCGCGTACGACTCGGTTCGCTGCTGCTCGTTGTAGCCCTCCTCGCTCCCGCCGCAAGCAGGGAGCCCGTCCATGCCCGCAAGGCGATGGTCGTTTCCGCTGAGCCCCATGCGACCCGCGTGGGCGTGGCTGTGCTCAAGTCCGGCGGCAACGCGGTGGATGCTGCCGTCGCGGTCGGATTGACGCTGGCTGTCACCCATCCGCTGGCCGGCAACATCGGTGGCGGTGGGTTTATGCTCATCCGCTTCGCCGATGGACGCGCGACATTTATCGACTTTCGCGAGCGTGCGCCCCAATCGGCAACGCGCGACATGTACCTCGATGCTGCAGGCAAACCCACCGACCAAAGCGTCGTCGGCTATCGTGCCTCCGGCGTTCCGGGGACGGTACGCGGGCTGGGTATGGCTCTTGAAAAGTACGGGTCCAAAAAGTGGCGCGACTTGGTCAAACCGGCCCAGAGACTTGCCGACAGCGGATTCCCGGTGACCTTCTCCTTGGCCAAAGAGATCGCAGGCAGCAGCCGTCTGCCGCTCTTTGAAGAGTCCCAGCGCATCTTTCTGAAGGGCAGCAAAGCGCCTGCCTACGGTGACATTCTGCGCCAGCGCGACCTTGCCAAGACTCTCGCCCGGCTGGCCGAACAAGGTCCTGACGAGTTCTACACGGGTCGCACGGCAGAACTCATCGCCCGCGATATGGAACGCCATGGCGGCCTCATTACCCTCGCGGATCTGCGCGACTACAAGCCTGTCGAGCGTGAGCCCCTGCGCGGCGCCTACCGCGGCTACGGGATTCTGAGCGCGCCGCCTCCCAGCTCAGGCGGCGTCGGCGTCATCCAGATGCTAAACATGCTCGAGCCGACCAACTTTGCCGCTGCCGGACCTGGCTCCGCGGCTGTCATCCACCAGGTCGCCGAGGCGATGCGTCGCTATTTCGCCGACCGCGCCGCATATTTCGGCGATACCGACTTCATCCAGATGCCGACCGCCAAGCTGCTCGACAAGGAGTACGCCCGCTCACGCTACGCCGACTACGACCCAGCCCAGGCCTCGACCAGCACCGCCGTCGGCCCTGGACTGGGCCCCTGGAGGGAGAGCTACGAGACCACCCACTTTTCGGTCGTTGACGAACACGGCAACGCCGTCGCGGTCACCTACACCCTCAACGGCCTCTTCGGCTCGGGCGTCACCATCGCCGGGACCGGCATTGTGATGAACAACGAGATGGACGACTTCACGGCGAAGGTTGGCGAGCCGAACATGTACGGCGTGCTGCAGAGCCCGGCGAACGGCGTCGAGCCGGGCAAACGTCCGCTGTCGGCAATGACCCCGACCATCGTTGTTCGCGACGGCAAGCCTTTCTTGGTGACCGGCGCTCCCGGCGGGCCGACGATCATCTCAACCGTGCTGCAGAACATCATCAACGTGATCGACTTCGGCATGGATGCTCAGGCCGCAGCTGACGCTCCACGCTTCCACCATCAGTGGATGCCAGACGAGCTGCGCATGGAGTCCGAGGGCTTTTCGCCCGATACGGTTCGAATCCTCGAAGCGATGGGACACCGAGTCCGCCTAGGCTCGCTTATGGGCAAGGCAATGAATATACTGGCGACCGAAGATGGCTGGAGCGGCGCAGCGGACTCGCGCTCCGCTGGGCTCGCGGCAGGCTACTAGCGGCGGACGGGCGAAGGCTTGCCGCCGCCGGAGGCGATTTCGTCCAACATACCTTGCGCGTTCGGGGCCACGCTGGAGTTCGGGAAGCGCTCGATGACGGCCTGGAACTCGTTCGTCGCCTCTTGCGTCCGGTCGAGCTTTTGCAGCGACATGGCCTTCTTGAATAGCGCGTCAGCCGAGATCAATCCGACCGGATAGCGCTCCAATACGCGGTCAAACTGGTTCGCGGCCTCTTCGAAATTCCCTTGGTTGTAGGCAATCGCGCCCAAGTAGTACTGCGCTTCGGGAGCTCGTCCGCTGCCGGCGGAGAGCCGCAGGAAGTCGTCGAATTGAGCCTTGGCCAGGTCGTAGTTGCCGCGATTGAAGTCAGCCTGCGCCTGGCTAAAGAAATCCTCGCCCAGCGACCCGCCCGTCTCGCCGGCAGGAGCGCCGTATGACCCTGGGGGAGGCAGCGTCGTCAGCGTTGTCTTGATGTCTTCGACCTCGCGCTGCAGGCGCGTGATCATCGAGTTCGATTCTTCAACCGCGTCGCGCAGGCCGCCGAACTGGGCCGACATCGCGTCGACCTTGGCTGCCGTATTGACGACCGGCCCGACCACTTGGTCGCCCTGCCGGTTGACCGCACTCTCGATCACGGCCAGCGCCTGGTTGAGTTTGGTGATAGCGTCGAGGTTTTGCTTCATCAACGCCTCAAGCGCGGCGATCTTCTGTCCGGTCCCGCGGTCGCTATCCATGAGCGCGCCTTGCAGCAACGCCACGTCTCGCTGGATCTCCAGCAAGCGATCCTTGGTGGACTGGCCGGGCATCATGGACGGCACGGCCAGAGCCAGTACAAGCGCCAAAACGGAAGTAGGGGTTCTCAGTACAGAATTCACAGTCGCATCTCCCTCTTAACGAGAGCCATAAATGGTCAACTTTGAGACGGCTCACACGACCGGCAGGTTGCGGGAGAGTACCGCAGATCGTTCAAAAATCTGAATCTAGCTTACCAAGGATGACCCCTGCGCGGCCCGCCGGGCGGGTCCACGCAAAAATCGGGGAAGCCCGATTGGGCTCCCCCGATTTGGGTCCTAACAGTTGTGCGCCTTTCTACGGTGCGACCGCGAAATGCGCACGGCGATTGCGCTGCCAGCACGACTCGTCTGCCGTCGTGCACTGCGGCCGCTCTTCGCCGTAGCTGACGGTCGACAGTTTGCCCGCCGAGACGCCCAGGGTAACCAGGAAATCGCGAGCAGCCGAAGCCCTGCGATCGCCCAGCGCCAAGTTGTACTCATTGGACCCGCGCTCGTCGCAGTGACCTTCCACCAGCACTCTGCCGTTCGCATAGGAAGCGAACAGGTCTTTCAGGGCGCTTGCGTTGGCCCGCAGGACGGGCTCGGCGTCAGGTCGTACATCGTACTTGTCGTAGTCGTAATACGTGTCGTTCACCGAGCGCCGCAAGGCGGTCGAGAAATCGTCTCGCGCCGGAGGCGGAGGAGGCGGCGGCGGTGGCGCGCGCACTACAACCTCGACTGAAGCGGTGGCGTTGCCGCCGGCTCCGGTCACTTCAATCGTATACGAGGTGGTATTGGTCGGGAAAATCTCACGAGAACCGCTTGCGGGTACGGTTCCAATGCCTTGGTTCAACGACGCACTGGTCGCATTGCTCGAACTCCAGCGCAGGGTCGCGGACTTGCCTCTTTCGATCGAACTCGGCTCGGCCGAGATCGTCACGGTCGGACGCGCCGGAGCTGGAGCTTGTACTGGCGCCGGCGGCGGGGGTGGGGGCTGCGGCGGCACTTCTTTCTTACACCCTGCCGCGAATAGCGCCAGGCTGATGTTGAGTGTCGCCAGCGCGATTTTTCTCTTGCTAATCATGGAACTTATTGGCCTCCTCACTTTCTATCTGCGATTCTAGGACCCATCTGCTGGCCCACAGGTTAACCCAAAAGCCTCATATTCACATCACCGTATTGCCCATATCGGCTCAGTGTTCTTCCCTTGGGTTGTCAGTCTACGCGGTTGTCCGCCGTCTGCTCTCATCGTCCATAACTGTGTTCCGCCAGAACGATTCGAATCGAATACGATGTGCGTACCGCTCGGCGAGAACACCGGGTGCTCGTTGCGGCCAGCCCCGTGCGTCAGTTGCACGAGCTGTTGCGAGGCGACGTTCATGACAAAGATATTGTAGTTCCCCGGCTCGAACCCGCGGGTCCACGAAAACGCTATTTGTTCGCCTTTCGGATCCCAGGCTGCCTGCACCGCGTCTCCTTCTCCGCCGGACAGCTTGCGCACGTTCGCTCCGTCGATGTCCATCAGGTAAATCTGCGGTATTCCCGATCGGCCGCTGGTGAAAGCGATCTGCGAACCGGTTTTAGGATTCACAACAGGATCAACATCGATTGTTCGTGAATACGATATCCTGCGCAGATTTCTACCGTCAAGGTCGGCCATGTACAATTGCGTCGGTCCTGCCATCGAAGAAGCGTAGACCAGCGACTTTCCATCGGCTAGGAAATCCGGCGTCGTATTCAGCGAAGCGTCCTGATTATAGAAGGTTAGCTTCCTTCCGGTTTCGAGCGAGTGGATATAAATCTTCGGCTGACCCTCCACAAAAGTCGTAAACGCCAGGCGCGTTCCATCCGGCGAAACCGCCGGGGTCATCACGATGTTCTTGTAATTCGTGTGCTGCTTCAAGTTCTGCCCGTCGTAGTCCATCGACCAGATTTCGGGGAATCCCGAGCGGTCGGAGCGAAAGTAGATCCGTGAGCCGGCCAACCCCGTACCGAGTCCCAGGCTCTGCAAGATGTCGCGCGAAAAGTCGTGGGCGATCGTTTGAGCGCCCTTCTCATCTAGAGTGCCGTAGTAGCGCTTGCCGAAGACATACGCCGCCTGGACCGGCTCAAGAGTCGCGTCATAGACAAAGCCGTTGAGGACGAGCCTGTCGCTTGACTGCTCAAGAGCACCGAAGACCAAGTAACGCGCCGACACCGGCGGGTCTGACCAGCCGACCAGCCAGAGTCCGCGGTCGCCCGGATCGACCGGCAAATTGTCGCCGGTCGGTTGGATGTCCTCCGCCCGGCGCGGAGCTGTACGTGGATAGAAACTCTTCGACACCATCCTGAGCTGGCCCGACGCGTCCAGGTCGTTCCATAGAGTGGTGTTGAACGTCGACTCGTTCTCCGTGCCCACCAGCCCGCGAATATCGGGCACGGCAATCGACGGCATCTGGCCGCCGCTGCGCACAATGCCGCGGAAGTCCGGCTCCTGTGCGGAGGCGACGGCAGCAAGGGCGAAGAGGAGCGTGAATAGGGTTTTTTGAAGTTTCATCACTGCAACTGAAAGAACATTTCTACAACGATAGACGATCGTCCGAGTCCCGGCGGTAGCGGCCGAAACGGCGATATTCCCAGCACCGCGCGCTGCGCCGTATAGTCCACGCTGCGATTGCCGCTGGAACCGGCCAGCTTGATGTCGCGGATGGACCCATCGCGCAGGATCGTGAAGCGCACGACGGCCGGATTCGTCGCGTCTCCCGAGGCCTGCCCCAGGGTTCGCCGCCATGACTCGCCTAGCGCCCTCTGCAACGCCTCGGAGTACCAAGCGAAACCTTGGCCGAAGGGGTTCGACCCGGTCAGGCCGACGCCAGAACCTGCCTCCGGTTGCGTGCCGCTGAAGATGGGGCTGGCCGCCTGTGCGCCGGTCGTCGAACGAATCTCGTTCGGTTTCTGCACCGGGGCCGACTTCTGCACCGCCGTCGCCGGGGGCCTCTTGGGCGGAGCTGGCTGGGCGATGGCCACCGCGTTGGGCGGCTCGACCTCAATCTCTGGTGCCGGAGGAGCCGGCTTATCCGGCGCGGCAGGCACCTGATGCTCCACCGGATTTGCCACCGGGTTCCGCGGCGCCGTCGGCACGTTCAGCGGGATGCCGTCCACCACGTTGACCGTCAGCGCGCCGCCCATCGTTCCGTCGACGTCGCCAAACTGAAACGGCGGCGGCGAAAAGAAGCCCCAGGCCAGGATCACAACCGCCAAGGCCGCGTGGCACGACGCCGAGACAACCACAGGCTGCTTCAGCCGCTCGCGTCCTTCATCCGCTGCTTCGATGTGAATCCTCATTGCGGAGCGTTCTTCTCCAGCGGTTTGGTCACCATCGCCACTTCAATCTTTTCGCGACCGCAGGCCTGCACAATCGGCGCAATCACTTCCCAAGGCACGCTCTTGTGCGCGCGCAGATAGATTCCCGGCTTGTGCGCTTCGCTCCAAGTGAAGTTACTGTCCGCCAGTACTCGCGCGGCGAGTTCGTTCGGAGCGATCGCCTCGGTGTTGTAAAAGACGCCGCCCTCGGCCGTAACGTTCACAAACGGAAAATCTTCGGGCGTAGTCGCCACTTCGCGCGTGTTCGGAACTTCGATCGCCAGGCCAAAATCGAACATGCCCGCCGTAATCATGAAAATGATCAACAGCACCAGCACCACATCGACGAAGGGCGTGACGTTGATCGCCGCCATGGGCTCGTCGTCGCGCCTGCCGTTGTTGATCGAAAAAGCCATCGCTGCCTAGCTCGGATTCCTCGTCAGCGGTCTCGACACCAAATTCACTTCGACGCCTTGCGCACGGCATTCGGCCAGTACCTGCGCCACGATCTCGTAGGAAGCCAGCTTGTGGATCTGCAAGTAAATCTCCGGCGCCGTCGAGTTCGAACTCTTGGCCTGCTCGGGAATCGCGTAGATATTCACCTCGCGGCCGTCGTAAAACAGTCGTCCCGTCGAGGCGATCTGCACCACGTTCGGCTTCGACGGCCTCGTCGCCGTCGCCGTCGTCGTTGGCGGGACGCCCACCCGCATGCCGAACTCCACAACCGCCGCCGTGATCATAAAAATGATCAGCAAGACCAACACCACGTCGACAAACGGCGTGACGTTAATCTCCGCTAACGGTTCGTCCTCAGCGGGCCTGCCGCGTCTTTTCATGAACGACATCGTCTTCCCCGTAGTCGCGTTCGGCCAGGTTGTAAAACTCCAGCCCGAAGTCTTCCATGCGCGTGCGGATCTCCCGGATGCGCTGCGAAAACACGTTGTAGAAAACCAGCGCAGGTATGGCTGCAAACAGGCCGAACGCCGTGGCGATCAACGCTTCGGCAATTCCCGGCGCGACTGCTCGCAGCGTCGCCCCGCCCGCTTCGCCCAGTCCGCGGAAAGCGTCCAGGACGCCCCAGACGGTGCCGAACAGGCCGATGAACGGCGTCGCCGAAGCCGTCGTCGCCAGCCAGCCCATGTTCTGTTGTAAGCGCGAGGTCTCCTCGCTGGCCGCCAGCGTCATCACTCGCTCCAGCATGTCGCTGTTGCGCAGCGCGCCGTACTTGTTCACCTGGCGGGCGAGTTCCTCGTAGCCGAACTCAAACACCGACACCAACGGCGCTGGACGGTACTGCTCAGCTGCAGCGTTCATCTCACTCATCTTGGCGACCCGCCGGAAAGCCTTCAAGAAGGAAGAATCCTTGCGGTTGGCGTCGCGCAATAGACCGTACTTGGAGAACGCGATCGCCCACGAAAGGACCGAGAAACCTAACAGGATCAGCAAAACCAGCTGGGCGAACGGTCCGGCCATCCAGACCATGTCAAACAGGCCGGAGCCGATGGGACTGGCGATCTCCTCGCCGTCAACTGGTATTTCGGTTTCCGCAACTTCTTGCGCGGCTTGCAGCAAGAGGGCAAAAAGAGTCGTTGTATACAAGGCTCTCCTCTCGTCCGAGTACGCCGTTGCGGGGGGGCGGCGCGTTCTACTTGTCACTGGCGGCGTCGGTTGCGGGGCACGACGCCTACTGCCCTCATAAAGGGCTTTCAGAACGAATCGGTACTGTTGAATCTAACACATATAATGGAGCGGACGTCTTGTCCATGGACGCTCGGCTGATTCACATCGTTTCGCCGCTAGCCATCTTTTTCGCAGGGCGATCGCGTCGATGCTTCACGAACTTCAAATCGACAACTTCGCCGTCGTCGACCGGCTGAAGGTTAACTTCCGCAAAGGTCTCAACCTGCTCACCGGCGAGACCGGCAGCGGCAAATCGATCGTCGTCGGCGCTCTCTCGCTGCTGATGGGCGGACGCGGCGGCGCGGATGTTGTCCGCGAAGGGGCCGAGCGAGCTCGCATTTGCGGCGTCTTTGAACCCCAGCCGACCGTGGAACTCATCGATCTGCTCGACCAGGCCGGCTTCGAATTGGAGGACGGCGAACTCATTGTCGAGCGCCAGGTGGCCGCTTCAGGCAAGAGCCGTTGCTATATCAACGGACGCCCGGCGACGCAGACCTTCCTACGCGAACTAGCCCTGCATCTGTGCGACATCCACGGCCAGTTCGATCAGCAAAAGCTCTTTTCCGCCGCCGAGCAGATGGCCCTGCTCGATCAGTTCGCCGGTCTCGACGAAGCCGTCCGCGCGGTCGGGGCCTTCTACACGGTCTGGCGCGACCTGCGCAAGAAGCTCGACTCGCTGCGCGGCGACGAGCAGGAGCGCCTACGACAGCTCGATCTTTACCGCTATCAGCACCAAGAAATCGAAGGCGCCCGCCTCGATCCCGACGAAGAAGACCGCCTGCGAGCTGACCGCAAGAAGCTGCAAAACCTCACCCGGCTGCGCGAAGACGCCTCAACCGCCTACAACGCGCTCTATGAGTCGGCCGAATCAGTCGCCGCACAACTCAAGACCGCCATCAAGGCCGTCGAGTCCCTCGCCGCGGTCGACCCAACTTTCTCGGCGCTCCCCAAAGCCCTCACAGACGCCCAGGCGACGGTCCAGGACGCCGGCTTCGAACTGCAAAGCTATCTCGACGCCCTCGAGGACGAGCCCGGCCGTCTCGAGACGATCGAAGACCGACTCGCGGACATCGAAAAGCTCAAGCGCAAGTACGGCCCCACCCTTGCCGACGTCATCGCCTACGGCGCCGAGGTCGCCGCCAAAGTCGAAGAGTTGTCCTCCAGCGAAAAGACCGCCGAGCAGGTCGAGAAGCGTCTCGCTCAGGCCGGCAGCGACTACCTGGCCGCTGCGACCAAATTATCGAGCGCCCGGCGCAAGGCAGCCGATGGCCTCGAAACGCAGGTCGAGACGGAGCTGAATCAACTGGCCATGCCCAAGGCCCGCTTCGCCGTTGCCCAAGAGCCGTCGCAGGACGCAAGCGGTTGGACGTCTGCGGGCATCGATCGCATCCGCTATGACTTCTCCGCGAACCCCGGTCAGCAGCTCAAACCGCTTGCCCAGGTCGCTTCCGGCGGAGAACTCTCGCGCGTCACGCTGGCCATCAAGACTTGCCTCAAGCCCGAAACCGGCGCCCACATGCCCAGAACACTCGTCTTCGATGAGATCGACACAGGAGTCGGCGGACGCGTCGCCGAAGCCATTGGCCGCCGCCTCAGACGCCTCGCGGCCTCCGACCAGGTGCTCTGCGTCACCCACTTGCCGCAAATCGCCGGCTTCGCTGACGCCCACTATGTCGTTGAGAAGACAGCCCACAAAGGCGCTACTTTCGCCACCGTCGTCGAACTCGCCGACAAGCAGCGGGTAACCGAACTGGCCCGCATGCTCTCAGGCGAAGAAGTCACCCCCGCCGCCCTCGCCAACGCCCGCCAACTACTCAAATCCACCGCCAAAGCCTAGCATCCGATCCGAACCCCAAACGCCAGTGAGGGGCCTCTTCGCGCCATTCCTGCTGAGGGTTTCGACGTAGAGCCGCCCCTTTTTTCCCAGCGGCGCCCTTCCGGGATCGCGGAACGGCCCTGATAATGGTTTTATGGGCAACTCGGCCCAAGGATTTGAGTTCAGCGATTGGAGTCTCCAGCGTCCCGGCGCCGGCAGGTCCTTCCTCGTCTCGCTGTGCGTCCATATCGTTGTTGTCGCAACAGCTTGGACCATCAACCCGCGCCCTGTCGGCCGCTCTTTCCCGGAACCTCGCCTCGCCGATTTCCTCGACCCGTCTGAGCGAAAGATCGTTTGGTACCAGCCGCGGCAACAAATGCCCGCTATTGCGCCCGCCGAGCAATCAACGCCGCAGACCTCCGAGCCTGAGCAGGCGCGTTTCGAGATGCCCCAGAGGGTCACCGCCAGCGACCCGAATCCTGACAGCCTGCAGAGTATGGTTCGCAGCGATCGTCCAGACATCGAGTTGCCGCCGGACGTCAAGCTTCCCAACCTCGTTTCCTGGAAGGCGCCGGAGGTCGAGCGACCCCGCTTCGAGCCGACTGAGCCGCAGCTTGTCGCACCTTCGACCGAAGGGCTACCGGTTCTCGAACCGCCCAAGATCGAAGCCTCCGTGCCGACCGACTTGAGCGTCGCCGAACTCCAGCAGCTTGCCCGATTGCGTTATCAACAACAGCAAGAGCAGCGTCAAACTCCTCAGCAGCAGGCGTTGCAGGCCGAGATCCTCGCCCTCGAAGTTCAAGCGCAGACCTCGCCGCTTGACGCCTCGCAGTTTCAACAGCTCGCCCGTCTGCGCTATCAAGCCGAGCAGCAGGCCCGCGCTAATCCGGCGAGGGAAGCGCTGCCCAGTGAATCCGCCCCTGACATTCGTGCGCAAGGGACCGTTGCGGTCGACGTCGCCGAACTGCAGCAGCTCTCCCGCCTGCGCTATCAGGGCGGCAACGAGCGACCCCAAGCCGCGCCGCAACGAACGGCCCTCGACGCCAACGCCCCCGTGCTCTCGACGGCCCCCGTCGCCCCCGGCGTCGCGGTCGACGTCTCACAATTCCAGGAACTCGCCCGGCTGCGTTATCAGGCGGGTCGTGGGGGTGAAGCGAGAAGCGCTCCAGAGAGGCAAGCGCTGGCCGACGCCGTTGGCGGACAGGCCGCCCAAATCGAGCAATTGGCGACGGCATCAGGCGGCTCGGGCATCGATGTTTCTGAACTTCAACAGCTTTCGCGCCTTCGCTATCAACAGGCACAGGGAGGGGCCGGCTCACAGCGGGCTTCCGCTCCCTCCGCGCCTGCCTTGGGCGAAGTTGTCGGCGGCGCTGCACCGGCCATTGGCGGCGTAGCCCCACCCGCTGGGGGCGTGCCCTTCGGAGCGCCCTCCATTGACCTGCCTTCCGCGCCCCCCGCGAGCCTAGGAGCGGCCGGCGGCGACCAGTCCGGCGGCACCGGCGGCGATATCAATCTGGTCGCCGTCGGGGTCAAACCCGCTGATCGCCTGCCTGAGGATCTGCCTGCCGGTTCCCGGCGCGGCGCGTTTACAGCCGGCCCCGATGCGGGCGAAGGGCGCGGTGCAACCTGAAACGGAGCCCCTGTCCGCGTGCCGAACCTAGCTATTGACGGTCCTACGCGAGCCAACTCCCAGCCGGCTGGAGCAGGCGGGGACGGCAACGATCTGCTGTCCATGCTGACGCGCCACGGTTCCATACGAGACGGACAGGCTCCACCGCCCGACATCGATATCGTTTACAACGAAAAGCCCATCGATATCGACAATCCGTTCGTCGGCCGTCCCGTGTACACCATGGCCGTCAACATGCCCAACGTCACCAGCTACCGCGGCGACTGGGTCCTGCAATTTGCGGAGCTCAGCGAACCGGTCGAGGGCGAGTCGAACGACGAGATCGAGCAACGTCTTTCCTCAACTGACCACGAGCTGACGCCGCCGTTCCCGCTCGTCAAGGTCGATCCCAAATACGTCGCCAGCGCGATCCGCGAGCAAGTACAAGGTATCGTCGTCTTCCACGGCTTCATTTCCGAAGACGGCGTCCTCTCCAAGCTGCGCTTGGTCCGCGGCGTCGACGAACGGCTCGACGACGCCGCCAGCGAAGCGTTGGCCAAGTGGGTATTTCGCGCGGCTATGAAGAACGGCGAGGCCGTCGCCGTCGAAAGCCTCATCCGCATCCCCTTCCGTCTCGACCCATCCGTCAAGATGCGCTATTGATAGTCGGAGCGCCGTACTCCCGGTGCGACTCCGATGGAAACGCAATACCTGCTCATCGATGCCGACGACACGTTGTGGGAAAACAACGTCTACTTCGAGCGCGCATTCGACGAATTCGTCGATTTCCTCGGCCATTCCCGACTAGCGCCCGATGAAGTGCGCGAGATCCTCGACGAAATCGAACTCGACAACGTTGCCCAGCACGGCTACGGCTCAAAGAGCTTCGGGCGCAATCTGTTGCAGTGCTTCGAGCGGCTCGCCGAGCGGACCTACGCCGACCACGATCTAGAGAACGTCATCCAGATCGCCGACCGCATCATGCACCATCCGATCGATGTCATCGTGGGCGTCCGCGACACGCTCGAGTATCTAACCGCAAGGCACCATCTGACCTTATTCACCAAAGGTCATTCCGAGGAACAGCTGCTCAAGTTCGAGCGCTCCTCTCTAGGCCCCTACTTTCACGGCGTTGAAGTCGTTCGCGAGAAAGACGCCGCCGCCTATCGCGAGATCGTCGAGCGCGCCCAGATGACTCCTGAGCGCACCTGGATGGTAGGCAACAGTCCCAAGTCCGACATTCACCCCGCGCTCGAAGCCGGGCTGCGCGCGGTTTTCGTTCCCCACCAGCACACCTGGTCGCTGGAGATCGTCGACCTCCCCGCGCCGTCGGAGCGCTTCCATATGGTCGATTGTTTCGCCGACCTCAGCCGCATGTTCTAGGCTGCTTGCTCGGGCTTGATGAATTTCCCCAGGATCGCCCCAGCGATACAGAAAGAGATGAATCCGTACAGCGCCTGAGAGAACTTCCAACTCCAGGGGTAGCGCCACCAGACAGCATCGCCGAAATTGATCATCACCACCGCCGTGAGGCCCAGCAATGCCGCGAACACGACGCGATCGCTGTAATTCGGCAAAGCCGGCAAGGCCTTCTTCATCACCACAGAGAGCAAGAAGACCACCACAAGGTTCAGCACAAACCCTTGGCCCATCATCGCTGGGTCCTCCATCGGGTGACCCTCGCGAACGAAATTCACCATGGCGATCGGGCCTTCCGCGAACATCCGGGCCACGTCCTCCGGATCGTTATATGCGCCCGGTATCAAATACATGCCTGTCGATGGGAAAAGTTCCAGCAGCGCTTGCCCCGCCGCTGCGTCCCCGTTAGTGGCCTTCAACGGCGCATACGGCGCCGACATCAGACCCCAATACACGAATCCCCACATGAAGATCGCGACAGTCGCGATTGCAGTTCCGATCAGTTGCTTCGTCATCGGCCAGTCCTCCCCAAGTTATCGTCAAATGATAGGCAGGACCGACGCCAAGGTCAATCCCAGTCCAATCCGAGAGGTCTTCGGCGTCCTTCAGCACTGCAATCGCAGACGCAATGGTCAAGGCCATCCCATCCTTACCTTGCGGATGTCGAGCTGCATGGCGTACGTGTCGGCATGGCAGAATAGGATGCTCAGCCGAGAGATTCCCTCATGGCCGAAGCACTCAAGACCTTCTACGGCCCCCGCGTCATTGCCGAACTTGGACGCGACCTGGCAGCCGCCTATCCGCGCCTCGCCCGCCTTCGTTTTGAGGCCGACTGTCTGGCCGGCCTCGACCAACTCGAACTCATTGCCCGCGCCTGGCACATCGCCGAAACCATGCGTGCCCATCTGCCGCAGTCTTTCGAGAAAGCCGCCAAAGTTCTGCTCCGCAGCCTCGGCCCCGAATACGGCGGCGATCCCGAACTCAGCGGTATGGAAGCGTTCCGTTACATGCCTCACGTATGCTATGTCGGCAAGTACGGGCTCGATCATTTTGAGCCTGCCATGCAACTGCAATACGAGCTGACTAAACGCTTCACCGCCGAGTTCAGCATTCGCGCCTACCTGGTCCGCCATCCGCAGCGAACCTACGAGCGCCTGCGCAAATGGGCCCATGACCCCAACCACCACGTCCGCCGTCTCGTTAGTGAAGGGACCCGCCCGCGCCTGCCCTGGGCGCCGCGCCTGCGCGCCTTCCAAGAAGACCCCAAACCGGTCATCGCCCTCCTGCAGCTGCTCAAGGACGACCCGGAACTTTACGTCCGCCGCAGCGTCGCCAACAACCTCAACGATATCGCCAAAGACCACCCCGATCTCGCCGTCCAAGTCTGCCGCGAGTGGAGTCGTGGCGCCGGCCCCGAGCGCAAGTGGATCGTTCGCCACGCCCTGCGCAGTCTAACCAAACAGGGCCACCCCCGCGCATTGGAGTTACAAGGATTCGGCGGCAAACCCAAAGTGGAAATCGCGAAGATCCGTTTTCAGCCCCAACGCCCGAAAATCGGCGAGTCCCTGAAGTTCCATTGCGAACTGGCAAGCACTGCGCGGAAGCAACAAACCCTGCTGATCGACTTCGCCGTGCATTTCGTCAAAGCCAACGGCGCCGCCTCACCGAAGGTCTTCAAACTCAAACAGTTAACGCTGCAGCCCGGCGAACGCACGCTGCTCAAGGGTTCCGTCTCCTTCAAGATTCTGACAACCCGCAAGCCGTATCCGGGCAGTCACAAGATAGAGCTGCTCGTAAACGGTGTTGCCTTTCCGCTTGGTCGCATACAAGTCGCCTAGCAGGCTGAAACAGCGACCGCCCTCCTGGCTTGGTCCGTGCGGGCGTTCTCTTGTGAACTATTTCGGCGGCAGGGACTTGGCGAAGCCGACCGCCGCCTTCACCCACTTCTCTAAGTCCGCGTCGCTCACGTAGCCCTCGGGTCGCACATAAACCATGCTCTTGATCGGTTTCCCGGTGAAGTCCATTGGTGCGGTGTGCGGCTCTTTCAGCGCCGCCTCCGCCCCCTCGGGTCCGAGCCGCACCATGATGCGGCCCTGCATCACCCCGCAACACATGTTGCCATCGAGCATGAAGGCGAGGCCCCCGAACATGCGCTTCTCCGTCACGCCGCGGTGCTTGCCGATCAGCGCTTGAACGCGCTCGGCCAGCGCTTCGTCGTAGGGCATGGCGCTACCTCCCGGCCGCGGTCAACTCGCTCACCAGCGTTCGCGCACGGTAGGCGTCGCGCAGCATCTCCAGCATGCCGCGGACATCCACACTCACCGCTCGCGCTTGCGTTTCAGAATACTGAAAGTCATTCGACAGCGACTGAATGTTGCCGTCGAATATCAGCCCGACAACGCGGCCTTCGCGGTCCAACAGCGGACTGCCCGAGTTGCCGCCGGTGATGTCATTGGTCGAGACCAGATTGTAAGGCGTGTCCTCGGCGAGACGCCGGCGGGCTGTCGTGAACCGTTTCGGCAATTCGTAAGGGTCCTCCCCCGTCGCCTTCTCGAACAGGCCGCCGATCGTCGTGAACGGGGCCACTCTCTTGCGCCCATCGTTGAGATAAGCCTTCACCATGCCAAATGCGAGCCGCAGCGTGAACGTCGCATCGGGATATACGTTTGCGCCCATCGCCGCGAATCTTGCCTGGGCGATACGCGTGCCGTTGGCCTGCTCAACCGCGTCTACTTCGTTCTCGTAACGCTCGCGGATTTCCCGTGCCCGCTCATCGACTAGCCGATAGAAAACCATCATCGGATCATCCGAATCCTTGGCGCTCGCGGCATCGTTGGCCCCGAGCTGCTTGCGAAACTCCGCATCCCCAAGTTTCGTCGCTGTAATCACCTCGCGCGCGACCTGCTCCGGAGTTCTATTACCCAACAGCCGCTTCACCGTGGGGTCGTTGGGACTCAAACGGTCGCGCAGGAACTCCAAGCTTTCGGCCAGCTTGACGACCTCCACATTCGGATCAACCGGAGCCGTCGAATAGAGTTGCTGATAGAGCGACTCCAATCCGGCGCTCTGATACTCCTCCAGCCTCTCGCCATCAGGCTTGCCGAGTTCCGCCGAGAGCCGCGTCAGGTGCCGAGCGAAAGTGATGTAGCGCGAGTAGAGGCCCAGACTTGCCAGCAGCCGGTACTCCTCGTAGATATCGTTCTTCACGCTTTGCGCGGCTGCGATCTTCTGCCACGCATCGCCGTATTTCGCTTGTTGCTCCGCATCGGCGGCGACCGCCGCACGCAGCGCTTTCTCCTCCGCCGACTGCGCGGCAAAAAGCTCGCGGTTGCGCAGTCCGGCCAGCATCCCTGTGTAGGCCTTGATGCTGTTGTTGATGCGGAACAATTCGTCGCGCGACAGCCGCGCCGCATCTCCGCCGCTTGCTCCGTAACCCTCCAACGCCGTGCCGATACGCGTCAGAAAGTCCAACATGAAGGGCATCCGCCGATCCCGTTCGTACTGCAGTTGAGCCTCGGTCAGCAATCGTTGCGTGCTCCCCGGGTGTCCCGAGACGATCACAAACTCCTGCTCATCCGCGCCCGTCGTATCCCAGGGCAAGACCGCCGGCGATGTGATCGGGCGCCCCTTGTCATAGACCCGCAAGAACGATACGTCCAAGCAGTACCGCGGGAAAGTGAAGTTGTCCGGATCGCCCCCAAAGAAGGCTGCCTGGAACTCGGGCGCGAAGACCAATCGGATGTCCGTGTAACGTTTGTATTTGTAGAGATCGAAAATGCCGCCGGCATAGAGGCTGACGACATCGCAACGCATCAGCGTCGAGTCGCGGCAGTCCTTTTGGATGCGCGCGATTTCGGCTTGCTGCGCCTCGCGCTTCGCCGCATCGTCCATGTCGTCCTCGACGCCGCGGTTGACTTGATCGGTGACCGTCTCGATCTCCATCAACACGTTCAATTCAAGATCAGGACACTTCAGCTCACGGGCCCGCGTCGTCGCGTAAAAGCCGTCCGCAACGTAATCCTTTTCTTCCGAACTCACCTTGCGTATGCAGTCCGACGCCACATGATGGTTGGTCATCACCAGGCCGCTCGGAGACACGAACGATCCCGATCCGCCGTTGTTGAGCCGCACCGAACCTTTTTGCAGGCGGGTCAGCAACTCGGCCGAAGGCTCGAAATCATGATCGGCCTTCAGCTGTTCTAGCGGCAGCCGGTTGTAGGTCCACATGCCCTCGTCCGCCATCAGCGAGGGAACGATCAAAAACGGAATGAGTAGGAAGGTTTTGAGTTGCATGAGCGAATTTCGGCGCTGAGGAGCGCCCTTCGCCGAAATTCTAGCAGTGAACCAGCCGTGTTCAGGTCGATTCGACTAGATCTTCTACCTTCATGCGATACACGGCGGGCTGCCCCTCGCGGTCGCTGCTGTAGTAAACCCACTGGCTATCGCGCGAAAACACCGTTTCAGGCACAGCGCAGAAGTAGTCCAGCCTGTCGGTACCCGCAATCGGGTACGGCTTGCGGGTCGCTCCGTGTTCGCAAAGGGTGATCTCACGATCGAGACTAGGGAATAGCACGTAAATGTTCGGTCCCGACGGCCGCTTACTAGCCCCCACATAGGCCGATCCGTCCACGTTTTCTTGCAGCCAGCCAAACGCCGAGCATCTCGCGATCCGTCTTTCCGCCCCCGTCTCCGGCACGATGCTACGGATCGTTGCTCCGCGCAAGCTCTCATCCGGGAAGTGAACGAAGCGTGCCTCGCCTCCGCCCAGCGCCCAATAGGCCCGGTCGATGCGGCTGCCATCGTCTGGGCGCAGCGGCTTGGCGTTCTTCTCGTCGATGTTTGACCAATAGACTTGAGCGCCAAGGCCCGCCCCAGCCTCTTGCGTATACAGCAACTCTCTGCGTCCCGGCCTGAATTGCGGATACGTCAGCCAAGCCCTCTGGGTGACCGCAATCCGGTCCCTCCCGCTGGCCAGGTCGACCACGCGAATCCGGCACTGTGGGCTTACCGCGATTTGTTCGGTTGGGTTGTCGCGGTAGTCGTCTTCACGGATCTCTACCAACGCCGCCGTCCGGGCGCCCTCGGAGATGCTCATGTGTCCCGTAAATCGCCAGCCTCCTGGCAAGCGAAATACTTGGCGATGACCGCGTCCGTTCAGCGATGTCCTATTCAGCCCGTCGCTTTGCAGGTAGAACACCTCTTTCTCGGCATCGTCCATCGTCGCCGAATATGGGAATGTTCCTTCGCCGCCGGTCAACTGCGTAATCCGATTCCGCCGCAGATCGTAGTAGTGAATCTGCCGTGTGCCGTCCGCCTCCCCTCCCAATATGAGAGAGCGATTATTCGACGCGAGAAAGTGATGATGATAGTGCGGGAAGTGGAATAGGATCTTCAAGTCCGTCAGCCGGTCTAGGGCCCGGCCCGTTAGCTCATCCGTCAGCTCGACGGCCTCTTGCTCGAAGCGCGAACCTTGTGCCCCCTTCAACGAAGGGCCATTCAGCAAGAGGCTCGCTGCCAGAACCCTTCTGCGAGACCACAAGCTCATCAGGGCTCATCCTATCAAGAGTCAGTGTTCTTTCAGCCGTTCAGATCCCGTCCATGCGAAAATTGACGGCAATGCAAAAAGCCGACGGAATGAACTACGCCCCCAAGGGCAAAGCCGCGCCCGTGGTCGGTCCGGGAGACTTCCCCATCGCCGCGGTCGGTCTCGATCACGGCCACGTCTACGGCATGTCCAACGGTCTCATTGAGTCCGGCGCAGAAATCCGTTGGGCTTACGACCCCGATCCCGACAAGGTCAAACGTTTCCTCGACACCTACCCGCAAGCCAAGGCCGCCCGCTCCAAACAAGAAGTCTTGGACGACCCGGCCATCAAACTGGTCGTCTCTTCCTGCGTCCCTTACGACCGCGGCCCGCTGGGCGTTGAGGTGATGTCGCACGGCAAGGACTATTTCGTCGACAAGGCCCCCCTCATCACCCTCGAACAACTGGCTGCCGCTCGCGCCAAAGCCGCCGAGACCGGGCAAAAATACTTCGTCTACTACGGTGAACGGCTGCACAGCGAGTGTTCGATTTACGCCGGCAATCTCATCGCCGAAGGCGCCATCGGACGCGTTCTGCAGGTCATCGGCCTCGGCCCGCATCGGCTCGCCGCCGCCACCCGGCCCGCCTGGTTTTTTGAGCGCAAGTCCTACGGCGGCATCCTCATCGACATCGGCAGCCACCAAATCGAGCAGTTCATGCATTTTGCCGACGCCCAAGATGCCCAAGTCGTCTCGTCCCGTGTCGCCAACTACGCTAACAAGCAATACCCGGAACTCGAAGATTTCGGCGACGCCACGCTCACCGCCGACAACGGCGCAACCAACTACTTCCGCGTGGACTGGTTCACCCCCGACGGCCTGGGCGCCTGGGGCGACGGACGCGCCACGATCATGGGCACGGATGGCTACATCGAACTGCGCAAGTACCTCGACATCGCCCGCGATTCGGAGTCCGATCAGCTCTATCTGGTCAACGGCAAGGAAGAGAAGCGTATCTCGACGCACAACACGGTGGGATTTCCGTTCTTTGGCCAACTCATTCTCGACTGCGTGAATAGGACCGAAAACGCGATGACCCAGGAGCGCGCCTTCCGCGTCGCCGAGCTGTCGCTGATTGCTCAGCAGCAGGCGATCCGAATAGAAGCATGACCCTGCAAGGAGTCATTTACAAAGGTCCGCCGCTAGAAAATCCAGCCGTACTCCAGGGGCTGCCGGGCGAACTGTTTGAGGTCCTCTGGCAAGTCAACGGATTCATCGCCTATGCCGGCGGCTTACACGTCCGTGGCTTCCTCGACACCCCCGAGTGGCACTCTTTCTCCCGTTATCACTCCGGCGAAATGGCGCTCCGCAATCTCTACCCGCAGCTGAAGAAATATGACTTCCCCTTCGGCCAGGACTTCCTCGGCAACCAGTTCCTACTGCGCGACTCGGAAGTGTTCAAGTTGCGCGCCGATACCGGAGAAGTCAGCAGCCTACACGTCGACCTTTCCGAGTTCTTCGAGGCCGCCAAGAAGGACCCGGTCAGCTACTTGTCGCTGGAGCTTCTGGCTCTATTCCACGAACAGAATGGCGCGCTCGACCCGGGCCAGCTGATCCACACCATGCCGCCCCTGTGTCTCAAAAGGGAGGATAAGAAGCTGGCCATGAAAGCCGTCCCCGCCGACAACGCCATTGCCTTCCTCGCCCACTTCGCTCGTCAGATCAACGAAGTGCCCGAAGGGACGGAAATCAACCTCAAGCTCTTCAAGCCCCCCGACGGCGATCCGCTGCAGTAGCCCTAGCGCACGCCGCCCATTTGCTTTTTCACCAGCGGTGCTAGAGCAATTACGAGAACCGCGACCCCGATATTGATCGCCGCCACCGTTCCAAACAATTGCGGCAGCGGCAGCGATTCAAACAAGCCGGCGATCTCGCCCCCTATGTAGTTGCCGATCGACGCCGCCAAGAACCACACGCCCATGATCTGGCCGACGATCTTCTGCGGCGCCAGCTTCGTCATCACGCTCAGCCCAACCGGGCTCAGGCAGAGTTCGCCCAGCGTATGCAGCAGATAGGTCGCGAACAGCCATCCAGGGCTTACCAGCGAGTCGTCGCCCGTGACTAGGCGCGCAGCGAACATCATCACGATGAAGCCCAGCCCGACGCCTACCAAGCCCAAGGAGAACTTCATCGGGCTCGACGGCTGTTTGGAGCCCATCCTGATCCATAGCCAAGAGAAGACCGGCGCCAGCAGAACAATGAAGACTGGATTCAGCGACTGAAACCACGTCGACGGGAAGGGCATTCCCAACAAAGCGTTGTCCGTCATGCGGTCCGCGAACAGCGTCAGACTCGATCCTGCTTGTTCGAAGCCGGCCCAGAACAGCGCGGCCACCAAAAAGAGGACAAATATGCTGATGCCGCGCTTCTTTTCCGTCGCATCGAAGTTGCCGCCCACGTAAAGCGCAACCATGAACACTGTCGACCCTGCCAACAGAATCACAAAGCGCTGTAGCTGGCTCAATTCCAGGCCAAAGACCAGGTCTCCCGCCATCGCGATCAAGATCAATCCCACTCCCAAGAACCAAAGTACTCCGCTGAATGAGAATTCGGTCTTCTGCCCCGGCGCTGGAGCCTTGCCCGCCTGCCCCAGCCGATTCGCCGTCAGCGTGTATTGGATGAGGCCGAAGAGCATGCCCACGCCTGCCGCGCCGAAGCCCCAGTGCCAACCGACTTTCTGCGCCAGCGTTCCGCAAATCAGCGGCGCCAAGAAGGCCCCCAAATTGATGCCCATGTAGTAGAGCGAGAAGCCGCTATCCTTGCGTGGATCGTTGCGCTCGTAGAGCTCTCCGACCAGCGCGCTGATGTTGGGCTTCAATAAGCCCGTTCCGATCACGATCAAAATGAGACCAATGTAAACAGCAGTTTCCGACTGGTTCACCAGCGTGAAGTGACCAGCCATGATGGCGATGCCGCCCCACAACACGGCCTTCCGCAATCCAATCAGCCGGTCCGCGACCCAGCCCCCCGGCAGACACGCCAAATAGACCGAAGCGGTATAGAGACCATAGACTCGCGTTGCCACCGCGGTCGTCAATCCCAACCCTCCCGTGGCCGCCGATGCCGTCAGAAACAGCACCAAAAAAGACCGCATGCCGTAATAACTAAGCCGTTCCCACATCTCCGTGAAGAACAGCGTCGTCAGGCCCCGCGGATGTCCGCCGATGCCCCCCGTGTCTCTCTGCACGCCGCCGGCGGAAGTTTCACTTTCGTTCATCAAATGCCCCTAGCGCGTATCCAGCCGTAGGACGTATTCTGACGTCGAGCTGCCATACGGAAGTGTCTGATTATATACAGTTAGCCCGCCGGACCATGCGATCCTGCCTTGTGAGAAGATAAGGCTTCTTGTGGCCGGTAGGAGCGTTCGCCCGCGTCCCCCAACCCACTACGCCGACAGCAAACTTCTCCCGGTCGGATGAGCGTCGCACCCCAGCAGCCAGAAGCATCCGTTGCGCCCCAAGAAGGGAAAGGCTTCCTGCGACGAACTTTTCAGGCTTTCCACTACAGGAACTTCCGCCTCATGTGGTCGGGCGCCTTCGCGTCCACCACTGGCTCTTTCGTTCAAGAAGTCGCCCAAAGCTGGCTCGTTTATCAGCTGACCAACGACCCCTTCTTGCTCGGTCTCACCGTATTTCTCAACAACGCCCCGATCCTCCTGTTTTCCTTGCTCGGAGGCGTCGCCGCCGACCGCATGGACCGGCGCAAATTATTAATCGGCTCGCAGATCGTTCAGATGCTTGCGGCGCTCACGCTCGCGGTGCTGATCTTCACCGGATACATCGAAATCTGGCACATTCTCGTTGCCGCTTTCTGCACAGGTATCGGTCAAGCCTTCGGCGGTCCGGCCTACCAAGCGATCATTCCGTCACTCATCGACAAGAAAGATCTGCCCAACGCCATCGCCCTGATGTCGATCCAGTTCAACTTGGCGCAAGTCGTTGGACGCGCAATCGGCGGAGTCGCCTACGCCGCCGTCGGTCCGGCGCTCTGCTTCGCCATTAACGGCTTTTCGTTTTTGGCCGTCATCGGCTCCCTGCTGCTGTTGCCGTGTACTTACGTTCCCAGCAAGACTCAAACCCGCGTCATGCTCAGCCTCAAAGAAGGCCTCAACTTTGTTTTCAGTAACAAATCAATGTTTTCGCTGGTCTTGCTCGCTGTCGCCACAGCTTTCCTCGGCGTGCCGATCATGACCCTCCTGCCGGTGTTCGCCCGTGACGTATATGGTCTGGGTCCGGAAGGCTACGCCACCCTTGCCGCCACCTTCGGAGCCGGAGCCGTCTGCGGAGCCCTAGCCGTAGCCTGGCTCGGCAATCATCCCCGCAAAGGCCTGCGCGCGCTGTTCATGCAAATCAGCCTCGGCCTGGCAACGCTCGCGTTTGGCTTCGCCGGCAACATCTACGTCGCCGCCGTGCTCTTGTTCATCACCGGCGCCTCAGTGCTCTCCGTCTTCACCTCCGTCAACTCGCTGGTGCAATTGCTCGCTCCCGAGAATATGCGCGGCCGCATCATGAGCGTCTACAACACCTCCTTCCGCGGCTCCATGGCTCTTGGTCCGCTCGCCGCCGGCGCCCTCGCCAAAAACTATGGCGCCTCGATGACCGTGTCTCTCTACGGCGCCGCGCTGGTCACCGTCGCCGTCTTGTTCCTGATCAAAAACAAGCACGTCCGCGAACTCTAATTTTTTCAACGAATTTACGCCTTACCCTAAGGCAGGCCGCACTACACGTCGATGTAGTCTGGCATCGAGATGCGCTACGCACTCAGCTTGATCCTGCTTGTTTGCTCGCCGTTGGCGGCGGCGGAGTTCTGGATCTCCCCTAGCGGCAGTCACCGCGGCCCAGGAACCCTCAGCGACCCCTGGAGCCTATCCGCCGCCCTCGCACAGCCGTCCCAAGTTGCTCCCGGCGATACGCTCTGGCTGCTGCCCGGCGTGTACAACCTCCAACAGCCGCTCGTCAGCCGTCTCTCCGGAACACGGAATCGACCCATCAAACTCCGCGCGCAACCAGGCGCCAGCGTCACGCTCGACTGCGCCACGCCCTCCGCACTTGCCGGCGACGCAACGTGTCTGCTCATCGAAGGGTCCCACGCTTGGTACGAGGGCTTCGAGATCTTAAACTCGCGCGAGATTCGCAGCGTCGCTACTCCCGGCGCGCCAGCTAATCCCCGCGGCACCGGCATCCAAGCCCGCTCCGGCCCCGGCGTCAAACTCATCAATCTCGTGATCCACGACGTCGGCCTGGCCATCTTCGAATCACAGCCCTCCCGCATCGAGATCTATGGCCTGATCGCTTACAACAACGGCTGGGATGGCCCCGACCGCAGTCACGGCCCCGGCATCTACAGCCGCAACAAGACCGCCTGGGCGCGCAAGTTCATTGCAGACTCCATCGTCTTCCAGAACTACCGCCAAGGCCTGCAGGGTTACGGTACCGGCCCCAACGTCTTTAGCCAGATGCAACTCACCGGCAACATCTTCTTCAACAACGGCATCGGACGCGACGGTCTGCACCGCAATCTCATGTTCGGCAACGAGAGCGGCGACCATGTCGGCAACGTCTTCTGGGAAAACTTCACCTACTTCCCCCACGACGCACATTCCAATGGAAACCTTTTCGGCGGCGACGGCGGCTGCCGCGACTTGCGTCTGATCGGCAACATCTTCGCCTCCGCCTCGCAGCTCAATTGCCTCCAGGGCATCGAAGCCGCAGGCAATACCTTCTACGGCAAGGTCTCCTGGGTCGCCGGCACGCAGCCTTTCCAATCCGCTTTTCCAGCTAACGAGTATCCAGAGAATCCGTCTGGCGTCCAGATACGCATTCGCCGCAACCGCTACCAGTCCCAGCGCCTGCACGCCGTCGTCTACAACTGGGACCGCTTAGACGCCGTCCGGCTCGACTTGTCGCGCTACGGCGTCCCGGCGGGCACACTAATCTCGGTGCGCTCCGCCCAAGACCACTTCGGCGAGCCGCTCCGTCTTCCCTACAATGGCGCCGCGCTCGCAGTTCCCATGAAGGGTTGGCACGCAGCTCTGCCAATCGGCTGGCCCGTCGGAAAATCTCTTCCGCCAACCTTCCCCGAGTTCGGCGCGTTTGTCTTAACTTGGGAACGCCCTAACTTGGCGAGCTACTGAATGGTGCTGGCGTCTTCCACGCCCATCGGCCCCGTCGTGATGTTGCGATTCACGTGGCGGTCCAGATTGATCACGTAAGTATCTGGCGATGCCAGCAGATGCGGCGAGTGCGTCGCGGCAATAATCCGGAAATTCTTCTGATCCACCAGTTCCTTGAGCATCTTCAAGATCCGCCGTTGGTTCGACTGCGACAGCGCCATCTCCGGCTCATCCAGCAACAGCACCGACCCATCCGGCAGCGACGGGAACGTTTCGCGGAACAGCGACAGCATCACTTGGCCGTGGCTTGCGGAGGTAATGAACTCTTTCATCCGCGGATCGTCGTCGAACAACTCCGGGTTGTTGCGCGGGTTGTGCTGCTCGGCATCGAACAGCAATACCTTGCCTAACTCCACGTCCTTCTTGTCCAGCTTGTAGGCGTAGCTCTCCACCTGTTCCTCGCGCATCGCTAGATAGATCGAGTGCAACAGCGTGGACTTCCCCGAGCCGTTCTCTCCTTCCAACATGACCAATGGATGTGAGAGATCCACAATCATCGGCATATGGAAGTTCAGGTTGACGAAGATCGGGTGCGAAAGAATCTTGAGGTACATACGGTATGTCCAAGCATACCAACGGCAGGGACGTCTTCGATGCGCCATGCTAGTTACATGGGCCGTCGCATCACCAGCCGTAAACTCCTAGGCATAGCCGCGATCGTGTTTTTCCTGATCGTGCTCTTGTCTTGGTTGGGCAGCCGCATCAGCGCCCTGTTCAGCCTCGTCTAATTCATCCGCTCGCCCGTCACCGCATCGAACGCCAGCGTCCGTCCATCTGTCGTATGCACCTCAAACACATACTCATTGCTGCGCAACCAGCGGAACCCCAACACTTCTTCAATCACCGTGTAGTGCGAAACCGACGCACTGACGTTCTCGGGCTTCCCGGCGATCTCCAGCGTCGAATACTCCCGCACGGTCTTGCCGTCGTAGTGAAAAGCGATGGCCAGCACATCGTCGCCAGCCTCGTGCCCACGCGCCCAAGGCCCCCTGCTGACAACCGCAACTCCTGTTGGACGCGTTGAGTCCGACGCATTGCAGACCAGATAAATCTGCTGACTAAACCAGTCGTACTCGTCGACCAACTCGTCGTCGCCTTCGGTCACCCGATAGATCCGCGTCTTGCCGGCGTTGCCATAGCCTTCCGCCGGAACCGATTTCGCGTAACACGCGCCGTACTCGCTAACCGCTACGATGGGCCGGTTACCCGCCTCCTGATCCGCCAACAACGGCAGGCAAACCGCCAGCGCCAACAACAACCTCATACCCCGAATTCTAACCCCAGTTTCTCGACCGCGCTGTCTCTAGCGGTCTCCCGCGTCAGCGTCCCCCTCCTTCCGAACCCCAAACGCCAGTGAAGGGCCTCTTCCGCGCTACAATCCCCCCAGTCGTGGTCATCGACGCTGGCATCAGCCACTACAAGATCGTCGCCCTCAAATTCCAAAGCCGTTGCCCTCGCCAAACCATCACCCCCATCTCCTGCCCGCCAAACCGCCAATCCGACCGTCCGGCACAACAGCCCAGCGACCCGAGCCCAGGCGCGTGAGCGGCGGGCCCCCAGCGCCGAAACCTCCACGCCCGCCGCCCCCTTCTTCTTCGTCGCGTCTTCAGCCCCTTTCACGCCAGGCCCCCTCCATCGGCTCGGACAATCCGAGCCGCCAAGCTTTAGCTGGCGGTCTCCCGCGTCAGCGTCCTCCTCAGCCCCGCACCGTCTTCCAACTCCCCACAACCCCGCGCCCGCCAGGGCGCCAACAACAACATCCCTCTCCCGCGTTAGCGCCCTCTTTCCCTCCTCACGTTCTACCCAACACGCTACAATCCCCCCAGCGTGATCATCGGCTCCACCATCAGCCACTACAAGATCGTCGCCAAGCTCGGCGAAGGCGGCATGGGCGTCGTTTACAAAGCCGAGGACACCAAACTCGAACGCACCGTCGCCCTCAAATTCCTAGCCGACCACTTACTCAGCGACGCCGAAGCAAAAGAGCGTTTCCTGCGTGAAGCCAAAGCCGCCGCCGCGCTCCATCATCCGAACGTCTGCCCCGTCCACGAGATCGACGAAGTCGACGGCAAGACCTTCCTGGCGATGGCCTTCCTCGAAGGCGAACCGCTCGAAGACCGGATCTCCCAAGGCCCGCTCGCAATCAAAGACGTCCTCGACATCGCCCGCCAAGTCGCCGACGGGCTCGACGCCGCCCACGAGAAAGGCATCGTCCACCGCGACATCAAGCCAGCCAACATCATGGTCGACGCCAAAGGCCACGCCACGATCATGGACTTCGGCCTGGCCCGCCTCACCGAAGCCTCACGACTAACAAAAGTCGACACGGCCATGGGTACCGTGGCCTACATGTCGCCCGAGCAGGCCCAAGGTATGGAGGTAGATTCGCGGACTGACATCTGGGCGCTCGGCTGCGTGCTCTACGAGATGGTCTCCGGCCAACGTCCCTTCCTCGGCCAATACGACCAAGCGCTGCTCTACGAAATCGTCCACTAAGAAGCCGCTCCATTGACGTCTGTTCGCGCTGGCGTACCGATGGAACTCGAATTCATCGTCGGCGAATGCTTGGCGAAGGATCGCGATGATCGCACCAGCGCCGCCCAAGACCTGGCCCGCAAACTGCGCACGCTCGCCGAGAAACTCAAGTCCGGCCGGTCGACGATACTCCGCACATCGCAAATGACCGGCGCCGTCCCCGCCACGATGACAGGCGCGCACACGCTGAACCCCGCTGCAACGCTGCCGCCCGACGCGTTCATCGTGAAACGCCGCAGCCAACGTGCGCTGCAAGCGGTGGCTACAGTAGCCACTCTATTGTTGCTGGCCCTCGCCTTCGTCCACTTCACCCAGGCGTCGCCCGAGGCGCCGGCTGGCCCGGTCGGCCGCTTCTCGTTCGTGCCTGAGGGCATCGCCCAGGTGTCTGATGGCCTCGGCGGCCCACGTCCCCACATCTCGTCTGACGGAAAATATATTCTCTACGTCGACGAAATCGGCGACGACAAAAGCCTGTGGGTGCGCGCGCTGGCGAGCGAGTTTCCTCGTCGGCTCGAACGCACCGAAGGGGCGATACGAGCATTCTGGTCTCCCGACAGCCAATCGATCGGCTTCGCGACGGACCGCGAACTCAAGAGGAGGTCGCTCGAAGGGGGCATCCCGATTACGCTCTGTGAGTTGCCGAGCCCCGAAGCATACCCCTTCGGCGGTGGAACGTGGAGCCCCGACGGCGAGACGATTGTATTCTCCTCCGGTCTGCAACTCTATCGAATTCCCGCCCGGGGCGGCGACCCGGAGTTGCTGATGCAGGAGGGGAGTGGGGGGGGTGTGGATCCGATCTTCTTGCCGTCCGCAACGCCGGCTCTCGTATTCACCAAGGTAACCACCCCCACCGACATCAGCTTGAACGTTTTCAACTTAGCAACCGGTGAAGTGAAGGAATTGCGCCAGGGCGACGACCCCGGCTATTCGGGAGGCTACTTAATTCACGGCGCAGGCGACGATAGCCAGGCCGGCATCTGGGCGATGCCGTTTTCACTCGAAACGCTCGATGCAACCGGCGAATCGTTCCCCATCGACACGGGCGGCCGACGGCCCACAGTGTCCCGCAGCGGCATATTGACCTACGAGGACTACACGCCCCAGGGAGAGGGCCTGCTCACACTCGTCTGGCGCAATCGCAGCGGCGAGGTGCTGGAGACGATAGGCCAGCCGCAGCCGGGCGTCATGGGGCACGCCGCGCTCTCGCCCGACGGCACGCGGGTCGCCGTGCGCGCCACGGAGAGCGGCGACGCCGACATCTGGGTTCACGACGTGACCCGCTCCACCAAGACGCGGCTGACCTTCGCTTCCGGGGACGAGGCGGCGCCGGTCTGGTCTTCCTCTGGGCAGGAAATCGTGTATGGCGTCGGCAGCGCTAGAATTGAGCGCAAGGCAGCCGACGGTACGGGCGACCCAACAGTCCTCACTGAGAGCGGCGCGAATCCCGACCTATCCCGCGACGGCCGCTACTTAGTCTATCAAGACTACCGCGGAGGGGCAACCGGGTACGACATCTTCTACGTGGAACTATCACCGGACGGCGGCGTCGGAGAGCCGCTAGCGTTTCTGAGCGAGCCGGGCGGGCAAGTCGTCCCCAAGCTGTCCCCGGACGGCCGCTTCCTGGCCTACGTTTCTAACGAATCGGGTCGCCTCGAGATCTATGTGCGCCCGTTCCCGGACGGAGCTGGCAAGTGGCAAGCATCGATCGAGGGCGGCGCCCGGCCGCGCTGGCGCGGCGACGGCAAGGAGTTGTTCTTCGTCGACGGCGCGACCCTGCTGGCTGTGTCGGTCTCGACCGATCCGGCCTTCGCGCTGGGGCGGCCGCAGCGCCTGTTCGATTCGCCCGATCTCGGCCGATTGGGCGCCTTCAACATGCCCTTCCACGACGTCTCCGCCGACGGCCAGCGATTCGTCACAATCGCATCGCTTGACGAGATCCAGCCCGACGCCTCCGAGCAAAGCGAGCCCGAGCCGCCCAGGATCCGCGTCGTCCAAAACTGGTCCGAAGAGTTCCGCGATCGCCAAGGGGCCACTCAGCCCTGACTGTCCAAGACTACCATCGTCTACCGCCTCCGCAAACCGAGCCCGGGGCGGCAGTCCCGGATCCCAGCGCTGGAACCCCCAACTCTGCCGATCCTCACCCGCGTTTTCAGGCCCGTTCACGGGCCTCATGGTTAGGCCAGGCATTTATGCCTGGTTACGCCAATGCCCCCTCCCCTCTTCCTCCTCAGCCCGCTTCAGCGGGCTTACCATCCGAGCCGCGAACGCCAAAGAGCGGTCCCGCTTGCACCCCTGTTGTAGGCTAGAAGCGTAGGAGCCCGCCCCGGACATGCGCGCGGCTCCTTGCCCAACTGGCGAAGGCCGGAGCTTTCAGTTCCGGCCTTTGCCGTCTAGACCAGCGAGAACTCGAAGTGAGCCCAGAAGACACTCCAACCACCCCCGAAAACCTTGCCAAAAGTTGCCAGATCCTGGCTCCACAGCCTGGAGACAATCAGTCTCCTGGGCCGCCGAAGCTGCTAACAAACCGCCAGAACCGTGCCCTTAAGGCTCTGCTGACCGCTAAATCCGTTGCCGAAGCAGCGCGCAAAGCATCCGTCGGCGCCCGCAGCCTGCACCGTTGGATGCGCGAGGATCCAGAGTTCCGCCGCCAGCTGCACGAGACTCACCGTGATAGCGTGTCCTACGCCGCGCACTGCCTGCAACAGGCCTCCGTGGAAGCGGCTAACAACCTCGCACGAATGGTCGACGACCCGGACCACGCCACCATGCCGCGCATTGCCGCCGCTCGCACCATCCTCGAGTTCGCCTTTCGCTTCGCCAATCCCCAAGAACAAGACGAGCGACCATAGCGCGAAAGTGGTCCGAAATCGCCTAGAATCATCAAGCTGTGTGGAAACTTGCGCTCGCCGCCGTCCTCCTCGCTTGCGCCTGCTCGCAGGCGCCGCAACTGTTCGAGCCTGACGCCGAGTTGGCGCCCTACGGGGATGTCGGCGCCGGCGAAGGCCCGGCCTGGCATCCAGAAAAAGGTTTGTACTTCTCCGGCGGCGGCCGCGTGACCCTGCGCACGCTTTCCGGTGAAATCGAGAACGTCGAATTGCCCGGCGGCGGCGCCAACGGGCTGATGATTGACCCGCAGATGCGCCTGGTCGCCTGCCAGCCGGGAGCGAAGCGCGTCATCCGCATCGAGCGCGACGGCTCGCTGACCGTCCTGGCCGACAACTATCTCGGGGCCAAATTCAATTCGCCCAATGACCTAACAATCGATTCGCAGGGCCGCATTTACTTTTCGGATCCGCGCTACGGCAACCGCGACGGCATGGAGATTCGCGACCCTGTCGACCGCATGGTTGAAGGCGTCTACCGCATCGACGCGCCTGGCCAAGTCGTGCAGGTCATCGTCCACGAAGTCGACCGCCCCAACGGCGTGCTGGTCAGTCCCAACGACGAATATCTCTACGTGGCCGACAACAATAACGACAACGTCGGCGGGGCCCGCACGTTGTGGCGTTTCAACTTGAACGACGACGGCTCCATCGACCCGGCGACCAAGAAGATGATCTTCGATTGGCAAGACAGCCGTGGCCCGGACGGTCTGGAAATGGACCAATCAGGCCGGCTGTGGGTCGCCGGCGGGCGTAACGAGCCCGTGCCCCCGAACGAGACGAATACCTTCGGCGCGGGCGTTTACATCCTGTCGCCCGACGGCCAACTGCTCGACACGATCCCCATCCCGCAGGACGAGACGACCAACGTCGCATTCGGCGACGAAGACTTACAAACGCTCTACATCACCGCCGGCGGTTCGTTATGGAGCATGCGCACCGCCGTCCCTGGTTTGGTTTCGTATCAGTCCCGCTAGCTACTCGACAGCGCCGCTGACGATGCGCGACTCGGCGGAGAACTTCTTGAAGTCGCTCCAGTCGATGAGGACTTCTCGGCTGAGTCCTTTGATGAGCACGCGGGCGTCGAAGCGCAGCCGGACGTGGTCTAGTAGCCAGAGTTCGTTGTTGAGTTTGGTCTGGGTGAACTCCATCTGCGCGCCCTTCTTGAGAGTCAGCAGGAAGAGGCCGAACTTAGCGGGCTCGATGGTCTCGACTTCTGTCTTGACCCAGCCATAGTCGGACTTCGAGATCCAGATGGTCCCAGCCAGCTTGGCTAAAAAGGCGGCCTTCTTGAACTCGGGCTTGTAGTCCGGCTTTGGTTCGGCGCGAATGCGCCAAGCCGGCTCGCCTGCGATGGACTCTTCGCCTTCGATGGTGAAGTCGAAGGCGCGAATGACTTCGCCGCGCATCTTGCGTTGGTCTTCTAGCGCCTCGCGTTCTTTGCGCAGGCGTTTGTCGCGCTCGGACCCCGACTCGCTTTCGACCTTCGCGATGCACTTGTCGAGCTTGCGTTGTTCCTTGGCGTCATCGGAGGCAGAGAGCGGATTGCCGTCGCGCAAGATCAGTCGCTGGTAGTCGCGTCCGCACAGGTGCGCGACGTCGTAGGTTTTCGAAGAGCTGCCCTTGACGGCGCCGTTCCTGCCGAGGCGGATCTCTTCGACGCGCTCGCGGTAGGCGTATTGCTCGGCCAGGGTCTGGCTGCGCTCGTCGGCTTCGAAGGCCAGGCGCACAAGTTCTTGAGGGGCGGGAGTTCCGACCTGCGCGGCGGCCCCGGCAGCACCCACGAGGACGAGGGCTGCCAGCTGAAGAAACGATCGCATTACATAAACCTACGGCTTCTGAACCGCCAGGGTTGCACAAATAGGCTGCCGTCGCGCGCAGTTACGGCGTCTGGGGACTGTCGGGCGCTTCGGCGCGAATTTGGATCAACGCTTGGTCGGGAATCGCCTGGAAGACGGAGACAACCTCAGGGTCGAATTGCGTTCCCACGTTCTCGGAGACGATGCGTCGGGCCTCGGCCAACGGCCGGCCCTGGCGATAGGGGCGGTCCGAGAGAATGGCGTCGAGAGTGTCGGCGACGGCGAAGATTCTCGATCCCAGGGGGATGGCGGCGCCGGCGAGACCTCGCGGGTAGCCGCAACCGTCGAAGCGTTCGTGATGAGCGTGGACGATCTCGCTGGCCGCCGCGAGTTCATGGAACGGCTTCAGCAACGCCAAGCCAAGTTCGACATGTTGCTTCATGATGATCCATTCGCGCTCGTCCAAGGGGCCCGGCTTCATGATGATGTTGTAGGGGATGAGGATTTTCCCGATGTCGTGCAGCGTGGCGCCAATTCGCAGGGTATCGAGCTGCTCATCGCTGAGGCCGAGGTGAGAACGGCACTGCAAAACTAGACCACAAAGCGGCGG
>JAQCLD010000093.1 GCA_027592785.1 Acidobacteriota bacterium
CCAGGGTTGGCCGGAAGAAATCTCCCTTTTTCGTCACGACCCTGCTCGTTGCTGTATATCTCATTGCCGATCAACTGTCCAACTTTACAATCTAAGGGGACGGAGCCCAAAGGAATCTCGGCATGGGCGGCAAGCCCCGTGCCGTCCGCTTCTTAGGCTGGTGCGGGGAGTGTTGGGGGTCAGAGGCTGACGCGGGCTGAAGAAGGAAGGGGCGGGCCGCTTCCGGCAACCAGGCCTCAAGGCCTGGGCTAACCAGGAGTCTCGTGAACGGGACTGAAAACGCGAGGAGTGTTGGGGTGAGGGGGTGCAGGCCACCCCGGCGAGTGAAGTCAACGTAGTGACAGGAAGCTGTGGATCCATCCAGAAGCTTGTAGGCGGCTGTTTTCCATTGAAGTCTCCGGGGCGCTAGGATATGCTGACGGGGCATGGCGCAGACATTGAGACTTTGTCGCCTCATTGCGGTCGCCGCTCTCGCGGTTGTTTCGCTAGCGGCGCAGTTTGAGCGCGAACCCATTCCTGAGCGGCCCGAGGTCAACGAGCAGGAGATTGCTGATGGCAAGCGACTGTTCGACGGCCACTGCGCTGGGTGCCACGGGCCAGGCGGACGCGGGGCCCTTGGCCCGAACTTGGCGAAGCCCAAGCTGAGTCGTGTGACGGACGCCGAATCACTCTTCCTGATCGTCGATCTCGGAATTCAAGGCACCGAAATGCCGCGCGGCTGGCAGCTCCACGACCTCGAGATCTGGAAGATCACCGCCTACGTCGAGTCGCTCGGCAAGCTCGATCCCGAGCCTTTGCCCGGCGACCCAGTAGCCGGCAAACGCGTTTACGAATCCAAGGGCAATTGCGCAGCCTGCCATTGGCTCAACGGCTCCGGCGGAAGGCAGGGCCCTGAGCTCAGCGAGATTGGCGCCGCGCGGAGTGTCGCGCATCTTCACCAAGCGTTGCTGGAACCTTCGGCGGCAGTCCCGCGAGGGTTCCTGCTGGTCACCGCGATACACAAGGACGGGCGGCGGATGGAGGGCGTGCGCCTCTATGACGGTCCCTTTTCGATTCAGATTCGCGACTTCTCTGATGAGCTCCATTCTCTGATGAAGTCGGAGCTAACGGAAGTGGTCAAGCGGGAAGGCGAGTCATCGATGCCGTCCTACGCTGCCACGCTTTCGAACACCGAGATGGACGATCTGGTTGCGTATCTCGCGACTCTTCAGGGGGGCTCATGAGAATCATTGTTGCGGCGCTTGTTCTGGCGACATCGTTGAGCGCTCAGGTCTCCTACGAACGCATACGCGACGCCCAAAACGAACCTCACAACTGGCTGACGTACTCGGGCAACTATTCTTCTCACCGGCACTCTCCGCTCACCGAGATCAACCGCGATAGCGTGGCGGACTTGGTACCGCTATGGAGCTATCAGAAGAACACGCTGCACAAGTTCGAAACGACGCCGATCGTTGTCGACGGGGTGATGTTTATCTCCGAGCCTCCCAGCGACGTCACGGCGCTCGACACCCGCACGGGCCGGCCGCTGTGGAAGTACACGCGTCAGTTGCCAACCGACATCCCTGTCTGCTGCGGATGGGTCAATCGCGGCGTTGCGGTGCTTGGGGATACAGTCTACGTGGGAACGCTCGACGCCCATCTGGTCGCTCTCGACGCGAATAGCGGACTGGTGCGCTGGGATATCGAAGTTACCGACTACAAGCACGGTGTGTCGGTCACTGTCGCTCCGTTGGCCGTCAAGGACAAGATCGTCGTCGGTATGGCTGGCGGAGAATACGGAGTCCGCGGTTTCCTCGATGCCTATGACGCCAAAACCGGCGAACGTGCTTGGCGATTCCAGACGGTGCCCGGCCCGGGCGAGCCCGGCAACGAGACTTGGGCCGGCGACAGCTGGAAGCGCGGCTCCGCGACTACTTGGGTTACAGGATCCTACGATCCTGACACCAATCTGGTCTACTGGGGCACCGGCAACCCGGGCCCTGACTGGAACGGTGAAGTTCGACTAGGCGACAACCTCTATTCCGATTCGCTGATCGCGCTGGACCTCGATTCAGCGGAACTCAAGTGGTATTTCCAGTTCACTCCACATGACGTCCACGACTGGGACTCGACGGAGGTTCCCGTGCTCATGGACGGAGTTGTGCGTGGTCAACAGCGCAAGCTTGTCCTGTTCGCCAACCGCAACGCTTTCTACTACGTGCTCGATCGCCAAACTGGCGAGTTCCTGCAGGCGAAGGCTTTCGCCAAACAGACCTGGGCAGAGGGGCTCGACGATAGTGGCCGCCCGATGAGGTTGCCCAACACTGCTCCGTCAATCGAGGGGACCACGGTTTATCCAGCCGTGCCCGGAGCGACGAACTGGATCAGCCCGAGTTACAGCCCGGTCGACCATCTGTTCTTCGTCACGACATTGGAGATGGGGCACATCTTCCACCGAGGCGAAGCGATCTATAAGGAGGGCAGCCTCTACAACGCCGGAGGCGCCCGTGAGATCCCCGATGAGGAGCCTTACACCGAAATCCGCGCGCTGGAACCGGAGACGGGCGCGCTGAAGTGGGCCTTCCCAGCGGGGGGCCGCACTCGAGCGGGAGTGCTATCGACGGCCGGCGGGCTGGTCTTTGGGAGCGGCTCCGATGGTTCCTTCTTCGCACTAGACAGCAAGACCGGACAACCGCTGTGGCACTTTCAGACCGGCGGAACCATAACGTCGAACCCAATCAGTTACTCAGTCGACGGCAAGCAACATATTGCGATTGCTGCCGGGCATGCCCTCTACGTTTTCGGACTGAAGTAACCCCGGCACAACGACCGTCGGATAACCTGCCACTCATCCGTGTCTCGGTGCGGGTTCAGGCAGTTCCCTGACGCGGGATCACGATCTGCTGGATGTTGCTATTGCCCCGCCCTTGGTGGCCTGCGCCGATTCTCTTAAGATGCGTTGAATCCTGCCGATGTGTACAGCCATGTCATATCTGGCTTGGACTTTGCTTACTACTTCAGCTGACACAGCCCGCTCTGGGAAGGCCTCGCCGGAAGCGACTTGACGCAAACAATGCAACAGGGCTTCCTCGTCGTTGTTGGGGAACTTCAATCCGCTCACTCCGTCTTCAACGATCTCGCCAAGGCCGCCTGACGCGCTACAGATTACCGGTGTTCCACGGACGATGGCCTCGACTGCCACTAGGCCATGCGGCTCCGCCCAGAGAGAGGGCACGACGGCAGCCCACGCTCGGCTAAGCGGTTCATCTAACTGTTCCGGCGACAGCCAACCGAGAAACTCCACCGCACCGCTGAGGCCAGAGGTTGCGGCCAGAGCTTCGAGCGACGCTCGCTCTGCTCCCTCTCCGACAACCATCAGCCGCGCACTCGGGAATTGCTGGCTGAGTCGACGAAAAGCGCGAATGAGCAGGCTCACTCCCTTCTCTGGCGCCAGCCGGCCGAAATACAAAAACGTGGGCTCTTGCGCCGGCTTACGTATAAATCCCGGCGCAGCTGCCGGCGCCGGCAACGCCTCCACTTCCGATCGCACTCCTTCTTGCTGGAGACTTCGCCTTACCCATTCGCTGCAGGCGATCACGCGGTCAACGCGGCGGAGCGCCGAACGAATCAGAGCATAGCGGGCCTGATCTCGCACCCAATGCGGAAAACTTAGGCAGCCGGACTGATAACAGACTCTGCCTGCGGTTGATTCGCACAGGCGACCGTCCGGAAGCAGTTTGGAACCGAGCGGGCAAATGACCTTGTAGTCGGATACGAACAATACTGTGGGCACGTCGCCCATAGCAAGGAGAACTGCGGGCGAGAGGTGATGAGCGAACATGTTGACCCATACGACATCGGGCCGGAACTCGCGAACCGCCCTCCTAACCGTCTGGGCCGCAAAAGGGTTGACGATTTGAAGCAGCGTCTGCGCAACAACTTGCTCCGTACCGTAGGCGACGTATTCGGCGGCGCCGTCCCCAGCCGTTCCCGCGCTGCTGGTGAGCAGGAGCACCTCGTCTCCTGCCGCTCGCAGACCGTCTCGCAACCACGCAGCGTACGCTTCAGCGCCGCCGCGCCCACGATTCCAGTCGATGATCAGCAGCACGCGCATGATCATCCCAGCAGGTTGACTGGTCGCTCCGTTCTTGCCGATTCCTCGGCGCCGAGTACGATTTGCAGACTGCGTAAGCCGTCCAGAAGCGACGCTCCGCGCGAATCTTGGCCGCGAATCCCTTTCACAAACTCCTTAAGCGCAATCCGGTAAGACGGCTCATAGGAGGGACTCGCCAACCGCCGCATGCGCCACCAAGCAACATCCTTGTTGGGCGGAACGAACACGCCACGGACTCCGTAACCCCAGCGACGCGCGAGGCGCAAGTCGAGGGCAGGACGGTGGCGGTCGACGCGCAAGGTCCCCAGCTCTCCGATGAACTCCATAAAGTCCGAGCGCCCGACGCGGAACGAGAAATAACTCTGGGCCGCAACGCCCCGACCCATCAGTACGCCTACTCGCGCCTCATCACCTTCGGTTGAGATCGAATCGATTTTCGCCTCAACGGAGGCCGCCTCGTCTTCCAGAAACCAGCGCAGCAGGTCCGCGTGGTGCGAAAACAAGTCGAGTAAAACTCCACCGCCGGTCGAACGGAGTCGCTTCCAGGTGGGCATAACGTCGGTCGCGATGGGCTCCGTGAACGCGGTAAAAACCGATCTCACTTTCCCAATCGCGCCGCCTGAGATCAGCTCTTTGGCCTGAATGAACAGCGGATGGCAGCGGCGATTGAATCCCGCCGCGGCGTGGACTCCTGATTCCTTGGCGGCCGCGATAAGCTGGCCGCCTTCCGCCGCAGTGATAGCGATCGGCTTTTCCAAGTAAAAGTGTTTTCGAGCCTGGGCGGCGGCTGAGCCGAGTTGCGCGTGCAGGTGAGTGGGCGCGCTGATGATCACCGCATCAATATCCGATTGCGCCAGCAGTTCGTCGCTGTCCGCATACGTTCGCACCGCCGACAACTTCGCGGCCCGTTCTCGCGCGGCAGGATCAGGGTCGCAGGCGGCCAGCAGCTGCACGCCAGGGATCGATCCCAACTCGCGCAGATGGGTCCAGTAGGCGATCACGCCACAGCCGATGACGCCGACTCGGACTCTTGCGGGCTTGGCGCTCATACGGACACGAATCGGGCGTACTTCAACTTGTGTAGCTCGCACGAGTGCATGCCGCGCGCTGAGTAGTCGCCAAGTAAGCCAGCGTAGCCCAGCGCCTCTCCGCCGGCTCGTAAGACCAAACCAAGAACGATGGCAAGCAGGGTCCCAGGAGGCAGCCGGTGGTTTTGCCTCGTTCGATGGATACCGGGAAGCAAGCGCTGCAGCAGCACGACGGGAATCAGGAACGATCCCCCGATGTAGACCAGTCGTTTCGCCGCGGACCAGCTCCGCGAACGGTTCGTTGCAATTAGGTTGCCGCCCAGAAACCTATTCCAGAGCCAGTCTTTCAGTCCTGTCATGTTGGCATGACCGATCCGGCCGCGCGGTTCGAACAACACCCTCCGCCCATTGGCGGCGAAAGTCAACGCTAGTTCATCGGACTGGCCCAACGCGGATGGCAGTCGATGGCCCAGCGCCAAAAGTGCCTCGCGGCGCAATGCGGCGTTGTATACGGGCGCACTCTCGATCTCGCCTGAAGGCTTCCCGGCAGCCCATTGTCCGTAGTCCAAAATATATCCTGACCAACTGAACACTCCCCGAGGATTCGCATTGTAGACGGAAGGTACGACGCAGGCCCACTCGGTCCCCTCAAAGGCTTCGAGGATCAGCTCAGCCATGTCCGGCGCCGGAAACGAATGGGTCTCGCCGATAAAAATGATCGACGCAGAGCTGCCGAGCACTCCCGCAGCCCGGGCGGCTGCTAGGTTCACAACCGGATCCTCGACAATCGAAATTGCGGCGAAGCAATCCTCGTCTTGTAGCGCCTCTCGCATCGCTTGCGGATCAGGCGTGACCAAGACAACTTCCAGGTCCTGCGTCCGAGTCTGCTTGCGCAAACAGCGAATCACGGGTTTGATCGTCGCGAAGCTGTCCGTCGCGAGAACAATTGACATGCGTGCCTTGGTCAACATGTGGGTTACGACCGCTCCTTGTGGGCCATGCGGCCAGCGTACTTCAACTTGTGTACTTCGTACTCGTGCATTTCTTTCTCAGCCGAGTCGACGGGCCATCCCGCATAGCCGACCATCTCGCCCATCGACTTGATGGTCATCCCGAATGCAATCCAGAACAGTACGGAGACCGGCAGGTTCTTGGCGCTTACAGTCCGACGGACTCCCGGGAGCACGCGCGCGATGAACACCAGCGGCAGCAAAGGCGATCCGAAAAAATAGACGATCCGCCTGGCAAGCGACCAGCGACTCGCACGATGGTTTGCTATGAGCATTCCCGCCAGAATCCGTTCGCGTATCCAGTTCCCCAACGGCGCCACGTTGACGTGGTCGAGGCGGGCCCCTGGTTCTAGGTACGCCCGGTGACCGGCAGAGTGAAACGCCACTGACCACTCGTCGCCGTGCGCCAGCGCCGGTCCGAGCCGATCACCCAGAGCCAGCAAGGCATCGCGCCGGACGCAGACATTATAGATAGGGAATTCAGAAGCCTCGCCGGCCTCGGTCCCTTCTACCCAACGCCCATAGTCGGAGATAAAACCCGCCCAGCTCAGGGGTCCGTTAGGGTTGGCGTTGCCGAATGCTGGGGCAACCGCGGTCCAAGATTCAGATAATCGTCGGACCAACGCCTCCGCAAACTCGGGATGAGGATAAGAATGGGTTTCGCCGACGAAGATGTAAGGCGCCGACGCGGCTCGAATGCCGGCGGCTCTTGCCGGCGCCAAGTCCACAACCGGGTCTTCCACGATCTGAATCGCCGCGAACTCATCGCGATGAGCGAAGACTCCGTTGACGTTGTCAGCCGACGGTGCGATCAGGATCAGTTCGATGCGGTCGTGGATCGTCTGCCGACGAAAACGGTCAACTACCGGACGGATGGTCGCATAGGTGTCGGTCGCTAATACGACGCTAAGCTCAGGCGTACTCAACAGTTGCAACTCCCCATATTTCACCGACCGCGCGTTCGCGTTAGATACTTCTCAACCACAGTCATCCAGCGCTCAACCGGGTAGAGCAGCGGCCGCACGCGCGTGGTCTCGTACCAGCCCACGAATCGGTCTCTCCAACGGTTTGCCGGGACCCAATCAGCCCACGCCGTTCGGCTCAAATAGTCTTGATAAAGTCGGTGACTGGCGCTCTGGCGTGACAGGTTCCAAGGCTTCAAGTGTCCGCTGAAGTGGGCGACCCCTATCCGGTCGTCCGACCCATTGCGTGAGCCCGGTACATGCTCCAGCGAAGGATGTCGATTCCATCTCCGGTCAAGCTCCCCCCAACGTCCCGCCAACACGGCGTTCAGCGCCTCCTGGTCCCAGAAGTAGACTCTGTCGCCATACTTTCGCAAGTATTCGAGGGAGCGTCGAGACACGCCGTGCTCCCTCCAACCCGACAAGTCGATCACCATAACTCCGGCATTGAAATACTTGGCCTCGGCGGCAATGCCGAGTTCCCTCCAAGCCGCCACGCCAAACCGGGACGAAGCCAACGGCACACGGGGATCCTGCACTGCCATGGCAAGCTGATCCCCCAACGACGTACGCCACAACGCTGAGATATCTTCAAGCATCAAGAGATCGCAATCCAACCAGATGACGCGATTCAGCTCAGCCGGCATCCACTCCCCTACGGTCAACTTGCGGTAGGTAGTCAGCGGCATTCGGCCCCATGTCGGGAGCCCTTCGAGCCCCTCCTGCGCGGCAACCCAATGCAGCTGAACATTGTCCGGAAGGGACGACTCCACCTTGGCCCGGTCCTCCCCAATCACACCATCGTCAACGATGTATGCATCGACGATGACCCCCGGCCCGGCATGATGGCCAACCGAGCAGAGCGTCACGGCCAACGGCATGGCGTACCGGGCATCGGTGGCGCCGGCAACCGCGATTCTTTGCCCTGCCATATCGCTCAATACCGCCCGATCGCACAACGGACCAGTGTACCGCAGCGCGGTCGCCTGCTCCGCTGCGGTTCGGCCTGTCACCCAGCCGCCGCGCACGGAATTCAGACATGAGTCCGCCGCTAGGCGTGCATCCAAGCCGCGAACCGGTTATTCTAATCGCGCCGGCCTGCGGCGTCCAATCATGAAACTCACAACCCTTCTACCAATTCTCTTAACCGTTGCCGCCATGTCGGCTGTCGCTCAGTACCCCAACCCGTACCGCATGGTCGACGGTTGGCCGCAGCTACCCGACGGCAGGCCAATGGGCGCGGTGGGCGGAGTAACGATGGACCCAGACGGCCAACATCTATGGGCCGTGGTGCGCTGCTCGGCGACCGCGCCCGAACGCTTTGGCAACGAATGTCTCGACTCCGACCTCGATCCGGTGATCAAGTTCAATATGGAAGGCCAGGTCGTCGGGAGTTTCGGCGCCGGCATGTTCATTTGGCCGCACGGCCTGCACGTCGACAAGGCCGGCAACGTTTGGGTAACGGACGCCGTGCTTGCTACGCGAACGCCCGAAGGCCCGCGAGGGCACCAAGTGATCAAGTTCAGCTCGACCGGCAAGGTCTTGATGACGCTCGGTACGCCTGGAAAGCCGGGAAATGACAAGAGCCATTTCAACGCGCCCGCCGATGTGGTGACTCTCGATAACGGCGACATTTTCGTCGCCGACGGCCATGCCTTGGACGGCAATAACCGAGTCGTCAAATTCTCCAAAGACGGCACGTACCTGATGGAATGGGGCAAGACCGGTTACGGGCCGGGAGAGTTTCGGACCATACACGCGATCGCCGTGGATTCGCGGGGCCGCATATTCATTGCCGACCGCAACAATAACCGGGTTCAGATCTTCGATCAACAAGGCAAACACCTGGCGTCTTGGACACAATTCGGTCGGCCCAGCGGCATCTACTTTGGCCTCAACGACAAGATCTATGTCGCTGACTCGGAGTCGGACGACGTCGAGAACCCCGGTTGGCGCGTCGGTATACGAGTCGGCAATGCTTTGACCGGGTCGGTTGATTCTTTCGTGCAATTCCCTTGGGCCAACCCGAACGTGACCAGCGGCGCTGGCGCGGAGTTCGTTGCAGTCGACGGCGAAGGCAACATGTACGCCGGCGAGCCGTTCTTGCGGACGATACGGAAATACATTCGCGTCTGGCCCTGAGCGGACGATGAAAGTCACCTCGGTCACCGCGCATGTCTTGCGGGCTCCGCTCGTGGAGCCTTTCGCCTTTTCACAGTTCAGCTATTCTCACCGCGAAGCCATGCTGGTCGAAATCCGCACGGACGACGGCCTCGTCGGCTGGGGCGAGGCGTATGGGCCGGCCCAACTCACCGGCACGATCATCAAGGAGTTTCTAGGCCCCCTGCTTGTCGGGCGTGACCCGCGCGACGTCGAGGCGAACTGGGAACTGCTCTATGCGCGCAGCATCGACTACGGCCAGAAGGGCGTGATGGTCGCGGCGATCTCGGCGCTGGACATCGCCTGCTGGGATATCAAGGCGCGAGCGGCCGATCAGCCTTTGTACCGCCTTCTCGGCGGCGCCGAGACAGAGTCGATTGAGTGTTATGCTACAGGCTTTTACTTTCCCCAGAACGAGCCCGTGGAGGTGCGCTTCGAACAAGAGGCGCGACAGTTCCTGGCTGACGGCTTTCGGGCGATGAAGATCAAAGTCGGTCTCGGCGTTGAGCGCGACGCCGAACTGGTGCGACATGTCCGCGAAGTCGTCGGCCCAGCAACCAAATTAATGATCGACGCCAATCACGCCTACACCCCGACCGAAGCGATTGCGCTGGGGCGCAAGCTGGAAGCCGCGGACTTGTGGTGGTTTGAGGAGCCCGTCTCGTGCATCGACGTGGACGCCTATCTCGAAGTGAAGAACCGTATCATGATCCCACTGGCGGGCGGCGAATGCGAGGCCACGCGCTTTGGCTTCGAGCCCTGGTTGCGTCGGCGCGCCTTCGACTACTGCCAGCCGGACATTTGCGCCTGTGGCGGCATCACCGAGGGGATGAAGATTGCCGCCCTAGCCTCGCTGACTGGGATTCACGTGACACCTCACGCCTGGGGCTCGGCAATCGGACAGGCGGCGGCGTTACACTTCTACGCCGCCCGGCCGAGGCAGCCGTTCACTTTGACCGCCGATCGTAAATTGATCGAATGCGACCGCAGCGAAAATCCATTGCGGGCTGGAATCGTGGAAGCTGCAATCGAGTTCTCCCAAGGCGCGTGGAAACTGCCCACCGCCGCGGGCCTCGGCGTCACGGTTGTAAGCGAAGCCCTGGAGCCGTACCGGGTAGTTTAGACGTCCCCTTGACGCCAGCAAGCGGCCTCCCGAGGGTTGGATTTCTCTAACTGAGCGACCGCTGCAGCCACGCTGACTGCATCCTGCGCCCATACGGCGAAGACTAACTCCAACTCGGCGCGACTTGCGCACTCTGGCAAATCCAGGTCGAAGCAATCACGTTTGGCTGCGTTCCAGTCCCCGTGCAACGCGTCCTGGCGCAGGATTTCGAGCGGTGCGTGGCTGCAGGTTTCTCGTGTGAGGTGGCCAGTCATGATGTTCAACGTCCCTCCCTTTCACTTTCCTGAAAGCAAGATGCGTGCCGAAGGATTGCTGTTTCATTAATTCCTTTAGAATCAATTCGTTCAAAAAGGACGCACGCGGCGCACGAGGGCCACTCTTGGGCAAAGCGCCCGCTGGCCCCGCCGCAAAGGGTCGCTACGCCCAGCAGTCAGAGCCAAAATGGCCCACGTCGAAGGTCTACTCGGCGTTTCCGTCGGGATGGGCAACGTGTAGGAAGTCGACGAGCTCCGTGAGTTTGACTCGGGGACGGTCAACCGCCTTACCCCGCGCAACCTCCAACTCGTCGATACGCTTCCACTCGTCATAGGTGACGTAGTCGATGCGGCGTTCACGGAGCAGCTGATCCACGGCATCGGCTTGGGGGTTCGTCGGGGAAAAGTGTTTAGCGGCGCCCAGATCGTCAATCAAAGCATCGATGGTTTCGCGGGCACAGGACTTGTTGGCGCCGATCAATCCGGTTGGTCCACGCTTGATCCAGCCTGCAACATAAACGCCCGCCAGCTGCTGACCCGATTCTGGGTCGATCACTCGCCCGCCTTCGTTGGGCACGACGCCCGCAGATGCATCGAACGGCAGGCCCTCGAGTACAACGCCCTTGTAGCCGACTGATCGAAACACCAGCCCGCAGGGAATCTCTTCGGTTTCGCCCGTTGGCCGCGAACGTACCGTACCCTGTTCGTCCACGAACAATGCATTGCGCACGACTTTGAGAGCGCGTACTCGTCCTTCGCTGTCGCCCATAATTTCAACTGGCGAGAGGCAGAAACGAATCACTAAACGTCGCGGCTTCTCCGGTTCCTCGCGACCTTCGAGCAGTTTCAGGGCTTGGTAGCGACGCCTCAAGTCTTCTGTCCCATCTAGCAACTCTCGTTCGCTGGCCGCATCAAGCTGCATCTCCTCCGGTAATGTCGAGGCCGAGGCGCCGGCCATTTCGCCCAACTCATGTATTTCGGGGTGAGAGAACGCCGACTGCACAGGGCCGCGGCGGCCAATCACGTGCACCGTTTTGATCGCGCTGCGCTGCAACGCTTCGAGGGCGTAGTCGGCGATGTCCGTCTTTGCCAAGACCTGCGGCAGGCGACATAGAATTCGAGCCACATCGGCGGCTACGTTGCCCACGCCGATAACGGCGACGCTTTCAGCCGAGAGGTCGAGGTCTAGCCGTGAATAGCCCGAGTCTCCGTTGTACCAGGCAACAAAACGCTGCGCCGAGTGAACCCCCTCTAGGTTCTCCCCCGGAATCCCTAAAAGCCGATCCGCCTGCGCTCCGCTGGCGAAGACGACTTGATCGTAGAGCCTGCGGAAGTCAGCAAGCGTTACGTCCTTGCCGTACTCGACATTACCGAAGAAGCGAAATTCGGGGCGCTCGGCGAGCCGCTCGTAGAGCGCCATCACGTTCTTGATCTTGGGATGGTCGGGAGCTACGCCGCTACGTACTAAACCAAAGGGCACAGGCAAACGGTCGTACATGTCGACTTGAACGTTTAGATCTGGCGCCTTGAACAACGCTTGAAGCGCATAGAAACCAGCGGGACCAGAGCCTACAATCGCTACTCGCAGCGGTCGCCGTTCCGAATTGAACTGCTGTTGGGACATGCAGCAGCGATTGTAAACTTGCGAGGGAGCCAACCGCTACCGCATCTTCGTTAAGCTCTTCAAAAGATGAGTCGACCACACGGCATTCTGTTCGACCTCGACGGCGTCATTTATAACGGCGAGACTCCGATCGAAGGCTCCGCCGAGGTGATCGCCTGGGTCCGCCGAGAGCGGATACCGTATCTCTTAGTGACGAACACGACCTCGCAACCTCGGCAGACTTTGGTGAACAAGTTGCAGTCGATGGGCATAGCGGCGTCTACAAATGAGATTTGGACGCCGGCGGTGGCGGCCAATCTGTGGCTGAGTGAGCGCGGAGTTTCGCCGGCGGCGCTGTTCGTCCCGCCGGAGACCGCAGCCGAGTTCCAAGATGTAGTGATCTCTGACGAAGGCGCGAAAGCAGTTGTCGTCGGCGATCTGGGCTCTTCCTGGGACTTCGCGACATTGAATCGCGCCTTCCGGCTGCTCCACGCGGACACGGAAACTCAGCTGGTCGCCCTCGGCATGACCCGCTATTGGATGTCGCCGACGGGACCATCGCTCGACGTCGCACCCTTCGTGGTCGCCCTAGTACACGCGACGGGGCGCCGCGCAGTAGTGCTGGGCAAGCCATCTCGAGAATTCTTCGATGCCGCTGCCCTGAAACTGGGACTGCCGGCTGCGGATTTGCTGATGATCGGCGACGACATTCGCGCCGACGTCGGCGGCGCTCAGGGTGCGGGTCTGCGAGGTGCAATCGTGAAGACCGGCAAGTTTCGGCCGGAGGACTTGGAGCAGGGCGTTCAGCCGGATGCAGTGCTGAACTCGGTGGCGGATTTTCCGGATTGGTGGTTAACCGTTGCCCGCAGCGATGAAAGTAACACCTACGAGAACAATCCCTAAGCCATAGATTTTATGCTTGTTGAATGGCTCGCCAAAGAATATCTTTGACCAGACCAACGTCCACACGTAGCCCAGCGCCAGCAGCGGATAAAGGACCGTAAGACTGCCGTTCTTGATGCCCCAGACGTATAGTACGGACGACAGCAGGAAGAGGGTGATCCCCGCCCCGAGCCGCAAACCGGCCCGCTTCAGCGAGGCGATGTCCCGGTGCAGCCTGTCGGCTCCAGCCTTGAGGAAGACAGCCGCTAGAGAACCGACCAGGCTGGCGATCAACACCAGGATCATGGATGAAACTGGCGTGGTCATTGGCGACTGCCGAACCCGATGAGCGAGACGCCGCCCACGATGAAACCGATCCCCAAGACCTTGAAGGCATTCATGGAATCTTCAAAGAACATCGGCGACAGCATCGCGACCCAAACGTAGGTCAGCGCGATGATCGGATAAAGCACAGACAGCTGCCCGTTCCGCAGAGCCAAAACCAACAGTCCTGTGTTCAAGCCGAGGCAGGCGTAACCGGCCAACAGCGGCCAGTTCGTCAACAACGAGAGCACCATCCCCTCGGAACCCGCGACGGGAAGGTAATTAGCGCCTTCGCGCATCAGGATCTGGGCTGCAGCGCCCACTACCGTACATAGTAGGATGAGCACGATCGACGACGCCGACGTCCGGCTCGCCGCTCGCGGAACCGCGACGGCGCCGCCATCAGCCTGTGCTGCTGACATCGAGCTAGCCATTGGAGCGAGTCTATCATTCGAATTGACCACACCCTGTCGGTCAAACCCCTGACGCTAAGGCACTTAAACCTCAGTTCTTGACTAAGTCTCCGGCTCGGTACACTGGGACTTCAGTCCTATGCGACATCCTGAGACCCCATCTGACAGCTCCGTTGTAGAGCAAATGCGCCGACAATTGCGCGAAGACCTTCGCCCGTATTTTGTTGAACTTGCCGGCTGTAACTCAACGCCTGAGTTGTTTGATCATCCGACCTACCAGCGTCTCAAGGCCAAGTTCGACCGCATCTTTCAAACGCCCGAAGAAGGCGATTTCACCTGCGCAGTCGTGGCGCGAAAGGACAGCTATCGGATCGCCGCCTGGAATTTGGAACGAGGCATCCACTACGACGGACAACTGGAAGCATTCCAGCAAGATCCATACCTCTCGCAGGCCGACGTACTACTGCTGACCGAGACGGATGTCGGTATGGCTCGGTCCGGCAACCGCAACATAGCCCGCGATCTGGCCCGAGAGTTGGGACTACACTATGCCTTTTCTCCCTGCTATATCAACCTGGCTAAGGGCTCTGGAGTCGAGTTTGACGCAGCGGGCGAGAACGAGTCCGGCCTCCACGGCAATGCGATCCTGAGCCGCTATCCCCTGTCTAACGTTCGCAGCGTTTTCCTCAAGAACGGAAAAGACAAGATGAAAGGCCGCGAGAAACGGCTAGGACAGCAAACCGCCGTCGTCGCCGAGGTAGAGTTCCCCGATCAGCCAGCCACCGTGGTCGCCGTGCACTTGGATGCCAATTCAAGCCAACAGCACCGCGCCGACCAGATGGCCGATGTCTTGGCTGCCATCGCGGGACGCTCTCCGGCCATAATTGGCGGCGACTGGAACACAACTACCTTCAACTCATCCAGTGCAACGATGGCCATCCTGGGCTTCTGGTTGCGAGTATTCATGGGTCCAAACAACGTGATCACGAATCATTACTTGCATCCCTACAACAAGTTCGAGGCGAAACTCTTCAATCTACTTGAAGATGCCGGCTTCGACTATCGGTCCGCCAACTCGATTGGCGAGCGGACCACCTCCTATGATGTCGACGATGCCAAAACGCACAAGAACCTCCGAGAGTGGGTTCCCGCCTGGTGCTTCGCATTCATCCGTTGGGCGCTGCGTCATCACGACGGCAAGTGCCCCCTGAAGATCGATTGGTTGGCGGTGAAGGGATTTGCGGCACACGACCCCAGGGTATTGCACCAGTTTCGAGAAGGCCGCAACCCGCCTCTTTCCGACCATGATCCGATCGGCGTCGACGTCGTCGAACAGGCCAGCTAGGCGGCTCGTATGCGATTACGCTTCCCGGACAGGGGTCAACAAGCGATATCAATGGCGCTCTTTGCAGCCCGTCATCCCCGGTCTGGGCTGACGCGTCCCTAGTCTCATCGTACCGGTACCACAGTGGCATTTCGGCCTCCTGGGTACCCCCTAAGTTCCACCAGTACCAACGTGTAATTGAGACTCGCGCTCTATTGGAATTGCACCCACGACCATTCAGAATAGGTCCTGTCGCCACAAGTACACACGTCCGACCGTTCGAACGCACAGGCGTATACGTTGGTTGACGGTAGAGAGTACTTACAGCGCTATTGCCTTGAAAAAAACAACTCGACTATTGGTGCTATCGAGAGACCTGAGAATGCGTCAGGCTCTCACTGCTTCGCTTAGCGGTGACTTCGAAGTCCTCACCGAGGCGGAACGGCTGGGCGCTGAAGAGTTGCTTGATCGGGTCGATGTAGACGTCGCTATCGTTGACTTGGACGACGACGTTAACGCTGTCGAAGAGCTGCAGGCGTTCCAAGAGCATGGTCATGCTCGAGGTGTCCCAGTCGTTGTTATGGCGCATGACGAGCGACGCTCTGACGCTATGACCCTGGTCTCTCAGGGCGCCTATGACTACTTTCGCAAGCCCCCTCATCTTGGCGAGCTCAAGCTGGTTATTCACAGAGCAGAGCAGCATCGCCGTCTGACCCGCGATCTTCGCAGCGTCCAGGCGCCGAAAGAGCAGCGCCGCTGCGATCGGCTCATTGGCGAAAGCGCAGCGATGCGAAAGGTCTACGACATGATCAACCGTGTCGCCAACCTGGATGCAAACGTCGTGATTCGCGGAGAAAGCGGAACTGGCAAGGAACTCGTCGCCTGCGCCATTCACAACCTGGGATCGCGCGCGGACCAACCGTTCGTTCCCGTCGCCTTCAGCGCCGTCCCGGAAACTCTGTTGGAGTCGGAACTCTTCGGGCATGAACGCGGCTCGTTCACCGGCGCCTCCGGCAGCCGAGAAGGCTGCTTCGAGCGAGTCGGCTCCGGCACGATCTTCCTGGACGAAGTGGGCGAACTCACGCTCACGAATCAGGTAAAACTGCTGCGGGTTCTTCAGGAAAGGGAGTTCACCCGCGTTGGCGGCAAGAAGACTCAGCAGCTCGACGCCCGCGTGCTTTTTGCCACCCATAGAAACTTGGAAGCCATGGTCAAATCGGGCTAGTTCCGAGAAGATCTCTACTACCGCGTCCAAGTCGTCAAGATAGATATCCCCCCATTGCGTCAGCGGAAAGAGGACGTCCCCGTGCTCGCGCGGCATTTCATCGCAAAGTTCGGGAAGTCGTTCGGCAAGCCGGAGTCGCAGCTCACATCCGACGGACTATCCGAGTTGATGCGCCACGATTGGCCCGGCAACGTTCGCGAGTTAGAGAACGTGGTTCAGCGGGCAGTGATTCTCGCAGAGAACGGCAACGTCTCGCGGCAAGCGGTCAATGCATCCTTAGTTACCGAACCGCGCTCCGGCAACTCGCCGCAGCTCAGCGGAACGTTCGAGGACCAGGTCCGGCAGTTCAAATTGAACTTGATCCAAGACGCGCTGCAGGCGGCGGACGGCAACAAGACTCTCGCCGCCGCGCGCCTCGGCATTACGCGGGCGTACTTGCACCGCCTGCTAAGCCGATCAGTTTCCAGCGAAGGCAATGGGACGGTAGATGTTAGCGGACGAAGCAGCGCACGAGCCAGCTGAAAACCGTCTGGAAGCGATTAGCTTTTGGCGGCGGGCCTTTTCATTGCCCGTGCTAATCGTCGTCTTGCTGGGACTGGTGGCGTTCTGGTCCGCGAGAAACCGCATCCTGGATCCCGATATGTGGTGGCACATGAAGGTCGGCGAGCAAATCGTCGAGACCGGAGAGTTGCCGCGAACCGACGAGTTTTCCTACACCACAGATCACCATGCCTGGATTCCGCACCAGTGGCTGCCGGAAGTCACCATCTACCAGGTGAGAACGGCACTGCAAAACTAGACCACAAAGCGGCGGTGTGAAGGCGTCGGAAGGCGCCGGAAAA
>JAQCLD010000094.1 GCA_027592785.1 Acidobacteriota bacterium
TGCGCTTCGCTATCCGCGAGGGCTCGCGGACCATCGGCGCCGGCACCGTCGCTGACATTGTGGAATAAGGGAACTCGCCACTAGGACGGAAGGAGACGAGCCATGGGACGCGACATCATTACCTTGCAGTGTACAGAGTGCAAGGAAAGAAACTATACTACTACGAAGAACAAGAAAAAGACCCCGGACCGTCTGGAGTTCAAGAAGTTCTGTCCGCGCTGTAGGACGCATGTGCCGCATCGCGAGACGAAGTAGTAAACAGGTTCGTCCCCGACGAGTTAGGGGCGTCGGTTAACGGTAAACCAGCGGTCTCCAAAACCGCCACTGGGGGTTCGATTCCCTCCGCCCCTGCCACTACTTTTGTAGAAAGTTGGTTTTTGGTCGGGCTGCTAACGAAGCTGCTCATTGATGTGTGCGCCCGAGGGGCAAGGTAAGAGAGCTTGATTCATGGCTGCGGGACGTAAACAACTAGCTTCGAATGGGGATGGGCCCGCGACTTGGTTGCCGCGACTCCAGGCCTATGTCGAAGAACTGAAGCGCGAGATGCGTCTCGTGACTTGGCCGAATCGGGCACAAGTTCGCAGCACGACTTTGGTCGTTCTGGTGACCGTCTTCGCCTTTGCGGTGTTTTTTGGCGTTGTTGATTTCGTACTGGCGAGTGGTCAAACCGCGCTCTATCAGTACTTTAGGTAGGTTAAGTGAGTGAATTAGATCCCATTGACGGCGCTACTGCTTCAACCGAAGCGTCCCCCGAGTCCGTCCCGCCGGTCGAAGTGCCTGCGGAGGCTGCGGTCTCGGACGAGGCGTCGGATAGTGCGGAAGAGGCTGTGGCCCAGATTGGCGTGCCTGGTCTGGATTGGTACATCATTCACACCTACTCGGGGTTTGAGAACAAGGTTCGCGAAAGCCTGCTGACTCGTGCCGGAGCGTTCGGCTTTGGCGATCGAGTGGGCGAGATGCTGATTCCGACCGAAGATGTCGTGGAATTGCGGGCCGGCAAGCGGGTGACGACCAAGCGGCTACTCTACCCGGGCTATGTGCTGGTCCAGCTCGACTTGGATGACGAGCTTTGGCACGTTGTAAAGAACACGCCTCGCGTAACCGGTTTTGTGGGAGGCGGCCATAAGCCGAACCCGCTGACGGCCGACGAGGTGAACCAGATTTTATATCGCCAGACGGCGTCGGCGGAACGTCCGCGCCCGAAGATGTCGTTCCAGCGGAACGACCAGGTCAAGATTGTCGACGGACCGTTCGCCAACTTCACCGGATCGGTCGAGGAAGTGAACGAAGATCGGGCCACGTTGAAGGTGATGGTCACGATTTTCGGCCGCGGTACGCCCGTGGAACTGGAGTACTTCCAGGTGGAGAAAGAGGGTTAGTCGATGGCGAAGAAGCAAATCGTAAGCCAGATCAAGCTGCAGATCATGGCGGGCAAGGCGACTCCGGCGCCGCCCGTGGGTCCGGCTTTGGGTCAGGCCGGCGTCAACATCATGGAGTTCTGCAAGGCGTTCAACTCCAGAACGCAACAGCCTGAGTTGGTTGGCCTTGTCGTGCCCATCGTGTTGACGGTTTACCAAGATCGTTCGTACGAATTCATTACCAAGACGCCGCCCGCGGCTGTTTTGATCCTGAAGACGGCGAAGCTGGCTAAGGGTTCCGGCGAACCGAATCGCAGCAAGGTCGGCAAGATAACGGCCGCTCAGGTGGAAGAGATCGCCAAGCAGAAGATGCCCGATCTGAACTGCCACACGATTGAGTCCGCGATGGCCTGTATTCGAGGGACGGCCCGCTCTATGGGCGTCGAAGTAGAGTAAGAGAGTTTGTGCGCCGGGAGACCGGCGACTTTGGGAGGCTTGCGAGCCGGATGGCTTGGCAGCCGTTTGTACCACGGGGGTTATATGGCAGGTAAGAAATACCGCGCTTTCGCGGAGAAAATCGAGGAACGCCCTTACGCGCTTGACGAAGCGATCCCTCTCCTCAAGGGAAATCAAGAATCCAAGTTCGATGAGACCGTCGAGGTTCACTTAAGCCTCGGCGTCGATCCTCGTCACGCGGACCAGATGGTGCGTGGGACGATCGTTCTGCCGCACGGCCTAGGCAAGAGTAAGACTGTGCTTGTAGTGGCAGTGGGCGACAAGGCTAAGGAAGCGAAAGACGCTGGCGCCGACTACGTGGGCGGCGAAGAGATCGTGGACAAGATCCAGAAGGAAAACTGGCTAGATTTTGATGCAGTGGTGTCGACGCCTGACATGATGCGTTTTGTCGGCAAACTGGGCAAGGTCTTGGGGCCGCGCGGCTTGATGCCCAATCCGAAGACCGGCACGGTGACGACAGACGTGGCTACTGCTGTTCAGGAAATCAAAGCCGGTAAGGTCGAATTTCGCGTCGACAAGGGCGGCGTCATTCATGCTCCGGTCGGCAAGTTGAGCTTCGCCGCGGACCATTTGATCGAGAATTCCGGCGCTCTGATAGCCGCAGTGATGAAGGCCAAGCCGGCGGCCGTGAAAGGCAAGTACCTCAAGAAAGCGACTCTGTGTTCCACGATGAGTCCGGCGATCCAGCTGGATGACGTGGGGTTGAGCAAGTAACCGGGGGCGAAGATGAAGACAAGAGCTGAAAAAATCGAAGAACTCGCTCTGCTCAAAGAGACATTCGCAGAGAATCCAGTCTTGGTCCTCTGCAGCTTTCAGGGGCTTAATGTGGACGCCGACGCCGAATTGCGCGGAGAAATCCGCAAGAGCGGCGGCGGCTACCGGGTGATCAATAATCGCCTGGCGCGCGTAGCCGCCGAAGGGGAATCGTACGCGTCGGCTTTCACTGGCCTAAAGGGGATGACGTCGTTGGTGTATGCCAAGGACGACCCGGTCGGATTAGTGAAAGTACTGGTCGATTACTCCAAGAAGAATCCGCTGTTCTCTTGCAAGACGGGCTTGGTCGAGGGGCAGCAGTACGGTGCTGACGACTTGGTCAAGTTGTCCAAGATGCCGACCAAGATTGAGGTTCAGGCGAAGTTGCTCTACTTGTTGAACGCTCCGGCGCAGCAGTTGATGGGCGTGCTCAAGGCCTCCGCCAGGGACATCGCTTCGGTGGTCCAGCAGGGCGTTGAAAAAGAGAAATTCGCGGGTTAGCGGGTATTTGGAAAGAGTTTGGGTCGGCGGCGATGCTGCCGTCCCGCATAGTAAGAGTTTGAACGTTTAAGGAACGAAGGAGCGATCCAGCCATGGCCGATGTTGCTGCTCTAGCTGAAAAAATCCAGGGGTTGACCCTCATGGAAGCTGCCGATCTCGTGAAGGAGCTCGAAGAAAAGTTGGGTGTTTCCGCCGCTGCGCCAATGGCGATGGCGGCGGCCCCGGCTGCTGCCCCGGCTGCCGCGGAGGAAGAGCAGACCGAGTTTACGGTCACTCTGAAAACCGTTGGCGCCAATAAGATCCAGGTGATCAAGGCCGTCCGCGAGGCTACTGGACTTGGTCTAAAAGAGGCCAAGGCTGTCGTCGACGAGGCGCCCAAAGCCGTCAAAGAGAACGTGTCCAAGGAAGAAGCCGAAGCGCTTAAGGCGGCCCTTGAGGCTACCGGCGCTGAAGTCACACTCTCCTAGGGGGAGGCGATTTTTCGCTGGAAACGTTAGTTGTCGCCCGCGCGCTCGGCCGGGCTGGCCGCAGTCTGCTATGCCCATTTGCATTTCGCAGCTTACAGCTGCTAGCATGCATAGGTCGTATAAGCGGTACTTGGCGGAAGTCCGGTCGGCGTTCGGTAGAGGCAGCTTTATTTGCTCCAGTTGAATGCGCGAAGGCGTGCCTCATTGCAGGTTAGGTACGCCCTCTCTTTATTTCACGTCCGTTTTCAGTCGCAGGCAGTAGTGCGCGCTGGAGTCGGGCGTATTCCTATCGGTTCGCTTCGGAATCGTTGTTTCTTAACCGCGTGCTCGCACTCGTCCGTGTTCGTGTTGTGAGACCCGCTCCGCCAAGGGAGAGGGTGTCGAATGTCGGTTGCGACGTGCGTGGGTAGATGGGCTCGGGAGTTATAGATGGCGAATAAGGCAAACGGTTCTTCGGATGGTTCGAATCCTGTGCGGCTCGACTTTTCCAGGATTCCGGCCACCATTCCGATTCCAAATTTGATCGAGGTGCAACAAGCGTCGTACGAACGCTTCTTGCAGATGGATCTATTGCCGGGAGAACGGGACGATACCGGGCTTCAGGCGGTTTTCAGCTCCGTCTTCCCGATCAGCGACTTTCGGGGGCTCAGCGAATTGGAGTTCGTTGACTACTCGATCGGCGACTGGGAGTGTAAGTGCGGCCACCTGCGTGGCTTGCACCACCTGCGCTCGACCTGCTCCCATTGCGGCTCCACCATCAAGACCGACCCCTACGGCCCTCCGACCACCGCTTGCGGCGAGTGCGGCGAGTACAACCCCAACCGTGTGACGTTCTGCCCGAAGTGCGGCGACCCGGTCGGCATGAAGCTCAAGTACGACGTCGACGAGTGCCAAGAGCGCGGAATGACCTTCTCCGCTCCGTTGAAGGTCACGATTCGTCTCACCATCTTCGAAAAAGACGAAGAAGGCGAGAAATCGATTCGGGACATCAAAGAACAGGAAGTTTTCTTCGGCGAAGTCCCGCTGATGACCGGCAACGGCACGTTCATCGTCAGCGGCACTGAGCGGGTCATTGTTTCGCAGTTGCACCGCTCGCCCGGCGTCTTCTTCGAGTCGGCCAACCGCCGCAGCTACTTCCTCGGCAAGATCATTCCTTACCGCGGTAGCTGGGTTGAGTTTGAGTACGACCAAAAGAACCTGCTCTACATTCGCATCGACCGTAAGCGTAAATTCTTGGGTTCCGTATTTCTCCGCGCTCTGGGGCTGCTGTCCGACGCCGAGATTCTGAAGCAGTTCTATAAGGTCGACACGATCACGATTAAGGCAGCCAAGCTGGCGCGCCAAGTTTCCGAGAACCTGCTGGGCGTCCGCATGTCTGACGACGTCACCGACTCCAAGGGCAAGGTCATCGTGAAGAAGGGACGCAAGGTCACGCCTCTGGTGCTCAAGGAACTCCAGAAGGCAGGCGTTGGCGGCTTGCCGGCCCAAGCCGGCGACCTCGAAGAGGCGCTTTTTGCGGGCGATATTGTCAATGAAGAGACCGGCGACGTTCTAGCGGAAGCCAACTCGCCCATCACTCCCGACAAGATCGCTCAAATGATCGAAGCGGGCGTCAAGACTTTCGAGGTCATCTTCCCCGAGACGGATCCGATCGGCGTCACGCTCTCGGAAACGCTCAAGAAAGACGCCGTCAAGACCCAACACGACGCGCTTATCGAGATTTATCGCAAGTTGCGTCCCGGCGATCCGCCAACCCTCGATACGGCTACACAGCTGTTCCAGGGCATGTTCTTCGACACGCGTAAGTACGACTTCTCGCGCGTTGGTCGCATGAAGTTCAACATCAAGTTGTACGGCGACGAGACGGCCACTTCGCTCGACAAGCGGGCCCTCGATGCCGATGACTTCTACGCGACAATCCGCTACCTGATGCAGCTGCGCCGCAACATCGGCGATGTCGACGACATTGATCACCTCGGCAACCGTCGCGTCCGCGCGGTGGGCGAACTGCTCGAAAACCAGTTCCGCATCGGCTTAGTCCGTATGGAACGGGCCATGAAGGAGAAGATGAGCGTCTACCAGGAAATGTCGTCGGCCATGCCGCACGACTTGGTTAACGCGAAGCCCGTCATGGCTGCGATTCGCGAGTTCTTCGGATCCTCGCAGTTGTCGCAGTTCATGGATCAGACCAACCCGCTGTCCGAAATTACCCACAAGCGGCGTCTGTCTGCTCTTGGACCCGGCGGTCTATCCCGCGAGCGCGCCGGATTTGAAGTCCGCGACGTTCATACGACTCACTATGGCCGCATCTGCCCGATTGAGACCCCTGAAGGTCCCAACATCGGCTTGATTAGTTCGCTCAGCTGCTTTGCGCGTATTAACGAATACGGTTTCATCGAGAGCCCCTACCGTCGCGTTGAGAATGGCAGCGTCGTGGATGAGGTCCGGGTCACTCACCCCGGCGCGACCAAGCAAAAGGTTGGCGAAGTGATGACCCGCGACGCAGCAGACGCGATCAATGGCAAGGTGGCCAAGAACAAACAGGAGATGCGGTACGAGGCGTACTGTCACTATCTGTCCGCTTGGGAAGAGGATCGCTACACCATCGCCCAGGCGAACATTCCCGTCAGTGCAACGGGCGAAATTACTCCCGAGTTCGCTAACTGCCGCGTAGCCGGCGACTTCATCCTCAAGAAGAAGGCCGAGATCCAGTACCTGGACGTCAGCCCCAAGCAGCTCGTCTCCGTTGCGGCCAGCTTGATCCCGTTCCTCGAGAACGACGACGCCAACCGCGCCCTGATGGGTTCGAACATGCAACGCCAAGCGGTGCCTCTGTTGCGCGCCGACTCGCCGATCGTAGGAACCGGAATGGAGCGGATCGCCGCTCGCGACTCCGGAGCGGTCGTCATCTGCCGCCGCGACGGCGTTGTCGACTCCGTCGACTCCGAGCGCATCATCGTTCGAGTGGAAGGCGTGTCCCAAGAGGGCGGCATGTCGCGCGAAGTCGGCGCGGACATTTATCAGTTCGTTAAGTTTCGCCGTTCCAACCAGAACACGTGCATTAACCAGAAGCCCATCGCCAAAGAAGGGCAGCGGGTCAAGGCGGGCGACGTGTTGGCCGACGGACCATCCACGGAGAATGGCGAACTAGCCCTCGGCCGCAATGTTCTGGTGGCCTTCATGCCCTGGCGCGGCTATAACTTCGAGGACGCTATCCTGGTCAGCGAGAAGCTCGTTAAAGAGGACTACTACACCTCTGTCCACATCGAAGAGTTCGATGTCGAAGCGCGCGACACCAAGCTTGGCGCCGAAGAAATCACGCAGGACATCCCGAACATCTCGGAAAGCTTCCTGCGCAACTTGGACGAAAGCGGCATCATCCGCATCGGCGCACAGGTCAAGCCGGGCGACATTCTCGTCGGCAAAGTGACTCCGAAGGGCGAAACCCAGCTCACGCCCGAAGAGAAACTGCTCCGCGCGATTTTCGGCGAGAAGGCCGGCGACGTCAAAGACGCCTCGCTCTACTGCCCTCCCGGCATTTCGGGTATCGTCGTCGACGTCAAGGTCTTCGCCCGCAAAGGCGTCGAGAAAGACGAGCGCGCTCAATTGATCGAGCAGCAGACCGTCGAGCGTTTGCGCCGAAATCTCGACGACGAGAAGCGTATTCTCTTCGACGAACGCTCCAAGCGCTTGCATGCGCTGCTCGGCGATCGTGAGTCGCTCAGCGACTTGCACGACGAGAAGACCAATCACAAGCTGATCGGCAAGGGCGACAAGCTCACTCGCGACATCCTTGAGACGATGCGTGCCCGCGATTTGAAGCGGCTGCGTATTAGCGACAAGGATCCGCACCTGAACGACCGCATCGACGAGATCGAAGAAATGACGATCCGCCAGATTCAGGTCCTCGAAAGGCTTACCGACGATAAGATCGGCAAGCTTAAGAAGGGCGACGAGCTTTCTCCCGGCGTCATCAAGATGGTCAAGGTCTACATCGCCATGAAGCGTAAGCTTCAAGTCGGCGATAAGATGGCCGGTCGCCACGGCAACAAGGGCGTTATCGCCCGCGTCCTGCCCGAAGAGGATATGCCTTATCTGCCGGACGGTCGTCCGGTTGAGATCGCCTTGAATCCGCTAGGCGTTCCCAGTCGTATGAACGTCGGTCAGATTCTCGAAACTCACCTTGGATGGGCCGGCGAAGCCTTGGGTATCAAGTTCGCTTCGCCTGTCTTCGAAGGTCCTGGCGAAAAGGTCATCAAGGAACAACTCGTCAAAGCGGGTCTGCCGGCTTCCGGAAAGATCCAGCTCCGCGACGGCTTGAGCGGGCAACCGTTCGAGCAAGAAACGACGGTCGGCATCATCTACATGTTGAAGCTGAGCCACCTCGTCGACGACAAAATTCACGCCCGTTCCATCGGGCCCTACTCGTTGATTACGCAACAGCCCCTGGGCGGTAAAGCCCAGTTCGGCGGCCAGCGTTTCGGCGAAATGGAAGTGTGGGCGCTCGAAGCTTACGGCGCTGCGCACATCTTGCAAGAACTGCTTACTGCTAAGTCCGACGATGTCTACGGCCGCGCCAAGATTTACGAATCCATCGTAAAGGGCGAGGCCGCGATGGAGCCGGGCGTGCCGGAATCATTCAGCGTTTTGATCCGCGAACTCCAGTCCCTGTGCCTGGATGTCGAACTGATCAAATCGCAGCGGGATGTAATTGAGACGGCGTTAGCCGCGGATTAGAGACCCGGCGGGGGCGCGGAGCGCGCCCCCGAAGCGGGCCTTGCAGGGAAGTGATCGGGGTTCTGCCCGCACCGAGCGAAAACGCTTCCCTGGCGATTGACGGATATTTGGAGGTCGCCCCTTGTTTCGACGTTCCAGCCCTTACGACCACGTTAGTATTGCCGCGGATTTTGACTCGATTCGCATCGGACTCGCATCGCCGGAGAAGATCCGGAGTTGGTCCCATGGCGAGGTGAAAAAGCCCGAGACGATCAACTACCGCACCTTTAAGCCGGAACGCGACGGACTTTTCTGCGGCGCGATCTTCGGTCCGGTGAACGACTGGGAGTGCTCCTGCGGCAAGTACAAGCGCATGAAGTACCGCGGCGTGGTCTGCGAGAAGTGCGGTGAAGAGATCACCCTGAGCCGCGTGCGCCGCGAGCGCATGGGCCACATTGAGCTCGCCTCACCTTGTTCGCACGTGTGGTTCTTCAAGGGACTGCCTAGCCGCATCGGTCAGCTGCTCGACACGACCCTCCGCGACCTGGAGCGTGTCCTCTATTACGAGGCGCACATCGTTGTGGAAGCCGCTGAAGGCGTGGGCGTGAACGCCGGCGACATCATTCCCGATGACCGCAAGCGTGAACTCGAACTGGAGCACCCGGGCGACTTCATCGCGTTGATGGGCGCCGAAGGCGTCAAAGAACTCCTCAAGCGCACGGACCTCGAAAAGATGGCCGTTGAACTGCGCGACTCCATGCGCAATGAGACGTCGCTGCAGAAGAAGCTGAAGTTTGCTCGCCGCCTGAAGGTTGTCGAATCCTTCCGCAAGTCCGGCAATCGTCCCGAGTGGATGATTTTGGATGTCCTGCCGGTTCTGCCGCCAGAACTCCGCCCGCTCGTGCCGCTGGATGGCGGCCGTTTTGCCACTTCGGATCTCAACGATCTCTACCGCCGCGTCATCAACCGTAACAACCGGTTGAAGAAGCTCATTGAGCTCAGCGCTCCCGACGTCATCGTGCGCAACGAAAAGCGCATGCTGCAAGAGGCCGTTGATGCCTTGTTCGATAACGGCCGCCGCGGACACGTTCTGCGCGGAGCCAACAACCGCCCGCTGAAGTCTCTCTCCGACACCCTCAAGGGCAAGCAGGGCCGCTTCCGTCAGAACTTGCTTGGCAAGCGCGTCGACTACTCCGGCCGTTCGGTCATCGTTTGCGGTCCCGACCTAAAGTTGAACCAGTGCGGTCTGCCGAAGTTGATGGCGCTTGAGCTCTTCAAGCCCTTCATCTATCAGCGCCTCGAACAGCGCGGCCATTGCACGACCATCAAGCAGGCCAAAGAACTGGTCGAGCAGCACGATCCGGTCGTTTGGGACATCCTCGAAGAGGTCATCAAGGATCACCCGGTTCTGCTGAATCGTGCTCCGACCCTTCACCGTCTCGGTATCCAAGCCTTCGAGCCCACCCTGGTCGAAGGCAAGGCGATCCGCCTGCACCCACTCGTGTGCCCGGCGTTTAACGCTGACTTCGATGGCGACCAGATGGCCGTTCACGTGCCCCTGTCTCCCGAAGCGCAGATCGAAGCCTACGTGCTGATGTTGTCCTCCCACAACATCCTTTCTCCTGCCAACGGCAGCCCGATCACCACGCCGTCGCAGGACATGGTGCTGGGACTCTACTACCTGACCAGAGCCAAGAACGGGGCCATCGGCGAGGGCCGCGCCTTCGGAACCGTCGAAGAGGTACTGTTTGCCCTCGATATGGGCGAGGTCGAGACCCTTTCGCCGATCCGGCTCTACTACACCGGTCCCGTAATGGACTTGGCGAAGTCCTTTGACGATCAAAAGATCAGCCAGATCCAGCCCGTCCAATACCGCAAGCAGCACATGGAGACGACCGTCGGGCGCGTCATCCTCAACGAGCGGCTTCCGGAAGGTATGCCTTTCATCAACGGCCTGTTGAAGAAAAAGGGCGCCACCGAGCTCGTCTCCCACTGCTATCGTCTGCTGGGCCGCAAAAAGACCGTCGAAATGCTCGATGAACTCAAGTCTCTGGGCTTCCGTTACTCGACGCTCTCAGGTCTCTCCATCGGCATCGACGACATGATCGTGCCCGAGGACAAAGAGGCGCGCGTCCAAGCTGCCCAGAAAGATGTTATGGCTGTCGAACAGCAATATCTCGACGGCGCCATCACACACGGCGAACGCTACAACAAGATCATCGAGATCTGGTCCAAGGTCACCGAGCAGGTCTCCGACGAGATGTTCCACCGCATGGGCGAACTGGACACCGGCGGCGCGCAGATCAACCCGATCTTCGTCATGGCCGATTCCGGCGCTCGCGGTTCCAAACAGCAGATCCGTCAGCTTTCCGGTATGCGCGGCCTGATGGCCAAGCCCTCCGGCGAAATCATCGAGACGCCCATCACCGCAAACTTCCGCGAAGGCTTGAACGTTCTGCAGTACTTCATCTCGACTCACGGCGCCCGTAAGGGTCTCGCTGATACCGCGTTGAAGACCGCTGACTCGGGCTACCTCACCCGCCGCCTGGTCGACGTGGCGCAAGACGTCATCATCAATGAGACCGATTGCGGCACGACAGACGGCATCTGGGTCGAGCCCATCGTTGAATCGGGCGAAATCATCGAGCCTTTGCGCGATCGCATTGCCGGCCGCGTCGCTTCCGAAGATATCGTCGACTACGAAGGCGAAATCCTTGTTCGCGCCGACCAAGAGATCACCGAAGAGTTGGCTTCCCAGCTCGAACTGGCGGGCATCGAGCGCGTTCGCATTCGCTCGGTCCTCTCCTGCGAATCCGAGCGCGGCGTCTGCCGGCTTTGCTACGGACGCAACCTCGCAACCGGCCGTTTGGTCGAGCGTGGCGAAGCGGTCGGCGTCATCGCCGCTCAGTCCATCGGCGAGCCCGGCACGCAGCTTACGATGCGTACCTTCCATATCGGCGGTACGGCCACTCGGGTCTCCGAACAATCAACCCAAGAGGCCAAGACCGAAGGCTTCGCCAAGTACATTGGCGTCAAAGCCGTTCGCAATCGCGACGGCGAATTGATCGCCATGAATCGCAACAGCATTATCGGCGTCGTCGACGCCAAGGGCCGTGAGAAAGAACGCTACCAAGTCGTCTACGGCGCGAAGCTGAAGGTCGAAGACGGAGCGCCGGTACTGGAAAACCAAGGCCTGCTCGAGTGGGATCCTTACACCTTCTCGATCTTGACCGAAGTCAGCGGCGCCTGCCACTTCAAAGACTTGCAAGAGGGCGTCACGCTCCAGGAGCAGGTCGACGAAGTCACCGGTATGTCGCAATGGGTCGTCGCGGATTCCCCCGACGACAAGAAGCAGCCGACGATCGAGATCCGCAACAGCAAGGGTAAGGTGCAACACAAGTACCTCATCCCCACTAACGCGCACGTCATGGTTCGTGACGGCGACGAGATCCACTCCGCCGACGTCCTCGCCAAGATCCCTCGCGAGACCACCAAGACCAAGGACATCACCGGCGGTCTGCCTCGCGTCGTGGAACTCTTCGAAGCGCGCCGTCCGCGTGAGACGGCCGTCATGAGCGAAATTGACGGTATCGTCCGCTACGGTGAACTTTCCAAGGGCCAGCGTAAGATTTACGTTGCCGCCGACAACGGCGAGGAGCGCGAGTATTCCATTCCTCGCGGCATTCATATTAACGTCCAAGAGGGTGAGAAAGTCACCGCTGGCGAGCCGTTGATGGATGGTCCTCGCGATCCGCACGACATCCTTGCCGTTCTCGGCGAAAAGGAACTGCAGAAGTACCTAGTCAACGAGATCCAGGAGGTCTACCGCCTGCAGGGCGTCAACATCAACGACAAGCACTTGGAAACGATTGCCCGTCAGATGATGCGCTGGATCAAGGTGGAAGATGTAGGCGACACCGACTTCTTGTTGGACGAAGTGGTCGACAAATTCCGCTTCCGGCGCGCCAATGAAAAGGTCCTCGACGACGGCGGCGTGCCCGCCATCGGCCGCCCCGTGCTCATGGGTATCACCAAGGCCTCTCTGGCAACCGACTCGTTCATCTCGGCGGCCTCGTTCCAGGAAACCACTCGGGTTCTGACCGAGGCGGCTATCTCCGGCAAGGTCGACTACCTGCGCGGTCTCAAAGAGAACGTCATCGTCGGCCGGCTCATTCCCGCCGGTACCGGCCTCGACACTTACGCCAACGTCAAGCTCGAAGGCGAAGACGAGATTGAAGAGTTCACGCCAGAGGTGGAGTACCTCGGCGGCCTGCCGACCTTCGGCGAGGACCTCTCAGATTTCGCTCCGACTCTCGGTGAAGACGCTCCGGCGGGCATGCAGATCGAGACTCCGGACGCCTAACCATCGGCTCGGCATCAACGAACCAAAGCCCCTTCGACGAACTCGAAGGGGCTTTTCTTTTGTCCGACTCTTACTCGCCCGAGCGCTGCAAGTTGATCAAGAAGGGCGTCACTTTGAAAGGCAACTTGTCGTCAGCCGTACGGATCTCAGTCGGCTTCACCGTCCGCAGACTAATCTGGTTGGTCCAGGGGTCGAGCCGAACCCTCGATCCCAGCGGCAGGGCGGCAATCTGTTCCAACGACCTTTCGTCCAGTTCCGGAGCCGCGCCCGCCAGCACCGCTAACGGCGCCATCCTTTCCTCTGACGCCACGGCGTTCCCGAAGTTCGAGCGAATCAACTGCGGCAGCCGCGGCGCGTGGCTCGCCAACGCTTTTAGGAAGAGTCCCGCATTCGACAACTTGTCCGCGTAAGAACTCTTTTGCAGCAACTCCACCGCTTTCGCGCTGGCCGCGGACACTTCTTCGGCCGGTCTCCCCAGGCGCAGCCGGTCGAGTATCTCCGCGTCCTCAAACATCGTCAAGTCCCCGAACGCATACATCGTGTCCATGCGATGCCCCAACACAGCGTGCGCCAACTCTGGCGACAAGGCCATCGCCAAACTGGCCTCGTCCGGCAATACGTCAATCAACCCGCGACTAATCACGATTGCCTGGCCGATCGAAAACGTCTCTAAGGGAGTCGTCAACAAAACGCGGCATTCGATGTCGAGGGCGACGCCGTTGGCTGCCATCAGATTCCTGACGACCGTTTCGGCTACTTCATCGACCGGACCCCGCGGGGCCAGCAACCCCGCTTGCTCCAGTCGCCGCAAGACGTTCCGTTGACTCTCTTGTTGCCACTTGCGTTCGGCCTCCAGCGGCGTCAACTCCTCGAGTTCCCCGTGGCTATCCGAGTCCGCTTGCTCCACCAGGATGGCGGTCAACTCGTCCACCTCATCGCTCCGCGCCGGACTGTAGTTCCAAAGGCGCGCCTGTGCCGCGAAATGCGCTCCAAGCGCCCCCGTCACGTCTTCGTCCTGGATGTAGATAAATGCCGGCGCCCAGAAGTCCGCCGCCGCGTTCACGCGCCAGCTGTCGAAGTGGAAGAACATGTCCTTCGTGCCGCCTCCGGTGTAGGTCCCGTTGAAGCGCACGATCCGCGCACCCTGTTCTTCCACCCAGATCCTACCCACGAACTTGCCGGGCCGCGATGTCCTCGGCTGCACCTCGAAAACCAACGTCCTCACGCTGCCCAGAAATTCTCTGCGCTGGAACGAGAACGCATAGGTTGTGCGGTCGAAATCGAAGGCATCCGGCACAATCATCTGCGCGAATCCCCGCGCCAACAGGCCCCTGCCGCCCAAGAACTTGTCCTTTATCGACTTCCTATTCCGGCCGACGAAGCCATCGCTCTCCGCAAACGGCGTCCAGTTCACGCCATTCAGATCCACCCCGACCCGGCCCATCGCGTATTGGTCGCCCGGGGAGCCCTCCAATAGATCGTCGGCGCTCTGCAAGTAGACCTCCATGAAGGGTTGATATGCCCGCATGCGCGACAGGAAGTCCTGTTCCCCCTCCACGATCCGATCGAGCAGGCGCTCCACCAGATCGGCTCGCGAGCCAACCGGTTCGGCCGCGGCCGCCGCCGTCGTCAAAAGAATCAAGCTGCTGAGCAGTGCACGGAAACGAATCATAGTAAGCGCCTAATATGCCAACTCAAAGCGGATGCGCACTTGCGCGGTGTAGTCGACTGGTTGATCGCCTTGCATCGCCGGCTCGAACCGAATCGATTCCGCCGCTTGCACTGCGTACTCATCTAATCCATAGCCGAGAGCGCTAACGACTTGCAGCGTCTCGACCGTTCCCAGCGCCAGAAAGCGCACTAGCAACACCACGTCCCCTTCGATCCTTCGCCGAATGCCTTCTTCGCTGTACTTCGGGACTGGCTTCCAGAGAATCTTCACTGGCTGGTTCCTGCTTTTGGCAAACGTCGGTTCCCTCGCGGTCACAACTGCCAGCCGGCCAGCCGCTGCTCCAAACCCCGCCTCGCCGGCCAAGTCCGTTAGCTGTGCTGCGCGTCCAATTTCGACGCCTCCGAACCCGCCACTGCCAATAGCTCCCGCCGGCGAATCCGTCCTGGCCAGGCCCGCCGCCCCGAAACTCGTCGTGCCGTCGGGCGGGGCGACGCTCGGTCCCTCGTGTCTGCCCAGGGCTGAGCCAAACGCTGCCGCCCGCGGTTCCAATTCCAGTCTGGCGGTCGTGGCCCGGGCAACCTCAGCAAAGCCGGCTGGCCTTGCCGCTGGGCTTGTCACCGCAATCGCTGGCTCTTGCGGCATAACCGGGGCCGGATTGGTCCGCACCGCCACGCTTGGCGCCTGCAGCTCCACCCGAATCGCCTCAGGCGTTCGCGCCACAGCCGCCCGCTCCATTTCAAACCGCCGCACTCGGGCTTTGGGCTGTGTTCTTGGACGAATCAACCGCGGCGGAGGCGAAACTAGCCGCACCGCCTCTCGCAGTTCGAGAGGCCGGACTGGCGGAGCCGTTATCGCTTGGCCTGTTGCCCACAACGCCGCGACTGCCACCAAGTGCACGGCCGCGCTGCATAGGGTTGCCGTGCGCCGCGAGCTTTCGCTGGGCGATTGAGAGTTAGAGCTAAACATGGGTCCGAGTCCGCACAGAAGCAAGTCCTTCTCTGCGTATCGGCCGGAACCGCACCGTTGTTGATTCTTCTGAAGACCGGCTCAACCTGCGGGCCGAGAGCCCGACGTTGGCGCGTACATCGCAATCACCGTTGCCGCCTCGCCGTCCTCGACCACGCGTCCCTGCTTGAGCCAGATCGCCCGGTCGCAGATCGACGCGACGGCTTCCATCGCATGAGATACGAACAGCAGCGTGACTCCGCCGGCGACCAGCGCGTCGATTCTATCGCGGCATTTGGCCTGGAACTTCGCGTCTCCAACCGCCATGACTTCGTCCAGCACGAGAATCTGCGGCTCGACGTGAATGGCGACGGCGAACCCCAAGCGGGCGGCCATACCGCTCGAGTAGGTCCTGAGCGGCTCGTCGAGAAACTCGCCGACCTCCGCGAAATCGACGATCGAATCGAACTGCTGTGCCAGCTTCTTCGCCGTCAGGCCTAACAACGAAGCATTGACCCGAATGTTCTCGCGGCCGGTGAGATCCTCGTGGAAGCCCGTACCCAACTCAAGCAGCGCCCCAATGCGTCCCTCCGTCCTGACGCTGCCCTCGGTCGGCGCCGCTACGCCCGCGATAATGCTCAGCAAGGTACTCTTGCCCGCGCCGTTTCCGCCGACGATCGCGACCCGCTCCCCGGGCCGGATGCTGAACGAAACGTCGTGCAGCGCCTCGAACATTAATTCGCCCTCGGCACGTCCGATACGCCGCGCGGCCTTGTGCGCCAACAGCTCGCGGCTGCGGTGCATCTTGTAGCGCTTGCTGACGTGCTGGAGTTCGATTACGCCCATTATTGGTCTACAGGTAGTCTGCGAAATCTCTTTTCAAGCGGCGGAAGATCATCGCGCCTGCCGCCAACATGCCGATCGACACCGCCGCGAATTTCAGCAAGGTAGACAGGTTCGGTGGCTCTCCATCGAGCAAGATCGTGCGTAACAGCATGATCACCGCCGCCACCGGGTTCAGCTCATAGACCCACGCGTACCGGCTGGGAATCTCCTCAAACCCATAGAAGATCGGAACCAGCCAAAACAGCACCAGATTCGTCGATTCCACCACGTAACGCATGTCCCGTAGGTAGACATCCAGCGCCGAGGTGGCTAGCGTTAGTCCGGCTACGAAGATCAGTTGCAGCGCGACCACCAGCGGCAGCCAAGCCCAACTCCACGACGGCCCGATAACCCAGCCCACGGCAATCAACAGCAACCCGAACTGAATAAAGTAATGCAGGGAGTTCGCCATTACCGTCGACAACGGGACCAACTCCCGCAGGAAGGGCACCTTCTTGATCAGCCGAGCGCTATCGACAATCGAGTTGGTGCCTGTCGACCAGGCCAACGAGAAGAAGTTGTAAGGCAAGATCCCCATCAGCACAAACAGCGGGAAGTTTGTTCTGCGGGCCGGCCACACCACCGTGAAGATGAACGTCAGCACGCCCATCATCACCAAAGGATTCACCAACGACCACAAGATGCCCAACGACATGTTGCGGTAACGAACCTTGAAATCCTTCGCAATTAGGTTGCGCAGGATAAAGAGCGAGTCCCCGGTGTGTGAGGGCATCAGTAGGGGGCTGTCAGGACAGGTCGCCCTGGCAAACAGCACAGCCCTCTAATGTACTACTTCTTTGACCGCGTGATACTTGGTTGTTTATAGCCGAACTTGCGACGTGCGGTTTTGCGGTCGAA
>JAQCLD010000095.1 GCA_027592785.1 Acidobacteriota bacterium
AAGGTCTTCTCTTTGAAGGGGATCTTTCTACTTTGCGCTCATGGGGATCTTTTCACATTGCGCCGACACCTCGGTCTCTGAGGTTGTTAACCGTGTGTAAACTGTATACCCATGGGGGCCCGCGTTCAGCTGGCGCACGGGGTAGACGCACTTAGTGGACCAGCGCAGGCTGCGACTAGTGGGGGATATGATGTCGGGTTGCTCAATCACTGTCAGGGCCATTCTCGCGTTCAGCTTGACGGCGCTGCTGCCGGGAACAGCCGACGCCCAGGCCCTAACGCAAGCGCTGCAGGCTGAGCGCGCGGGCCGTACCCAAGAGGCGCGTGAACTGTTGGCAAGCGCCGCGGCTGGGGTCTCCTCGAACGCCGAGGCGCAGCTGGCCTACGCGGAGTTCCTGGACCGTTACGGAGACTCGGGCGCCCTGACGGTCTATGAAGCGGCATTGCGAACGGCTCCATCGAACGAACTCAAGCAGCGCATCGCCAAGCGACTGGCCGTGTTGGCCCTCGCAGCGGGCAATCAGGCTACGGCGGAGTCAGCAGCGGCAGCCTACAGCCGGGCCGGAGGCATCGGCTGGGAACAGGCGACGAGTCGCATCGGAGCTGGGGCGAATCTGGAGACCAGCGATTTCGGCGTGGCCGAGATCCCCGGCATTCTGGATGGCTTCTTGCGCATGGCTGCGTTATCCACTGACCTCAAGCCGGAGCAGCTTTTGCCCGCTCTGGCGAAGAACGTTGCGACACGCGGCTACCGCGTGTCACTAGACTCCCAGCGCGAGACCGAGTACATGAAGCTCATCAAGCAGTACTTGAGCCAGGCGCGGGAATTGCGGCAGTTCGCGGGCGAAAATAACAGCCTGGACGTGCCTGCCTGTGAGTCGGAAGAGACTGCGCAAATTCTGAAGACGCTCGGCTATCGGCTGCGCGCCGAATGCGGTCCCGAAGCGGTGCTTGAAACAGTAAACCCGAGCCGCGCGTTCCTGTCGATTGATTCAGCCTTCCCGCTTTCCGAGCTCGAAGACGCCTACCGTCGTGATGCGGAGTTTCACTTGCCTTACGGAGTGACCAGCATCCCGGTGCTGTTCGGACCGGAGTACTGGGCTGCAGCGGCAACTCCAGGGACCGACGGCGACTTTATCGATGTGTTCTTGTCGGATCCGGGCCTGGCTCGTCTGTACTCAGCCCTAACCAAGATGCACAGGCCGACGGTAATCGCTCTGCGCCAGTCTGTATCAGTCGAAACTCTCAAGAACTACGCCCCGGTTCTCGATTTCTTCGGGGAGAGCTTTGAGATCCGCGACGGACGCGCGATTACGCCAGGCGGCGCCAGAGCGCGATCCAAGTGGGGGGATTTGGTTGGGGCGTCACCCGATAAGGGAGCTGAATTTTTCGAGGCGCTCATTCAGCAGGACGATGGTTGGCTGGCGGCCTACTTCGACGCAATGACCCGCGTCTCGGGTGTGGCGGAAGCTTACCTAGGCGACCCGCGGCGCATGGATCGTTTTTACAACGCGCTACGCGGCCAGGTTACGAGTCCCGGGCCGGCGCGGCCCATTTTCCGGGCGACTGGCGATCTGCTGCTGCTCACCACGCGGCTGTCCTTTGATGCCAATGGCCAAGTCCACATTCCGGGCTCGGTGGATGCCTGGAAGAACCTGTTCGAAAACCACCCTCACGGCAAGTACGATGGGAAACTAACCCGCTCGGCGAAGGGTTGGAGCGATCCCGACGATGTGGTCGAGGCGCTGTTCGCGCTGTCGCGCAAGGTTGTCGAGAATGAGCCGCTGGCAATCTTCCTGGCGATTACGAACCTCGAGCGGGCCCGTAGCCAACCGCTTGCGAATGCCACGGTCGAGCGGATGATCCTGGACTACCCCAAGTTCGGCGCGCAGTTCTCCTATCTCTCAGAATCGAGCGCTCTCAGTGACGAGACCGTGATCGCCTTCCTCGACTCGATGGCCGAGATCGACAAAATCAACAACTACGGCAGGCGCGCTGACATCGTGGGCTCGCAGCAAGCGCTCGTAGCGTTGTGGCAGATCCTCGTTCGCCAAGGACACATCGGGCCGCAAGAAGCCGACAAGTCCTTGTACGACATCTCGATGAGCTTCAGGGAGGTCCGGCGCAACGACGATGCGTTGTTTCAGGCCGCGCGAACCGGAGTTCAACGTTTGCTGTCGGCGGCAAACGTCCAAGCCGGCGCTGAGCCGCATGTCGCGTTGGTAAGACTGCTCTCTGGCCGCCCAGGTCCGAACGAAGGCGGGCAACACGAAGCGTTAATTGAGCGTTTCAATAGCCTGTTCAATCAGCAGCGCTTGGTGTCGATTAAGACGTTATTCGATTTGGCCGATCACCTCGAACGCGTATCGCGGGGCGAGAACTTCAACGTGGCGATGGCCAATCGTCTTGCCGAGACGATTTCCGATGTGCGTCTGCCGCAGTCGGAGTTATCGACGGCCGAAGCCAATGCGATCGGCCTTGACAATTGGGTCGATCGGCACATCCGCGATCAGCGTGATCTCAACCTGCAAAGATTGGTCGACCGCGCTGCGGGCGATCTGGGTGAGATGCTCGAAATTCGCGGGACCATCGCGCCCATCTTGCGCGATTCGCTAGTCGGACTTGTTTACGTTTACTATTCGCCGCCGGGAGCTGAGTTGATTCGCGCCAATCCTCTCTTCGTCCGCAGCCATGATTTTTCTGGCTCCGAGGGCCGGCAATCTTGGCGGATGCCCCGCGACCGGGGAATCGGCTGGCCCGCTAGCGCCGGCGGAAGGCTAATCGGTTCACTGGCCGGACTGCCTTACACGCTCAACGATGCCGAACAGAACTTCTTGGTTCCGACCGAAAGGCAGGCGCTAATCTGGCAGGACCTCGCTCCGCAAGTTCTGCTCGGCGCAACCGTCCCGCGCTGGTGGGACGTGAGCCGATCCGAATTACACTACGTCGGCCTCCACCTGCGGATGGGGCAAGCGCTGGTGGCCGAGAGCAAGTTGGACCCGCAGCTAGAGGCCCAAGTACTCGGAGCGCTGCGGGAAAGAGTCAGCCCTTCTCGGCTGTGGCTCCTGGAATCCCGTCTCACAGCGGGACAGACAGCAAGCGCGATTGACGTCCTAACGCCGGCGGAGTATTTTAATCTAGCGATGGCATTCGCGAATGGCGACTCGGCTTACGGCGATCCGTTCGTGTCGGAGATTCGCCGGCTCCGCTCCGAGACGCCGGAGCGTTTCGCGGAGCAACGCATTTCGTCGACCTTTGGAATTCCTCATCCGGCCTTGTCGGAGAGCTATCGGCCCGAGCTACTTCGCTTGCCCTTGTTCCCGACGATGATGGGCTATTCGAGTCGAGCGATGGCTGAGAGTTGGGAGTCGACGAACCTGTACTGGGCGGCGTTGGCCGATGAGGCGCACCTGGAGCCTGCGGACCTGAACTTCAGGATTCCTGAGTGGACGCAGCAGTCGATCGAGAGAATCTTCGCCACTCATCTCGAAGACTGGCCCGCTCTGCTGCGCTCGATACGGATTGTCGGCGATCGCTATAGGGAACAAGCGCAGCGGGCGGCTGCCGCGGACGTGGAAAGCAGGCGGCTGGCTGTCCAGGCGCAATCAGGAGTCGAACAGTGATGCAAGGCAAGAATAGGACTGTTGCTGCTTGGGTGCTGACAGCTGCGTTGGCGGCAGGCACGCTGGCGGCTGTCGATATCGTCAAGGCGCAGGAGGCGCTCTCCTCGCTTTTCCGCGTCGAAGTCGACCTCGTCGTGCTCAACGTCACGGTTACGGATCGTCGGGGCCGCTACATCAAAGACTTAAAGCCGGCACAGTTCCGTATTTTCGAGGACGGAGTGCCGCAACAGGTGGCGTCGTTTGGCGAAGGCAATGCGGCGCCGCTGAGCATCGCGACCATTGGTTCGCGAGCAGTCACCGAAACGTCCGCTCCTGTAGCACAGCCCGCGCAGGAAGTCCTCGGGGGAATGAACGAGTCGTTTGCGGGAACAAACGTCTTCATTCTCTTCGACACCAGCAACTTCATGTACCTCACGTTTGTTTACGCCGAAGACGCGATCGCCGACTTCATTCGCGGGCTCGACAAGGCGGATTCCGTTGCGCTTTACGGCTTCAGCCGCAATCTGACGCGTCACGCGGGATTGACGGACAACCGTCTGGACGCGTTGAAGGGGCTGCGTAGTTCGGTTGCCGGCGATCAAACGGCCCTCTACAACGCCTTGCTGCTGACATTGCGCGATGCCGCTGAGGTCCCCGGTCGAAAAGTCGTCATCGTCTTCTCAAACGGCCCCGATACCGCATCGACCGTCGGACCTGACGACGTCGGCTCGATCGCCGAGGATGAGGGCATCCCCATCTACGTCATCTCAACCAAGGAACTCAATCGCGACGCGGTATCCAGCAATGCGTTCCGGCGCATCACCAGCCGCACGGGCGGCCGAGCCTTCTTCGCCAAGACTTGGCAGCGGCAATCTGAAGCGTTCGTCTCGATCAAGGACGAGTTGGAGAGCTCCTACACGCTCGCCTACTACCCGCAGAACAACCCTAACTCAGGCTGGCGGAACATCGAGGTCGAGCTAACCGGCGACGACCTGAAGCGCTACCGCATCCGCACCAGAAACGGCTACCGGCCCAAGCTGGCCGATTGACGTAGCTAGTTGATGCCCAGCAGCTCGACCTGGAAGATCAGCGTCGAGTTCGGCGGGATGGCCGCGCCGGCGCCCCTGCTGCCGTAGCCGAGGTCGGGCGGAATCTCAAAGCGGAAGGTCGATCCGAGCGGCATGAGTTGGACGCCCTCTTGCCATCCTTGGACAACGCGGCCTAGAGGAAAAGTGGCGGGCTCGCCGCGGTCGTAGGAAGAATCGAAAACAGTGCCGTTGGTCAACTCACCGCGATAGTGCACGGTGACATTGTCCGCCAGCGTCGGCTTGGGGCCGTTGCCCATCTTGAGAACTTCGTATTTAAGACCGGATGCAGTGGTCTGCATTCCTGTTGGTTGAGCAGGCATAGCTTTGGGGGCCGCTTTTGGCGGCGACGGCGGCGGTTGGACGACGGCCTCGGTCGGCGCGGCAGCCGGTTCGGTTGACATGGATCCCGGAGCGGCAGGTTCCGCCGGAGCTTCCGCGGTAGGCGTTTCTACGGCAGCTTCGTCGCTGGATGACCCTCCGCAGGAAACAAGAAGACCGGCGCAACACGCGGAAATTACAACGAGTTTTTTCATCTTGGATTGGTCATTCGAGTCAGCGAATGAAAAACCAGTCTAGCATCGCTCGCAGCTAGGTTCGAGATGGGAAAAGATACTTGGCGACTACGACGAAGATGGCCGCCACGCTCGCCGTGGTGCTGCCCACGATGGTCATGAGTACGGTCTCGTCCAGGTGCAACGCGTCCAGCCCCGCGGAGCAGACCAGCGCCATGACGCCCGCCAGCCACCAACACACTAAGCGGAAAACCCGTTCGGCATAACGTTTACGCTCTTTGCGGTCTTGCTTGTGGCTCTTGAGCAGTTCGCGGCGGTCCTCCAGCCGCAGCGCTTCGGCCTCCTCCTCAAACTCTTGGACCTCGGCAAGATACTCGTCGTGGTCATCGGCATCTTCCGGCAGGTCGGCCTCGACGATCTGCTGCAAGGATCCCTCCTGAAGTTCCTCAGCCATGCGACTCCCCTAGTTCCAGGCGCTTCCGAAAATGGCTGCGGATCTCTGCGTTGGGGATGTCCACACCCGACAGATCGGGGTGCGCCTCGCGGACACTCGACCATGGCGAATCTGCCGCATGGGTCATCTGCGACAGCTGGTTCCCGCTCAGCTCGCCGTAGACGGTCCAGATCCTTTCCAGCAACCCGCGAACAACATAATCGTCCAGATCGATATGGGGCGAGTAACGTGCGCCCGTCTGCCTGTCAATTGTCCGGGTCAGCCGATCAATGGGCCCCGCGCCGAACTTCTTGAGGTCGTAGTAGAGCGAGGGGACCACCGGGCCGTACTTCCAGGCGGTAATGGTCTCGTTCAATAGCGGTTTGCCGACAACCGCCAAGTACCAGCCTTGGGCGTAGTACAGCAGCTTGTGCAGCTTCATCTGGGTGATCTCGGCGCTCTTGGCGAGAAAGAAGTTGGCGACCGCGCTGGGAGGATAGGGGACCGGAGCCGGCCCGCGACCGTTCGTTCGGTCGTCGTGGCTGGTCATGAATGCGTTGCGACTTCCCTTGGAGGGGCGTCAATCCAGGCTAGCACGGGCTGTCAAACCGGCTGGGGCACGGCGATCGCGCCCTGTAGTACCATCTCCTTTCGGTCCAAAAAAACATGCAGCTTTCTTCCAGAATGAAAGGCGTCCGCGGCGAAGGAGCATTCGATGTACTCGTGAAGGCCCGTGCGCTCGAAGCCCAGGGCAAGTCGATCATCCACATGGAGATCGGCGAGCCGGATTTCCCAACGCCGAAGCACATCGTCGAAGCCGGCAAACGTGCGCTCGACGCGGGACACACCAAGTACGGTCCGACACAGGGCGAACCGGCGCTGCGCGAGGCGATCGCCGCGCACATCGGCCAGACGCGAGGAATCGAGACGAAGGCGTCGCGCGTAGTCGTCACGCCTGGTGCGAAGCCGATTCTGTTCTACACGATGCTGGCGTTGCTTGAAGAAGGCGACGAGGCGATGTTCCCCAACCCGGGATTTCCGATCTACGAATCGATGATCAACTACACCGGGGCAAAGGCGGTTTCGATGCCGCTGGTCGAAGAGCGCGGATTCACAATCGACCTCGATGAATTCCGCAACAAACTCACGGACAAGACCAAGCTGATCGTGCTCTGCTCGCCGCAGAATCCGACCGGAGGCTCGGTCCGCGAAGAGGATCTGCGCGAGATCGCCGCCTTGGTCAAAGACCGTGACCTGACCGTGCTTTCCGACGAGATTTACAGCCGCATTGTGTTTGACGGCAAGCCGTTCTCCATCGCTTCGGTGCCCGGCATGGAAGACAAAACGATCGTCCTAGACGGCTTTTCGAAAACCTACTCGATGACCGGCTGGCGCATCGGCTATGCGCACTTACCGCAATGGCTCGTCGACCCGGTCTGCTTGTTGATGGTCAACTCGGCCTCCCACACGGCCAGCTTCACGCAGCAAGCCGCGCTAGAGGCGTTGAGCGGACCTCAGGATTCCGTCGACATGATGGTGGCGGAGTTCAAACGCCGCCGCGATCTGATCGTGGGAGGCTTCAACAGCATTCCTGGGTTCCGTTGCGCGAACCCCAGCGGCGCGTTCTATGCCTTCCCCAACATCACCGGGACCGGCATCAGTTCCAAGGTGCTCGCGGATCGAATCTTGAATGAAGCCGGCGTATCCTGCCTGGACGGCGGAGCCTTCGGCAAGTTCGGCGATGGCTACTTGCGCTTCTCCTACGCCGCAGCGTACGAAAAGATCGAAGAAGCGCTGGAACGCATCCGCAAGATGATCGCAGCCGGTTAGGCCGCTAGCGTACTTCCAGCTCAAGACCGCCAACCACACCCGCAGCGAAGTTATAGATCGCAGCGGCGAGGATTCCGACGATGAATCCCAGGGTTCCGTACAACAGAGGGATGAAGAGGATCGCGCCCATCCCAAAAAGCATCGAGATGTCCTGCTGGCCGATCCCGTCCGCCACCGAGAATACGAAGCCAAAAAACGAAAACAACGTCAGGAACGCGCCTGCGATCAGGCCCAAGCCGCCGTACAGAGCTCCGACGATCTTGCCAAGAGAAAGCACGCCAATTCGCTGAATCACCATAGTGCTGCGCAGCGTAGCAAAAGCGAGGCCCTACTGCTGACTACTCGCCGGCAGTGAGAAAGCCGCTGGCGTCCATCCAGCCGCGGAAATGCTCAAGCCAATGCGAAACCGGGCCAGTCAGGCGATCTCGCAGGCCAAAGCCGTGGCCCACGCCGGCAAACACGTGCAGCTCAGCCGAAACGTTAGCGCGCTTCATTTGCAGGTAGAGTTCGGGCAACCCCTCGGAAATATTCTGGCGGTCCTTCTCGCCGCAAACCAGAAACGCTGGAGGCGTGTCGGCATTCAAGGTCAGTTGCGGAATCGCCGGGTAGATCAGCGCCTGGAAAGCCGGTTTCGAGGACTGCCGTTCAATCGGATCGCTCGACTGGGAGTTGCCGGCATCGTAGCGATCAGCTGCTAGGGAAGCGATCTCGCCGCCAGCGGAAAAACCCATCACGCCAATGCGATTCGGATCGACGCCCCACTCCTGACTGCGCGCGCGGATCATCCGAATAGCCCGTTGCGCGTCCTGCAATGAATGCTCCTCGATCTTGTACGGCGAGCCTTCCATCCGCGCCAGACGGTATTTCAAAACAAACGCCGCAACACCGTGCTCGGCCAGCCAAGCGGCTTCGTTGTAACCCTCGTGGGTTATCCATAGCGAGCTGTGCCCGCCCCCCGGGGCGATGACAACCGCGGCGCCCGTCGCCCCCTCGCTCGGCAGATAGACGGTGATCGATGGTACATGAACGTTCGAGAGCACATGGTCCCCTCCCGGGGTCACCCGTTCCGTTTCTTCAGGCGGCACGGCAGGCGAACCCGGCGCCGGCCCGTCCCACAATCGAATGACTTGCGGCTCGGCGGCAGCACAGATGCCCGCCGTCAAGAACATAGCGGCAAACAGGACCAGACAGCGATGACGCGTGTGGGGATGGTACATGGCAGCGGATTATACAAGAAGCATGCCCTGCCGCGAGAATCAGACCCTGGTCTGAGAGAATTGGATAGCTCTCAACAAGCGGTAATTCGCGGCTAGAGCCAGCTGCCGATCCCTTGAACTACTTCAACTACTACACCGAGATCGAAGAGCGCTTCCAACAGGCGCGCGGCAGCGGGATCTTTCTGTTGTCGCCGCTGGACTGGGCGCTTATTGAGTCTTGGAAGGAGTCCGGCGTGCCGCTCGAGGCCGCCCTGAAAGGCATCGACCGCGCCTTCGAGAAATGGCACGAGCGCAAGCGTAAGTTCAGGCAAGTCAACTCGTTAGCGTATTGCGCCCAGGAAGTATTGAGCGCGGCAAAGGAACTCGCCGAAGGCGGCGCCACCCGCGAGGCGGTTCCAGCGGATGAGACCTTCTCGGCCTCGCGATTGGCGGAGTTCTTCGCTTCGAATGCAGACTCCCTGGACCGCTGCTCGTCCGTCGCGAGCGCGCCGCTTGCCGAGTTTGCTAAGTCAGCAGCCGACTCCCTACGGAAACTTAGCGCAGCAGCCGAAGGCGGGGTTCTCGGGGACCTCGAGACGGTCGAGCAGAGGCTCGGCGTCATGGAAGAGCGGCTGTTGGCGGCGGCTACGCAGGCCTTAGACGAGGATCAACTCGTTGAAAGCCGCATGCGGCTCCAGCGTCAACTGGCTCCCTATCGTGGCAAAATGACTGCCGATCAGCTGGCCCTGTTGGAAAAACAGTATCTCCAGCGCGAGTCGTTCGAGCAAGCCGGCATTCCCCGACTGAGTCTTTTCTACCTCCGTTAGAACGCCCCTCCTGGCAAGCTTTTCACAGGGCCTAGGCCTGTTCCTAGGCCCGTGCGTATTAGGGGGAAACCCCCTAGAGGCCTAGGCAGGATTAACTGGAAGTTAGCTCGTTCGTACCGATACAGCGCAAGTACCAACCCAACGTAGCCTCGTCCTTGCAGCCCTATCTCTGTAGGTTCGCGCGTACCCAAAATGCGCGCGAGCAAGCTGTTCGGAGAGGAATTATATCCATGCGTTTTCTTGTTCAGAGACTGTCGGTCTGCCTAGCAGCCGCTTTGTTGTGTGTTTCGGCCCTCGCAGCCGAACAGAGCGACGCGAGTAAGACAGTCGCGAGACTTAACAACGAGATCCTACGGGTCTATTCTCGATCGGTCCGCGGCGGAGGCGATACGTCGGCCATACGGCAGCAGGCTCAGGAATTACTTCAGCAGCGGGAAGCGGCGATGGCCGCCCTAGTGGACGAATCGCCGGACGCAGCTCTCGACTCCGCATTGCCGCCCGACGTGGCCGACGAAGTGGCGCGTGCGTTTCCAGAATCCGCAGCTCGTGTGGAGCGGCATGGTTCCTTGATCGGTGTTCTTGAAATTGAGGTGGAGGATGACGAGGATCTCATCAAACACCGTCTTATCCACCGTTTGAGGGTTGGTCGAGATCGCTTCCACATGCGCTTTTCCGGTGACGTTCCGACGGCCGAGGCGGGCAGCCTCATGAGAGTCGACGGCATGCTGGTCGGAGATTCCATCGTTACCGAGTCCGCAAGTTTAACGACCGAGGCAGACGCTGCCGCATCTTGCAGCACGACCGGTGTGCAGCGGATGGCGGTTATCAAGGTGAAGTTTCCGGGAACCAGCCCTGCGCTGGCCAACTCCACGCTGGATGGTTGGATGTTCGGCTAAAGCGGAGAAACGGTCAGCAACTACTGGGATGAAGCGTCCTACGGGGCGGCCTGGGCTGATGGAGATGTCTTCCCCTCCGGATCGGACGCTTGGTACACGCTCGACCGTGAGTACTCCTGCACCGAGTCGAGTGCGCTGCGCGATGCCGCGCTCGAAGCTGCAGACGGGGACGTCAACTTCCAAAACTATCAGCGCGCAATCATCGTATTCCCCAGGCCTTCGAGCGGCTGTTCGTTCGCCGGCCGGGCCTCAATCGGTTGCTGGGTCTCCAGTCCAGACGGGAACTCGATCTCTTACGCCCTCCAAGTATTGAATACGATGGGTACGGCGCAGAAGGCCGTTCAACTCACTACACATGAAGCTGGGCATAACCTGGGTCTGAATCACGCAAGCACCGTGGACTTCGGATCGGATGCGGTGGGTCCAACCAACAGCAGCGGCACTCGGAACGAATACGGCGATCGCTATTCCACGATGGGATCTTGGAATGACGGTCACTACGCGGCCCCCCAAAAAAAGCAGCTCGGCTGGCTGAGCGCAACGTCGGTTTCTTCCAGCGGCACCTTCACCGTTAAGCCCTTCTCGAACACAACCGGCGTTCGTGCCCTGGACATCAAGCGCGGTTCGACCGGATCGCAACGCATCTGGCTCGAGTACAGGCGTCAGCTAGGCGACTTCAACACGAGCGCTACTTCCTACCCCGGCAATGGAGCGCTGTTGCACCTTGGTAACGGCAACTCCAACTCCTTGCTGCTCGATTTCACTCCCGCCAGCGGGAGCGATTTCTTGGACGCGACTCTCAATTCAGGACAGAGCTGGGAAGACCCCTATAGCGATCTGAGCATCCAGATCGGCTCCGCTACCAACTCTGGGCTCCAGGTGACCGTCAGCTATGGCGTCACCCCAACTTGCTCGACCAATCCTCCGACGATCAACGTAAGCCCGAACAGTAAGAGCACGGACTATCCCGCGCCGGCGAACTACACGATTTCCGTCACGAACAATGACACTAGCGCCTGCAGTTCCGCGTCATTCACGATGACCTCGAAGGCGCTATTCAATAGTGCCGTCACCAGCGAAGTGTCGACGAGCGTCAACAACTCGGTACTCACGATCGCGCCCGGCGCCACGGGTAACACAACCTTGGTGGCGACTCCCTCCACTCAGCCGCCCGACGCCCGCAATTACATGGTCTCGGCCAAGGCGAGCCGCTCCAACCCGAACCAGTCCGCTGAAGACGAGGCCGGTTTGACGGTCGTGCCGCCGCTGCAGTGCATCACGGCCGCCCCCGTTATCGTGCTAAGCCCAACAAGTCGGACTGCGGAGTTCCCGACCGGAACAACCTACACGGTCTCACTCACCAACAACGACAACAGCGCTTGCACAGCGACATCATTCTCCATGACCGCCACTGCGGCGCTCAACGGCCAAAACGCGGGCAACATCTCGACCAGCATCGCCTCGTCGTTGTCCGTCGCTCCCCAAGCCACCAAGACCACCACGGTCACCGTCACTCCGACCTCAGCGCCTTCGGCCCAAAGCACGTATTCGATCACCGCGAAAGCGATCCGCTCGAACCCTGCACAGACGGTCCAAGACAGCTCGAACTTCACCGTCACCCTGGCGCCGGTTTGCGAGGCATCGCTGCCGACGGTCACCCTCAGCCCCAATGGCCTCAGCAGGGAGTATCCGAACCCTGCGAGCTATTCGCTGACGATCCGCAACAATGACAACTCGGTCTGCAGCGCGAGTTCGTTCTCGATCGGCGCCAGCGCTACCGGCGCGGCCTCTGCCATCCCCTCCGATGGGCTTCTAAGCATTGCCCCCGGCGCCACCAAGACCACAACCGTCACGGCGACGCCTACTTCGTTGCCAAGTTCTCCCACCAACCACACCGTCACGGCCAGCGTATCGCGCTCCAACCCGTCCCAGTCGGTTCAAGACGCGTCCCAGCTGACCGTTTCGCCTCCGGCGCCAACCTGCCAGGTTGCGCTTCCCAGCGTCAGCCTCAGCCCGAACAGCAAGAGCACGGTGTATCCCAATGCCGCTAGCTACACGTTGACCGTCGTCAACAACGACAGCTCGGTCTGCGACCCTGGGTCGTTCTCGATCGGCGCCAGCGCCACCGGCGCGGCCTCAGCCAACGCCTCCAATGGGGTTCTAAGCATCGCCCCAGGCGCCACCAAGACCACAACCGTCACGGCGACGCCTACTTCGTTGCCAAGTTCTACGACCAACCACACCGTCACGGCAAGCGTGTCGCGCTCCAACCCATCCCAGCTTGTTCAAGACGCGTCCCAGCTGACGGTGGCTCCGCCGGCGGCGACCTGCGTGCTCTCGCTTCCGACGATATTGGTTAACCCCGCGAACTGGACGACCGAGTACCCGAATCCGGTGAGCTACCTAGTGAGCCTCACCAACAACGACAGCGCGGCGTGCTCGGCGAGTACGTTCTCACTGACCTCAAACGCACTATTCGGCGGACAGCCGACGGCTGAAGTGTCAGCTGCTTTGGGCAACTCCGGTCTAACAATCGCGCCGGGCGCCACGGCGACGACATCGATCATCGCCACGCCGCTGGTGCTGCCCGCACAGGCCAAGGCTTACTCTGTGGCAGCCTCCGCTAGCCGGGTGGCGCAAGCTGGAGCTTCAGTAGGATCTGTCGGCTTCACGGTGACGCCGCCGCCGACCGAGCCGCCTCCTCCGCCGCCGCCGTCATCGACGGTTGACCTCGTCATTTCCGTCATCGGCGGCCGTGGCTCGGTCGAACTCGATCCGCTGGGCATCAGCTGCCCCGGCGGTTGCACGACCACCATCGACACCAACAACTGGGAACCGCTCACGCTGACGGCAGTTCCAAGCGGTAACTCTTGCGTTCAGGCCATCACTGGATGCGATGCTTCGAGCGGCAACTCCTGCACGCTGTCAGCCGCGCAGAACTACGAGATCACCGTCGAGTTCGGGCGCTGCGCCGGGGGCGGCGGCAATGGCGGCGGTAAAGGCCGCGTCAAACGCGTCGCCGAGACGACTTATTCGACGAGCACCGGCAGAGGCCGGAGCCGATAGTCAACCGCATACGCAATCGTTAGCAGAACGACTGCCGATCCTACAGGGTCGGCAGTCTTTCTTTTGGGCTGCTAGCGCCGCGCCTTGAGCCGGATTACCTACGATGGACTTGTGCCGCCGTTCGCGATTCACTTTGCCACGAAACTTACCTTCGCAGTCTGCTTGTTGGCTTCGATTTTTGCAGTCATCGAGTTCTGCTGGCCGAACCGGCCGTCTCAGCGCAGATTCCGAAAGGGTTGGTCGACCGACGTCTGGTATTTGCTGTTTACGCCGCTCATCACCCAAAACCTGGGACGCGTCATCCTGGCCAGTACGGTCGTAGCGCTGTTCTGGCTGGCGGGGATGCCGTTGAACTCAGACATCTGGCTTCACGGCTGGGGGCCAGTGAGCCGTCTTGCGCATCTCGATCAAGCGATCCTGGTCCTCGTCATCGGCGACTTCATCGGCTATTGGACACACCGCCTGCTGCACGGCGGCCTATGGCCCATTCACCACAGTTCAGAAGAGATGGATTGGATGAGCACGGTGCGCCTGCATCCGCTCAATGACTTTCTAGGAAGGCTCCTGCGCGGCGTACCGTTCGTCCTGGCCGGTTTCTCACCCTTGCTGCTGGCCTCCTTCCTGCCGCTGTTGGCCGTCCACGCTTTTCTCGTGCATGCCAACGTGGACTGGTCGTTCGGACCCTTTCGCCACGTTCTAGCCAGCCCGGTCTTTCACCGTTGGCATCATAGCTCCCACGCTGAATCGAGAGGCAAGAACTTCGCCGGGCTGTTCCCCATCTGGGACCTGCTATTCGGAACGTTCTACATGCCGGATACCAAACGACCGCAGCGGGTCGGAGTTCCCGAAGCCGGTGTGCCGGATGCGTTCTGGGGGCAAGTCCTCTACCCCCTGCGCGCCAAGTCTCGCCAGTAGTCGTAGCGGACGTCGCCACCGCCCTAACTTTCAGGCCCAGAAAATGAGGCCTTGCGGCCCTCTCGAAGCCTCTAGAACGGTTTAGTTCCTCAAATTCCGAGTGCAGGAAATAACTCCTGAAACAGCCTCTTCCGGTCCACTGAAAGCCCCAGATCGGGTAGACGCCGCGAAATTCCATAGTCGGAACTCCCAACCCACTCTGGTAACCCTTTGATGGGCCCGAGAGAGTACAATCCCGTTGTCTTGGTGATCGGCTCCACTATCACAGGCCGAAGACGTTTGTGGAGCTGTCGGAGAATTTCAGGAAGTGAGCTGTAAGCCCCATGAAGGGGGCTGGAGGGTTTGGGGCGACGCGAGGTAGCTAGGCCTAGAAGGCCTAGCCTAGCCATGAGCCCCGTGAACGGGGCTGAAAATGCGGGGCGGGTACAATTGCTTTAGCCCAGTAACAAAATCTCTTGAAGAGGAGCGGAGTAACCATGAACAACAAGACACTCGAAATCGCGATTCCCATTGCCGTGGCTGGTCTGCTGCTGTCTTCCTGCGCGCCCACGCCCCCCGAGGCCATCACAACCGATACAACCGCCACGACCGAAGAGACCTGGACAGAGCTGACGGAATCCATGGATGGCTGGCACACGGTGGGGGATGCCAACTGGCACTGGGAGGGCAACGAACTTGTCGCGGACCAGGCCTCCGGCGTCAGTCATCTCGTCACGGACGACAGCTTCGCGGACTTCCAGATCCAGCTCGAATTCTGGAACCACGAGGGCGCCAACAGCGGCGTCTTCATGCGCATCCAGGATCCTGAGGCCATCACGGATACCACCGCCTACGAGGCCAACATCTACGACGACCGTCCCGACCAGAGCGGCCGCACCGGCGGCATTCCCAATTTCCTGCCTCCCGGAGAGGTGGTGGGTACCTGGGACCAGTGGAACACCTACGACATCACGATGGACGGCGACCATATCGTGGTCCTCTTGAACGGCATCAAGACAATCGACGGGACGGATGACCATTTCAGCAGCGGGCCGATTTCCCTGCAGTACGGATCCGGCAACATCAAGTTCCGCAACGTGCGTATACGCCGTCTGTAGAAGGACGTCAGCAACACCACTTGCGGATCGCCGCGGCATACGACTCGGCGCCGCGCTCGAGCTGTTCGAGCGCAACCCACTCGTCGTGCGTGTGGGCCTGGGCGATGTCGCCGGGACCAAAGACGACCAGCTGCTTCAAGTCGCGAAGCATCCCGCCGTCAGTGCCGTAGCAAACGGTCTGCGGCGTTCTACGGCCGGCGAGCTCGAGCATCTCGGTCACAAAGGCTGACTTCGGGTCGAGATACAATGCGTCGCCTTTCGAACGGATTTTGAAATCTAGCCCGCACTCGTTGGCCGCGGCACGCGCGCGGTCCACCAGTTGTTCGGCGTCGATGCCGGGCGGCGGGCGAAAGTAGACGGTGCAGACCGATTGCGGGGGAGTGATATTGAGCGCCTTCGTATGGTCGTTAATGCCGATGTTCCAACTGATCCCCGGCGGATCGAACTCCTTGTGCTGCCACCGTTCATCGGCCTCGGTTTCATCGTGAATGCGTTTCATCTCGGCAAGGAACGGAATCATCGCCAGGTTCGCGTTGATACCCTCGCGCGTGCTGGAATGCGCCGCCCGCCCGCGGGACGTGGCAATAAAACCATACGTCCCTTTATGGGCGTAAACGACTTCCAGCCGTGTCGGCTCGCCGATGATTCCACGCGTGTCACCGGCCGCCATTTCCCGGAATAGCTCCGACCGTTCGGCGACTTGTTTCGCGCCGCCGTAGCCGATTTCTTCGTCCGCGGTGCAGGTAATGTACAGCGGGTGTTTCTGCTCGGCGGCGGGAATCTGCTCGGCAGCGGCGAGCATGCAACTGATCGAGCCCTTCATGTCGCAGCTTCCGCGGGCATACAACCGGGCGCCTTTGACGGTCGGCTCGAACGGCCCGTGCTCGGCGGTGAACCAGGGATCGGCGGGAACAACGTCGGTGTGGCCGAAATAGGCGAGCCCTCCGGTTGCCTCGCCCCGCTTGCCGATGACGTTGGCCTTACGCACGCCGTTGTCGTCGTCGTATTCCACCCTTTCGGTGCGAAACCCGAGTTTGACGAGCGTTTCTTCGACGTAGTCGGTAACCGGTACGTTAGAGAGGACGCTGGTGGATTCAAAGGATGTCAGCTTCTTCGTGTATTCAAGAGCATTCACGGTTGAGGTCGGCTTCCTGTTCGCATAGCGACTCGGTCAGGTTCAAGCGTTGTGACGCTGGCGTTGCGATTGTAACGAATCGGCCGATTCTCCGCGAAGCTGCACTGCCGACCCGCCGAGTAGCTCCTACAAGTCGCTAGCGTTGATCGGAATCGACGCGGCGCAAAGCTGCTCGGCAGCGGCTGATCCGTTT
>JAQCLD010000096.1 GCA_027592785.1 Acidobacteriota bacterium
CAGTACCTAACCCTCGCTTCTACAATCAGTTGCAAGCCGCCCGCTGCTCGTCAACCGGACAGTAGTGACTTGTAATCAAGAACCCAGAGATCACAAAGAAGATATCGACGCCAATGAACCCGCCCCCAAGATAGGGAATACCAGCGTGAAACAGTACGACAGGAATTACCGCGATGGCTCGAAGTCCATCAATGTCCGGACGATACTTCATCGTAAGACTTGGTGTGCAATCAGCAGCTATTGACAAAAACTACTTGGCTTGAGACAAGCAGGAAAGCAGGTCTTATCGATTTGTTTTCAATAGCATAGCCGCTGCACAATGCTTATCGAAACGGGCACAAATCTTGCTGTTCTGCACAACGGCCTGGGGACTCAATTCTGGCCACAACAGACTGATACCAGGCTAGCTAATTTTGGTGGGCCCTGAGGGATTTGAACCCCCGACCAACGGATTATGAGTCCGCAGCTCTAACCACTGAGCTAAGGGCCCCCGAGAACGGGTCGCCTTCGATTCTACCAGCGCACAGCTTGCCGCACGTCGACGCCAAAGTCATACAATCTCGTGATGATCTCCGGCCGTTCGTCGAAAAGGCTAGCGGCAGCTGCCGTGGCCGGCTCCTGCTTGCTCGGAGGCGTGCTCGTGACCATCGCCTGGCGAGATTACCAGGCGCGGTCGCTGTTTCTCGAACGCGCCTGGCCTACTCGCGCCGAGATTGTAGCGCTCGAACCGGTCGGCCCGGACTTGGCTCAGAGCAATCCCGTCGCTGCCTTCACCACGATGCAGGGAGTCCCGGTGCGCGTGGCTCTCCCCGGCATGGACCTTTCGCCAGGTGATTCCGTGAATCTGCTCTATGACGAAGAGCTTCCTGAAATCGTGCGCGTCAACGATGCTTGGGTTCTCTGGTTCGAACCTTGTGCCTTCGGCGTCGCCGGAGCGCTGCTCGCAATCGTGCCGCTGCTAGCCTTGGTCGGCGGAGGCAGACGGCAGCCCAATCCGCCTCTCTAGAAAGCGCCGCGAGAAGTCGGCAGGCCCTGGTGCGCGACAATAGAACTACATGCCCGCGCTGCCGAATCACCTCCGAATCGCCGCTCTTCAGTACTACATGCGCCCGGTGCAGACCTTCGCGCAGTTTCGCGACCAGGTGGAAGCTCTCGTGGAGACCGCCGAAGACTATCGCTGCGGACTCGTGGTCTTCCCCGAGTACTTCAGCGCGCAACTGCTGACGCTGAACAATACGAAGTCGCCCATGCGCGACCAGGTGCGCCATCTAGCTCAGCAAGCCCCGCGCGTCCTTGAGCTCCTGCGTGAGCTGGCCATTCGCTTCAAGATCCACATCGCCGGAGGCACGGTGCCCGTGCTCGGCGAAGATGGAGACACCGTTTACAACGAGTGTCATTTCTTTTCTCCCGCCGGCGAGGTCGGCGTACAAGGCAAGCTGCATATGACGCGCTTTGAGAAAGAGGAGTGGATCGTTTCGCCTCGCTCGAAACTGCGCGCGTTCAAGACCGAGTTCGGTCTCATAGCCATCGCCATCTGCTACGACTGTGAGTTCCCCGAAGTCGTGCGCGCCGCCGCTCGCGCCGGGTGCCACATCCTGCTTGTGCCCAGCTGCACCGACGACCGCCAAGGCTACCTTCGCGTGCGTTACTGCGCTCAAGCCCGAGCCATTGAGAACCAAATGTACGTGGTACACGCCTGCACGGTCGGCTCGTTGCCCGCGGTTCCGGCCGTCGCCATGAACTACGGCGCGGCTTCCATCCTGACCCCTAGCGACTTCGCCTTTTCGCGGGACGGCATCTTGGCCGAAGGCAATATCAACCAGGAAATGATGGTCATCGGCGACGTGAACCTACGCACCATCCTCGACGCCCGGACATCCGGCACGGTACTGCCGCTCGTCGACAGCGAACGCTCGCAACAGCTTGCCAGCAGTCTCGAAATCGTGACTATATGAAGCCCAGCCTATCGGTCCGAGTCCGGCCAACGACTTCTGATGACTTCGAGGCGATTCAAGACCTGTGCCGTCGCGTTTATCCCAGCGTCCAGCCCTGGGGACCGGAACAACTTGCGTCGCACATTCGGGTGTTCCCCGAAGGCCAGTTCACCGCCGAAGAGGTCTCCACTGGGCGGCTCTTAGGCATGGTTGCCGGCCTGATCGTCCTTTGGAATGACTACGAGTTCGACGCGGCCTGGCGCGATATGACCGCCCGCGGCATGTTCACCAACCACAACCCATCGGGCCGCACTTATTACGGCGCCGAGATCATGGTGGACCCGGAGTCTCGCGGCATGGGAGTCGGCAGAGCGATCTACGCCGCGCGCCGCGCACTTGTCGAGCGACTGGGCCTGCTGCGCATCCGTGCCGGCGCTCGATTGCGGGACTATCACAACTACGCCAACAGTCTGAGCGCGGAGGAGTACGTGCGGCGCGTCACTCGCGGCGAGATTGTCGACCGCACACTCACCTTCCAACTGCGGCAAGGCTTCCACGTGCTTGCCGTTGTCGGCGGCTATCTTGGCGACGATCCTGAAAGCCGCGGCTATGCCGCAGTCATCGAATGGATCAACGAGCGAGTCGCTGCACCCGACGACTACGCCGCCCGCGATGCCGCCGAGGCTCGTTTCACCTGAGCCCGTCGCCGCGGAGTAGTCGCCGCTCGGAGCTATAATCGAACCACTCCCATGCGCCTCCAGAAGCTTATTCCGGTCCGTCAACGCTTCCCTGTCCGACGCCTTCCCGATGTTCGTGAAGGCACCCTCGAAGCCATGCGCGGGGCCAGTTGGACGTCCGCGGTCAAGCCCGGCGCGCGCATCGCCGTCGGCGTCGGCAGCCGCGGCATCAGCAACATCGCCGTGATGGCCAAGGCGGTCGTCGACTTCTGGAAGGAGCGCGGCTGCCAGCCGTTCATCATTCCGGTTATGGGCAGCCACGGCGGCGCTAGTGCCGAAGGCCAGGCCCATGTCCTCGAACACTACGGAATCAGCGAAGCGACCATGGGCTTTCCCGTCGTCAGTTCGCTCGACGTCGTGCAGATTGGCCAAACGCCCGAGGGCATCGCCGTCTCGATGGACAAGCAGGCTTACGAATCCGACGGAGTCATGCTGCTCAGCCGCGTCAAGTGGCACACCAGTTTCGAAGGCAAGCTCGAATCGGGCGTACACAAGATGATGGCCATCGGCCTGGGCAAGTGGGAAGGCGCCAAGCGTTATCACGCCTTCGCTCTGCGGCTGGGCATGGAACCGGTCATCCGCGCTGTCGGTAAAGTCGTCCTCGACACCGGTCGCATGCTCGGCGGTCTGGCCATCCTCGAGGACGCCCATCACAACACCGCCGAAGTTCACGCTCTCGGCGCCCAGGGCATGGCCGAGCAAGAGGAAGTCCTACTGGAGCGAACCAAGTCCTGGAAGGCCGGCCTGCCCTTCTCCGAAATCGACCTGCTGATCATCGACGAGATGGGCAAGAATATCTCCGGCACCGGCAACGACACCAAGGTCATCAATCGCGGGCTTCTCGGTCGCAACACCCTGCCCGGCGTCGTCAAGATTCAACGCGTGTTCACTCGCGACCTGACGCCTGAAAGCGGCGGCAACGCGACCGGCATCGGCTTGTGCGACGTCATCTCCGATCAGCTCTACAGCAAAATCGACTTCCCGGCGACTTGGGTCAACGCCTTCACGTCGTCTATTTTGTTGAGCACCATGTGCCCTCCGCATTTCGCCGACGACCGCACCTGCGTCGAGAAGATCATCATGACCTGCGGCAAGCTCGACTCTTACGAATGCTCCATCGCGCGCATTCGGAACAGCATGGAATTGGGCGAATTCGAGATCAGCGAAGCCCTACTGCCCGAGATCGCCAACAATCCCGACGTTGAAATCATCGGCGAGCCGCGTGAGCTTGCATACGATGCCCGCGGCATGCTCCCGCCGGTCACGGCAGGCGCATTGGCCGGCTGATCCTGGTGAGCATCGGCATGCTCAATCGGCAGGTCCGCGACCGCAGCGACGTCCTTCGCGACCAGTTCGCGACGGCTCAACCGTTCTGCCATCTCGTCGCCGACGATCTGCTCGATCGAACGTTATTTCAATCGCTCGTTCAACAGTTCCCCGCTTTCGAGACCAAGAACGCCCTCAACGAGTTCGGCGAGGTCGGCGGCATATCCGTTCGGGCGGACTTGCCTGAGCTCGGCTCAGGCTAAGCCCACCTCGACGCCTTGATGCGAGACCCCGGGTTCCTCGCGTGGCTGTCTGCGGTCACCGGCATCCCCAAGCTGCTTTATGACGGCGAGTACGGCGGCGGCGGCACGCTGAAGTTGTCTCCGGCCAGGATCTTGACGCCCACGTCGATTTCAACTACCACACCAACGGGCACTGGCAACGCCGGCTGAATCTCATCCTCTTCTTTTGAACGACCGTTGGGATCCCGACTGGGGCGGCTGCCTCGAACTGCACCGCAACCCCTGGCTGGCTCCGTCCGAGGACGAAACCCAAACCGTCATCCCCCATCCCAACCGCGCCGTCATCTTCGAAACCACCGAAAACTCCTGGCACCGGTTCCCGCGCATCGCGCTCCCCGACGACGCCACAGGGATCACCCGGCGCACCGGCGCCGTATACTTCTATACTGCTGAGCGGCCTGCCGAACAGACCGATCCCAGCCACGGGACCTACGACGTCCCTCGCCCCTTCCCTGAACACGTCGCCGCGGGCCAGCCGCTCGAAATTTCTCAAGTTCGCGAACTGCAGGAACTTCGCCGCAACCAACAATTCCGCTACCTATCGGAGTCAGAGCGTGAGCTCCGCGAACATCTCGAACGCATCAACCGTTTGCCCCGCGTCCGCCTCGGACGCGCTCTGACCTGGCCTCTGCGCAAGGTCCGCGACGCCCTTCGCGCCCAATAAGCCTCTATCCTGGGACCTGTGTCCCAGATCGACATCGAAATCGAGAAACTCGTCTATGGCGGCGAAGGCCTAGCCCGCGCCGACGGACGGACCGTCCTCGTTCCCTTTACCCTGCCCGGCGAGAAACTGACCGTCGACATCGTTCGCGAGAAGGGCCGGCTTGTGCGCGCCCGCCCCAGCGTCTTCAGCGAGCAATCTCCCGAACGGGTCGAGCCGAAGTGCGCCGTTTTCGGCACATGCGGGGGCTGCAACTACCAGCACATCCCCTACGAACGGCAGCTCGACTACAAGGAAGCCATCCTGCGCGAGACGCTAGCCCGCATCGGCAAGATCGAATGGACGGGAACGATCGACCGTATCGCTTCTGAACCTTGGGGCTACCGCAACCGCACCCAGCTGCGGGTCGCCAAGAACGGCCCACGAGTCGAAACGGGATTTCTCGAAGCAGGCTCCCACAACCTGGTCCCGACGGACGTCTGCCCGATCAACTCGCCTAAGCTCAACCAGGCCCATGCCGCGCTGCAGCTCATGGCCGGCGAGCGCCGCTTCCCGAACTTTCTCCGCGAGATCGAGTTCTTCACCAACGAATCCGACGTTCAGCTCAACGTGATCTCCTCCGAGCGTCCTTTGGCCAAGGAATTTTTCGAATGGGCCGCCGAACACATCGAAGGACTGCTTCCCGGCGCTCACATCGACTATCCGTGCAAGGACGATGTCTTCCGCGTGGGCAGCCGCTCCTTCTTCCAGGTCAACCGCTTCTTGACCGACCGCCTGGCCGCCTCCGCGATTGAAGGCGCGTCAGGCGAATCTGCACTCGATCTCTATTGCGGCGTAGGCCTGGTCACATTGCCTCTAGCGCGCAAATTCAGCAGCGTCGCCGGCGTCGATTCGAGCGCCGCCGCCATGCGCAGTCTGCAGTTCAATGCCGAGCGCGCCGGTCTCAACGTCAAGGCGGTCCACCTCAACGTCGACCAGTTCCTAGCCGGCTTCAACGAAAAGGTTGACCTCATCGTCACCGACCCTCCGCGCGCCGGTCTGGGCGAGGACGTTGTCCGTCAGCTGCTGCGCATCGCCTCGCCCCAGCTGAACGTCGTATCTTGCGACCCCTCCACCCTGGCCCGCGACCTGAAGACTCTCCTAGACGGCGGCTACGAGATTGACTCGATGACCCTCGTCGATCTTTTCCCGCAGACCTATCATCTCGAAACAGTTGTCCGTCTCAAGCGTCTATAGAGTAGAGCTCTATTAGGCTGACACCCGCCTCGCGGGCGGTCATACTAGTAGAAATTGCCTGCGGCTCGGAACCCCGCGCCCGCCGCGTCGCCACAAACAAAGGAGTCCTACGTGAAAATCACGCAGATCATCGCTGGCGCATTGGTCTCCTCCCTATCCCTCGTCGCTGTGCCTCTTTCCGCCGCCGAGCACCTGGCGCCCGTCGCCGAAGTGCGCCAACGGCTGACCGAGAAAGAGCAAGCACGGTCGCAAAACGTCTCCGAGTTAACGAAGTTCTTTGAAACTCCCGTCGCCCAGCAAGCGCTGGCCAAATCCGGCATGGACGCAACCGAGGTGATCGGGGCGGTGACGTCGCTCGACGACGAATCGCTCGAAGCTCTTGCCTCCCGCGCCATCGACGCGCAGCACGGTCTCTCGGCCGGCGCCCTCAGCAATCAACAGTTGACCTACATCATCATTTCGCTCGGAACCGCTGTCTTGATCCTGGTGATCGTGGCCGCGTAGCGAAGGAGCGACGCCGCATGTTCCGACAAACCGTCGCGTATTTGACCTTGGCCGCATTTCTCTTCGCGCCGCTTAAGGGCTTTTCCGCTGAGCAAATCGAGCACCTCATCCCCGCCGCCGAGTTGCAACTCGAACTGGCGGCCGCGGAGTTACAGCGTCAGGGCAATGTTCGCGAGGTGGAGCGCATTCTCGACCGCGAGGACGCGCAACTACTGCTGGTGAAAGCCGGCCTCAGCGCAAGCGAAGTTCGCGAAGCCATTCCGCAACTCGACGACGAAACGCTGGCGGTTCTGGCCGACCAGTCGCGTCAGCTGAATGAGGATGTTGCCGGCGGATTCGTCGGCGGCATCATCATCCTGCTCATCTTGGCGCTGGTGCTGGCTGTGGTTCTCGTCAGAAATACTAGCTTCTTCGACTGAGGACCGCCGTGCGGAAACGTCTGCTAGCTCTCAGCCTGCTCCTCGCGGCGGCCGTTTCCGCCGCGGGGGTAACCGGTCTGTGGATCGACGTTCCTTTCGTCAAGCAAACCGACCGCGCCTGCGGCGCCGCCAACGCCGCCATGTTGCTGCGCTACTGGGCCGACAAAGGATTCCCGCTCAGGGGCGCCGACGCGAAATTAGCCGATCTCCACCGGCAGCTCTACTCCAAGCAAGACAAAGGTACGACCGGCCAAGCGCTTGAAGCCCTGCTCGAAGACGCCGGGCTGCGCACCTTCATCTTTCGCGGCGAATACGCTGATCTTGAAAAACACCTCGCTGCCGGACGCCCGCTCATCGTCTGCGTCGACCCTCCTCGCGGCGGAACCCTGCACTACGCTCTTGTGGTCGGTCTGGACCCGGAAACCGACACGGTGCTGCTCAACGACCCCGCCCGCAAGAAGCTGGCCCGTTACGACCGTCGAGATTTCCTCGCATCCTGGGCCGCCACGGACAACTGGACGCTGCTCGCGGTTCCCGGTTCAGCCAACTAGAATCGCCGTGCGCTTTGTTCTCCTCCTCGCTGCGTTCTCCGCAGGGCTCTACGCCCAAGCGGATCTCGCACAGCTCTACTCAGCGGGCCAATACGCCGATGTCATCGCCGCAACCGACCGCAATCCGCGCGACGCCGACACGCTGTTCCTGCGCGGCATGTCGCTGGCCCGCCTTGACCGCTGGGGGCAAGCAGAGCAAGCGCTGCGCCTGGGCCAGTCCCTTGCGCCCCAAGACCCGCGCTTTCCCACAGAGCTTGCCGGCGTCTCTTACCGGCTAGAGAATTACCGCCAATCCCGAAAACTGCTGCGCCGCGCCCTCCAGCTCGCGCCCGACGATGAGTACGCCCGCAACTTCCTCGGCTCACTCTACCTGCTCGACTCCAATCTCGACGCCGCTCTGGCCCAGTGGAATCGCATCGGCCAGCCGCACCTTTCTTCCGTCGAGATGCCGCCCAGGCTGCGCACCGACGCCGTATTGCTCGACCGCGCGCTGACCTTCGCGCCGAGCACAACCCTGAAACTCAGCGAACTGAGAACGAGCCGAGCCCGACTGAACTTGCTGGACGCCTTTGCCGGCTCCAATTTTGACCTGGTGCCCGAGCCGCCCGGCGATGGCTACAAGCTGCGCATGAGGGGGACCGAACGAAGCGGCTTGTTTGGCGCCCCCTGGCGCGCGCTCATCCGATCCTCACGAGGATTGCCTTACCGGACGGTTTTTGTCGAACACGACAACGGCGGCGGCAACGCTTCGAGTCTGCACGCCATCGCCCGTTGGGACCCCTACCGCCGGCGCGCGAACGTCGTCTACTCGCGTCCTTTGGCCAGCGAAGCTCGCTATCGCTGGCGGGTCTTCGGCGACGCCCGCGAAGAGCGATGGGATTTGACTCGGCGCATCGCGGACCTTCCGAACTTTCGCCTACAAAAGGTCGAAGCCGGGGCCGGCTTCGACTCGGTGGTCAACGGCTCGTTCCGCTGGGGCGCTGAAGCCGCCGCCGTGGTCCGCTCGTTCCGTGGTGAGGCGACGGAGGGGGTGCTCATGCCCGATGCCGCAGGCGCTCGTGCGGACGTCAATTTCAACTGGACGCCCCTGTACCTCCCTGCGCGCCGCATCACCGTCACCACAGAGGCCCGCGTCGGACTCGGCAGCGTCGCCGACGACGAAGGGACGCTTTACGGGCGTGTGGAAACAGCTGCTCAACTGCGCTGGTCTTCGGGCAGGAATTGGAACTTCAATACGCGCCTCTCCGCTGGCGCGCTTCCCGGTAAGGCGCCCTTCGACGAGTTATACATCCTGGGCGTCGAGCGCGACAACGACCTCGTTTTTCGCGGCATCCGCAACGACCAGGACGGCCGCAAAGGCTCCGCGCCCGTCGGGGACCGCTACTGGCTCTCCTCCACCGACCTGACCCGCCGCGTCGCGCACTTCTCCCTGGCTGAGATCCGCGCAGGCCCCTTCTTCGATGCCGGCGTCGTCCGCGACAGCCGCGGCGAATTCGGCGACCCGCGCACACAACTCGCCGCCGGCGTTCAATTGGAACTGCGGCTATTTGGCGCCTTCGGCATTCGCTTGCTCTATGGCCGCGATCTGCAGACGGGACAGGACCTGTTCTTCAGCCGGCCTTACCCGGATCGGGACCTAGTGCGCTAAGTCCGGTGGTGTCCTACTTCCTGCGTTGCTGGGAATTACTTGCCCTTGGACTTATCCAGGCGGTCGAGGATTCCCTTGCGATCCAGACCGAGCGTTCGCCCAACCGATAGAACGATGTCTTCTTTCAAACCCTTTTTGCGTGGAATGACGACAGGCCGGGCTAGGCCCGACTTTGTCATGATGTAGTGGTCGCCCTTCTGGCGGTCGAAGACGCAGCCTTCAGACTCACAACTGCCTTGAGTTCCTTCCAGTCAACAGGTCGCAGGCCTGCTGCTGTTTGACATTCGGGCAGCGATAAACGCAGGGATCGACACTTCTATTTTGGAAATCTCGTCCTTCGTTGTAGGCTTCCGTTGGACCGCCACACGCCCAGCACCAAGAAGCGGCTGGACGCCCTTCTTAGCTTTCTTGAAGCCTACTTCGAATAGCGCTTCCTCTAGGACGCCGCGATCAATGCACGATTCAAACCAAGCCAAAACGGCTTCTTTGAGGGCGTTCTTTGCGGCGACCTTGGTTGTTGCCTGAGTGAGAACATCAACGGACGGGCAACGGGCGATCCATTGACGCCCATCTCTCCTCAGCCAAGCCGGGAGGGAGATGGTGTAGGTCACAGACCCCTGGCTTTTGAGCGATTCAGCCATCGCATCGTTAATGTAGCGCCATGCACCTACGCAGTCGATACAGTGTCTTTCCGACGCTGGCGGCTCAACGTTGAGCATTTCGAGAGAGTTACTTGTTTTCAATGACTTAGCAGGTCGGAGAGCGTCCAAACCCGATCCGTAATCCCCGATTCCATCGCGGGCGTCACCCTCAAACTCCGGTGAATCCGGCAGAAGCTGTAGTCGGCAAAGTGCAAGCACAGCGCCGCCCACAGGTTCTCCCACTTCTTGCTGAAGGCATTCGTCAGCCGTGTGAGGCGGCGAATCATGCATCCGCATCGTTAGGTTCCGGCGTGCAATGTGCGAGGGGCAAACGCGGTCGTACACAGGACACTACCGTAAGTCCGGCGTTCCCAAGCGCCCGTGATATCCTGATGCTTCCGGGAAACCAGCGATGACGCCGCATTTCGACGACCCGAAGCTTCGCCCGATCGCCGACAAGGTGACCGCCGAGCAGCGCCTCAGTTTCGACGACGGCCTCGCGCTCTACCGCTCCCACGACCTGCTTGGTCTCGGCTACCTGGCCAACATCGTGCGCGAGCGGCTGCACGGCGATACGACCTACTACAACGTCAATCGGCACATCAACCCGACCAACGTCTGCGTCGCGGCCTGCAAGCTCTGCGCCTTCGGACGCCAAAAGCGCCACCCCGCCGCCTATCAGATGTCTCTCGAAGACGTCTGGAAGCGCGCCGGCGAGGGCTATACCGAGGCGGTTTCCGAGTTCCACATCGTCGGCGGCTTGCACCCCGAACTCGATTTCGAGTGGTACTGCCAAATGATCGCGGGACTCAAGGAACGTTTCCCCAAAGTCCACATCAAGGCGCTGACCATGGTCGAGGTCGGCTACCTCGCCCGCCGCGGCAAGCTCACCATCGAAGAGTGCCTGCGCCGCATGAAGGAATCCGGCGTCGATTCGCTGCCTGGCGGCGGAGCTGAAATCTTCTCCGAACGCGTGCGCCGCATCATCTGCGACCACAAGATCGACGGCAACGAATGGATCGACACCGCGCGTATCGCGCACAAGCTCGGCCTCAAGTCCAATGCCACCATGCTCTACGGACACGTCGAGACCGAAGAGGACCGCGTCGACCACCTGGTGCGTCTACGCGAACTGCAGGACGAGACCGGCGGCTTCCAAACGTTCATCCCGCTGGCGTTTCACCCCGAGAACACGCCGATGCATCATCTGCGGACGACCACCGGATTCGATGACCTCAAGAACATCGCCGTCTCGCGGCTGATGCTCGACAACTTTCCGCACATCAAGTCGTATTGGGTGATGATGACGCCCAAGATCGCTCAAGTCGCCCAACGCTTCGGAGCCGACGATCTCGACGGCACCGTCGTCGAAGAGAAGATTTACCACGACGCCGGGGCCACGGTGGAACAAACCCTCCACCGCGAAAGCCTGCTGCGCCTCATCCGCGAAGCTGGCCGCACGCCGGTCGAGCGCGACACGCTCTATCGTCCCGTCGTCCGCGACGAAACCAGCTTCACCGTCCTGGTCTAGTCAGTGGGCGCTCCTCTTGACTGTCCACGAACCTAGCGCACAACCTCCGCCCCTTCACCTCTTCGGCGCAACCAACTTTGTCACGCGGCCCACGCTCGTATCGCCTGAGTACAGATTGCCTTCCGAATCCATGGCCATGTAAGTCGTCTCGATAAACTGGCCGTGCCCTAGTCCCGACCCGTTGCCGATCGCGCCCAAAACATTACCGTCGCGGTCGACCTTTAATATCTGGCCGTCTTGGCCCGACGCCACCCAGAGTTGTCCGTTCGGATCAAAGTAGATGTCGCAAGTGATGTTGATCATCTGCAGCGTCTTGACGAACTGGCCGTGGCGGTCGTAGACGACCAGTCGGTAGTCTTCGCGGTCGCCCAGCCAAACGTCGCCGTTGCGCGGATAGACGCCGATGCCATGGACCATGTTGAACTTTCCCTGGCCGTAGCTATTGCCGTACCACTGGTTGATAAACTTGCCGTCTTTGTTGAGGTGGATAACGCGCGCAGCCCCGACGTTATTGGTCGCCGACCGCCCGGTATCATTGGGGCTCTCGTTGCCGTGGCCCTCGGCGATATAGATGTCGCCGTTCGGCGCGAAGGCGAGATCGAGCGGCTGCCACAGCAGTCTTTGGCCTTTCGACTCCACCCAATCCCCTCTCTCGCCATACGTGCCGAGGGTCATCAGCAGCTTGCCGTCTGGGCTCAGCTTCTTGATCGTCGCGGCCGTCGCATCGCAAATCCAGACGTTATCTTCGGCGTCGACCTTCATGCCATGCGCCTTCTCTTGGTGCTTGATGACGTCGTCGCCGACGCTGAACAACAACTTGCCGTCCTTGGTGAACTTGAACAGTTGCGGGTCGCCTGCCGCGTTGCGTTGGAAGACCCAAAGGTTCTCTTTCGAGTCCATGGCCACCGCGCTCACCCCGCCGCCGCCCTGCGGCAATGGGAACGGGTACTCGAAAGTGTAACCCAGAGTCTGCTCCCAATAGACGTGCTGTACGTCCCGGCGCGTCCCGCCCAGGTTACTGCCGCAAATGGGCGAGCCCGCACAACCCGGAACCATCGGCTCCGTCGCCTTCAACTCGGCCCGGCAGTCGTTCGAGAGCTTCCCCTCGTTCTCCGCCAGGCAGCCGCGCGCGGCAAAACCGTTGCGGTCTGCGCACAACTTGGCGACATCTTCACTGCAAGAGGCAAGCTGATTACCGCCGCCCGTGCGGGGCGGCACGCCGAGAACCGTCCCATCGGGAGCAACGATCGCACGCCCCCCGGGGTCAGCTTCTCCCTGTCGAAAGGTCCAACTCGGCGATTCCGTCTGGCAGAAAGCAGGCGCTGCGGTGAGCAGTACCAAACACAGAGCGGCAGCCACTCCAGCAAATCTTTTTCGGTTCATTTCAAGACCTCCGCGCACCCAATAAAAGCCCCGTCATCATACACCCCCGTAGCATGCGCGCTGCGCCGTCGCGCGGCGCCGCTAACTGGACGCTTCGATTTCATTTGCTGACGAGCGGGGCATTCCGGCCCTACTCCAGTTTGTCGCCCAACCCAAAGGCGTAGACCCGGGCGTCATAGGTGCTCAGATACACGCGCCCTCTCATGACCGCCAGGGAGCCATAGTGGTTCCAACTATCGATCGCACCGCCGCTCGTGTAGAGCTCAGCGCCGGTCTGGGCATCCAGCGCGTAAAGGATGGCGTGCGTGACGTCGCGCCCGCCCGAGTACCGTTGGCCGTTGACCTGCCCGCCGTCGCCGAGCTGCGCGGCCCGCCAAGCCGCATCTCGCTCAAAGCCGGGCTGATCAGGATCGACCTCGATCAGCGGAAGACGCCGCTCTTGCGGCGGCGGCCTCGGCGTGGCGTTATTCCTTGCGGGGGCCCGAAACGCGTCCGACGCTCGCTCGCCGTTCGCCAAAACGAACACCATGCCGTTGGCGATAATCGGCGAGCCCGGCAAATCGAGGTCGCCCGACATCCATTCCGGCACAAGTACCGGCTTGTCGTCTTGCAGCTGAACGGTGAATGCCATCACGCTCCCATTTACGACCGATCCATGCACGGTCTTGAAGCTGCCCACCGTATCCTTGGCGAGAGGCCCCAACATGGGAACCATCAACCAGCGTTGTCCCTGTGCGTCCACCCAAGTGGCCATCGCGCCCCACACGCCGTTGAATCCAAACTTGACGATGTCATTGCCGTAGCGAGGCGAAAGATAGAGCGGCGTGCGATGATCCGCTCCGCCCAAACTATCCGCGTCGAGCAGATAGATCACTCCTTCTTTGGCCGACGCCGCGATCAAGTTCCGTCCGCCAAAGGGGAAAGTGATCGGCGTGCCGGACCCCAGATCCAAGTCCTTCATGTTGAGGTAGTCCGCATTGGCCGGTGTGTACGAATCCGTCAGCAGCATGTCGGGCGTGAAGCCCAGAATGGTTTCGCCGAATCTACCGGCGGCCGGATCGTAGGTGCCGTCAGCGGTTTGCGCCAGCACTCCGCTCGGGCTCTTCACGATCCCCCCGCGGCCCCACGGTCCCGAGCCTTTCCCAGGACTGGGAAAGAAGTGCGACACCCGCTGCTCGGGGTCGTCGACGTCCATGGCCGCAATCTGCGACGCGACCCCGCCGCATCCACGAGCCGCCCCGGCATAGAGCATCCCGTCGATCAGGTTCAGGCTGAAATTCCTCGAGTAAGACGGGAACATCCTGGTCGGCGGGAAATTCAGTTCTCCGTCCGCCAAACTCAGACCCCGCACCTTGCCGTCACTGGCAAGAAAGTAGATGGTCCCCTTCGCCTTGTCGATCACCGGCGTCGCATTCAGCGTGTTCGGACAGCTGCGCCTGTCGGGAATCCGCGGCGTCTCGGTATTGGGGAATTCTTTTTTCCACAAGAGCGTCCCGCTCTCGTTGTCAATGGCGTAAACGCTATTGTTCGCGCCAGCTACTAAGACCAACGTCTTCGGCCCCTGTCGCGTCTGGACGTTTTCCACCACTAGCGGAGCCGTGATCGTCGAGTGATAGTTGATCGGGTTGGGAATGGCGTCGAGTTGCGCCTTCCACAGCAGCTTGAGCCCGCTGACGTTTTGCTCGGTGAGCGTCGTTTCCGCTCGCGCCCAACCCGTGCGTTCCGGATCGTAACCGAAGGTTAGCCAGTCGGGCGTCGCCGGGCCCGCAAGAGCCTTCGCAGTCGCCGCCTCGGCCGCGGCCCTGCCGAGCTCTTGGCTAACCGCCTCGATCACTGCGGCCACATCCGTCTCCGGTGGGACCTGCTGCCCCGCCGGCGGCATCTGTTTGACCCGCAGGACGTAGCTGACTGTCTCCCAAACAGCTCGCTGCCGCACAAGCGAGTCCCGCGAGGCGAGCAGTTGCTCAAAGTCGATGTTCCCCATGGTGAGCGCGGCGTTGTGGCACTTTACGCAGTTGCGCTCGACGAATGGCCTCACCGTTTGCTCAAGGGGCGCCTGAGCGTTCAGCGGCAGCGCCGACACGCAAACAATGGCACCGACAACGCAACGCACCAAACGCCTGTTATTCCCTAAGAAACCTTCGAACATGATTCGCAGACCTCCACCTCGGGGCTCATCCACCGCCAGTTCCAATGTGCCAGCCTCGACGTGGTCGCAGTATAGTCTCAACCGGAGCACCTGTAGTGGGCAACGACACCTGCCCTCTGCTGTGCTCGATGCGGATCGCGGCCTAGTCCACGCCCGCCGAGAGCAGCGAGGACAGCTCGACTTCAACAATCTTCGCCCCCGGTAGTGCCAGCCGCCAGAATCGGCGACCGCTACAGTAGGCTGCCAGGCGGCGGTTCGATCGAGGGTCGAGCTCGCGCGCCCAGACGACCTGGGCTTGATCGATGTTCGCCCGATTGTAGACCCACTCCTCGTGGCTGCTGTGGCCTGGCGGGTAGCGAACCAAAACCAGATGCTCGCCGCCCTGCTCTTGGAGTTGCCTGATGATATTCGTTCGCGGTGTTGGGTCGCGGCCCGGTCCGGTCAGCACCCCGCTCAGCGGCGCCAGCAAGTACAGCAGCGAAACGCCGACGATCCCTGCGGTGAACGCTGCGCCAACCGGCCGTCCCCGCGGCCGCCACAAGCGCAGTCGCCGCATCCCTTGTACCGCCAACAGGATCATTGCGCCCGCCGCTGGAGCAACATAGTGCGGGTGCAGGTAGAGCGCTTGCGTGAGCGCCAACAGCACCGCGGCCACGGCGATTCCCGGCATAGCCATCCCTGAACCGCGTCGCCAGAAAACCATGAGCAGCGCCGGGATCAGCAACGTCGGTCCGATGTAGAAGCGCGAGAACACGTAGATCTTCGTCACCAACGAACTGTTGAACCCGAGGAATTCCCGCTTGCGCAGATAGCGTGGGCGCTCCCACCCCTGGTAGTAATCGCGCATGGACTGATGCCGATAGTCCGGGATCCGCTCCAGGTCCGATTGCCACAAGAACAACGGGTTCGCCGCGTAAGTCGCGTCGTGTAACTGATAGGGCAGCACCAATGGGTCCCCTGTGATCCGTTGGTTGTAGTAGCCCATCCATACCGCCGCCGGCAACAGTACGAGCAGCGCGGGGGCGATGATCCGGGTCAGTGCGGTCTTCAGCGTCGGCCGCGAAGCCGCTAGAAACACCGAACACACGACTGCAACCGCCAGACCCTCGTACGGCCGAGTGTTTGCCAGGATGACTGCCCCGGCAGCAGCCAATATCGCGTATCGAGGGCGCGGGGATCCGATCAAGCGCTGCACCGCGCCGATCAGCAGCGCGCCGCCGCACGCCGCCAGAGCTCCGCCTGTGTACATTTCGCCCCAACTCGGAGAGAAGCGACATGCCGCGATCACGGCGCCGAGCAGCGCCCAATAGGGCGGCAGCCAGCCGCGCAACATCCAGGCGATCACTGCGGCAGCGAGTCCCATCGACAGCCACACGCCGACTATCGGCGTGCCGAACAGCGCCTGCCCGACGGCCAGCATGAGGCCGTTGCCTGGCGGATACTGCGACATATAGGTCGGCTGCTGGATGATGTGCGTGCTCTCGAAGTGCTGCCAGAGCGGATGGGCAGGGTTCGTCAGCCGTCCGCTTGCGAAAGTATCGGAGGCGAGCAAGTTACTGAAATCATCGTGAATCACCGGCTGCGGCAAATAGCCGTGCGCGCTTAGAAGCGCCGAGGTGAGAACGGCACTGCAAAACTAGACCACAAAGCGGCGGAGTGAAGGCGTCGGAAGGCGCCGG